>CALRZB010000189.1:0-5129 GCA_943372555.1 Chryseobacterium gleum | reverse complement strand
TCTTTTAGTTTCCGTTTTAACATTTTTGTTTCACTCTGCGACTTTTGCAACAGATCTCTTGGTAACAGATTCACTGCCTGCTGCTGATACAGTTTCTGTCTTGAACACCAGGGTCGAGTCTATACTCCTCGTGGCTAAGAAGCAGCTTGGAACTCCTTATGGTTACGGAAGCAACACAACAAATCGATTTGATTGTTCTGGGCTTACAAGACATTGCTATTCATCAGTTGGAATAGAATTGCCTCATAGCAGCGGTGCACAAGCAAAATTGGGAGAGAAGGTGCACCTGAAGGATGCTCAAAAGGGGGACTTGATTTTCTTTAAAGGTCGCAGCACGCGAGGAAAAAGTATAGGCCACGTTGCAATCGTTGTTTCTAATGAAAATGGAGAGATTCACATGATCCACGCTACAAGTCGTGGGGTAATTATTGATCATTATAACAAGTCTGAATATTACACGAGGCGCTTTGTAGAGGTGCGCAGAATAATCAGTTAGAGGACGGCTTCTTTAGAATTCTGCCGTTTGATTTAATAATCAATTCGGATTCAGGAAAATCCAACTCGGATAATTCCTTCATTTCTTGTACTGCCTTCTTATCACTGTCTGGAATTGGACCTCCCTCTCCGATTTGAACAAAGGAAAGTATACGGCCGCTTTTAAATTCACCCTCTTTTGTAATTTCTAATTCTAACATAGGCGCCGTGCCTGCGTGTCCTTTTAGGCTGAATCTGCTGTAAGTGCAGAAATTGCCAAGACTATAAGCAATTACTCTTCCCTTATACATTTCCAGTCCACGCGCTACGTGCGGTCCGTGGCCAAAAACCACATCGGCTCCTGCGTCAATAACTGCATGCGAGAATGCGTAAACATCGCCTCTATTTTCATCATAATAAAACTCTTCTTTTCTAGGGACCCTTCTATGATTTTCTCCTTCTGCTCCGCCATGAAATGATACAATTACAATATCCACTCGTGTCTGAAGCTCCTTCACCAATATTTGGGCAGAATCAAGGTTGTGTATGTTCAATGTGCCGTTGTTGGGTGAAAATGCAATTAGCCCGTATTTCACTCCGTCTCTCTCGATAATGGCTGTAGGACAGTCTTTCAGGCCTGCGTGACTTAATCCAACCTTTTGAAGCGTTTGCATGCTTGACTCTCGCCCAATTTGGCCAAAATCACCGCTGTGGTTATTGGCCAAACTCATGAAGTCGAAACCCGCTTCTTTCAGCAATGAAGCATATCGTGTTGGTTGACGAAATGCATAACACAGTGAGGGTTCGTTGCATTTCTTCTCGGTTCCGCCTTCATCCAAAAAAGTACCTTCACAATTTCCAAAGGCAATGTCTGCTCTTCTTATTGGATCAATTGCTGGGCTTAAAAGAGATTTTCCGTTATTCGGTGGCAGATAACTTTCATTTGGAAAATTTGTCCCGAGCATAATGTCACCAACTCCAATGATGGTAATCGTTTTGTTTTTTTTCACTTTGGCTGCGGGATTAACAGCCCAATCGATCTGACCTTTTTTGCTATTTATTTTTTGATAATTCCCCCATACGCATAGGCTCGCAGACAGGGCGATACAAATAAATGCTCCTCTCCAAAAGGTGACAAATAATGCGTGAATAATAGTAAGTGATGAGACGTGTTTTAGCACCTCAAAGAATTGTATTATAGGTAATAGCGATACGAATGTATGACAAAAAAAGCCCCTCAATTTCTTGGGGGGCTTTTTCTTTAAAACTTTGTTCTATCACTTCAAACTCAAATCGGATTGGCCGATAAGATAATTGCTCTCGTATACATAAATTTTGTAGTTGCCTTTCTTCAATTCGCCCTGTGCCGTGTAATAAACACATACATCCGTGTCTTCGTTTTGGTAGTCAATTGGACGAACAACACTCGTTGATTCGGACTGACCGTTTACCGTAACTGTAGCCGCGTCTTTGCCTGGAAGAACCTTACCGTCTGGGCCGACTATTCTAAGTACGATATTTTTGGAACCTGATTTTGCGATGTTGTTTTTTCTAACGGTAAAACATGTTTTAATCATTTCAGATTTATTTGCTCTATCCGTATCCACTTGTTTGCCGCTGCTTTTCAAGTTGATTCCAGTATTTGCAAACTCACCTGTTGTCAATACAGCTCCTTTGCTCAAAATTTCATTTTTTGAATTAAGGTCAGTTTCTAATTCTTTACCTCTGTTTTCTGCATTGTTTGCGCGCATTGCTTCAGCTTCCTTCTCAGCATAAAGTCTTTCATTTGCTTGTTGCAATGAGTCAATTTGATGAATATAACCCTTCATGATCGTGCGAAGAGTTTCTGTTTCTGCTCTTAGCTTTGAGATATCGTAATCCTTGCTTTTTGCCTTTTTGATTAGGCTTTCTAATTGCGATTGTTGTTCAGCAATCTTTGCTGCCATCTCTGCGTTGTCCGTTTGAAGGGTATCGTAACCCATTTTGATTTGTTCTAATTCAACAGCTAGAACATCACGCTCATCCATTATCGTGTTCTTTTCTCTGTCGATATAGACGATTTTTTCATTTGCGCCTTTGATCTGAAAGCCCAGATAAACGCATAGCACTGTCAATACAGCGATGATTCCAATGTAAACCTTATTACTCATGGTGGTTGTTTTTTATTATTCCTTGCAATACGAAAGTAGCCCTTTCATTATAGCGCTGAACGAGTCAAATTACAAATTATTAAAAGAGTGTTGTGATTAGAGTGCGTATGAGAAAAATATGACGTTGAATATCGGAATTTTGATGACGAAGTATCTAAAATGAGAAAAGATGCTATATTTGCAAACTCGATTTGAGAATGGTCCTGTGGCCGAGCGGCTAGGCTCAGCTCTGCAAAAGCTGCTACTCCGGTTCGAATCCGGACGGGACCTCAACTAAAAGGCTTCATTATTGAAGCCTTTTTTTATTATTTTTCTTCTACTTTCTTCTTTGTTTTGAAAGGTATATAACCGCCGAGTCCCCAGCTTCTCTCTACAAACTGGATCTTTTGATCCGCTCTACTGTTCTTGTCGGAGGTTAGTGTTCCTGTATTCGGATTTCTTTGAAGAATAATACCAGGAAGATCTGTCCATCCAACCTGCGCATTCACTTGAACGAAGAACCATTTCTTAAATTCAAAACGAGCTCCACCGCTTAATGAAAAGCCGTATCCCGCAGGATAAAGGTTATTCAGCCAGCGCTGTCCAAAGAATGTCCAATCTGTCCACGGCATAATAACACCTGCACTTGCGGCTCCATTCATAACAAAATGATGCTGCCCGTTTTTACTTGTCCAAATCGGTGCGCGCTGCTCTATTGAAGCTCTTAAAAAATTGAAACCATTGCTATGATGAAAATCCATAAACTTTGGCGTGTACAAGATGTATTCGTCATCAAATTCTCCGGTATATTCGCTTAACTCGCTGTAGCTATCATCGATATACCCGTCTATTCGCATCAATTGTGTTTGAATGATGTGATATTTCATATGATCCGCTCCAAAAGAAACAGCAGTGTTCTTTCCAATATAATACCCGATGCGCAAGTTATATTGTGGAATCGACAGTTTTGCAGGACTGAAATATGTTTTCCATAAAAAAGTCTCTGGCATGTCTTCAGCATCCACGTCTTTCAATGTAAAATCAAAGCCTGAGCCTTTGAAATGAATGTCACTTTCTGCATAATATGCACGGTTATATCCCCAATACACATAGAGCTGGCCTTTTCGAGAATCTGAAGCGGTATTGTTTAGTGGTTGAATCTCTTGTCCAAACAGAATGTTAGGAATGAATAAGAATAAAAAATATGCTATTCGCATTGTGAAGTTATTTGCCGCAAAAGTAATGCGCAATGGAAGACAAATCATTGAATAGAGCAAAAGGTATCATTGGTGAAAATGAAGCCGATGTATTTCTTCAATCGAAAGGATTCAAAATCATCGAAAAGAATTGGTCAATGGGAAAATTAGAGGTTGATCTTATTGGCACGATTGGAAAGTATATTGTATTTGTTGAAGTAAAAAAAAGATACAGTAAGGCGTTTCGTGAGCCTTGGGAGGCGGTGAATAGAAAGAAACAGCGTAATATTATTCTTGCTGCCAACATCTACTTAAAAAAATCACATTCGGATTTGGAGCCTCGATTTGACATCGTTTCGATTGTTCAAGATGGTCAGAAAATAGAGATTGAGCACATCGAACAGGCGTTTTGGCCAATGGCTTAAAAAAGGCTGTACCTTTGCATCAGCATTAATATTCAACTATGGCTTCATCGAGCAAACCAAATCCGCGGTCAAAGAACCAAAAATCACGTAAAGCACCTCTCGTAAAAGAGGATTCAAAACTCAATAAGCCCTTTGTTCCGAGGAAATCTTACATTTCAAAAACAGAGGCGAGTGGCTTAATGCGATTAAATCGCTTTCTTTCCAATGCTGGTATTGCATCTCGACGAGAGGCTGATAAACTTATTGAGCTCGGCCTTGTGTCAGTGAACGGAAAAGTGGTAACAGAGCTTGGCGTCAAGGTAGATCCTCGAGTTGACGTAGTAAAGTACGACGACAGAAACCTTCGTCCTGAGCCAATGCGTTATATTTTGCTCAATAAGCCAAAAGACTTTTTGACCACTACTGACGATCCGCAGGAAAGAAAAACAGTTATGTTTTTGATTCAAAACGCTTGCAAAGAGCGTGTATATCCTGTTGGACAGCTTGATAGAAATACTTCTGGATTATTGCTTTTCACCAATGATGGTGAAATGGCTAAGCGTCTGACTCGCCCGAAACACGGTTTTCCAAAACTTTACCATGTTGAATTACTTGAAAAAGTTACTGGAGCTGAGCTTTCGAAAATGCGTGATGGAATAAAACTCGACGATGGTTTTGTGAAAGTAGATGAAGTTGATTTTGTTGGTGATGGCAAAGATCAGCGCCAAGTAGGCGTACGAATCACGTCTGCCAAAAGCCGTGTGGTTAGAAGCCTTTTTGAACACCTTGGGCATAAAATCAAAAAATTAGACCGAGTTATGTATGCGAGTCTAACCAAAAAAGATTTGCCTCGTGGTCACTACCGCAATTTGACAGAGACCGAGATTAGTTTCTTGAAGATGATACGATAATTCACATTCGTGGAT
>CALRZB010000188.1:0-5132 GCA_943372555.1 Chryseobacterium gleum | reverse complement strand
CTCCCCATCATCAATTGGATTATACTCGATGATGTTAATTTTTACAGGAAAACTTCTACAATAATCGGCTAGTTCATGAGCATCTTTTATCGAGTCATTAAACTCTTTGAAAATGATATACTCAATGGTAATGCGTGTTCCAGTTTTATCATGAAAATAACGAAGTGCCTCTGAAAGAACCGAAAGACTATTCGTCTCATTGATATCCATGATCTTACTTCTCTTCTCATCGTTGGCAGCGTGCAGCGAAAGAGCAAGATTGAATTTCACTTTGTCGTCGCCCAACTTCTTAATCATCTTAGCAATACCAGCCGTGCTCACTGTGATGCGTTGTGGCGACATGCCTAAGCCCTCAGGAGAAGTGATTTTTTCTATAGAAGAAAGAACATTTTTATAATTAAGCAACGGCTCTCCCATTCCCATGTACACAATATTGGACAAAGGAATTTTGTAAAGTGCCTCGGCATCATTTTTTAGAAAAGCAACTTGATCATAGATTTCTCCTGCTGTCAAATTGCGTAGCATTTTTAATCTTCCTGTGGCACAAAACTTACATGCCAAACTGCATCCCACTTGTGAAGAGATACAAGCTGTCATTCTAGATTTAGTAGGAATGAGCACGCCCTCCACTACTTTATCCTCGTCCACTATGAAAGCACATTTCACTGTACCATCCGAACTCACTTGCTTATCGGCAAGCTTTGCGAAACTAAATTCAAAATGTTCTGTTAGAAGTTGCTGTAATCCTTTGCCGATGTTATTCATCTGATCAAAAGACGTTGCCGATTTCTTCCAAAGCCATTCCATGACTTGTTTGGCGCGGAATTTTTTCTCCCCGTGTTGTTCGATAAACGTGATCAACTCGTCGAGAGAAAGCGTTCTTATGTCCTGTTTTACAATTGCCATTAGTGTGCAAAGATACGCCCTAAAAAGAAAAAGGGGAAGCCTCTTTCAAAGCCTCCCCTCTTTTGGTTGTAAAAATATATGCTTAAAGTTAGTTAGCTAGTCGGATTACAGTTCTCTCGCCTGTATTTGTATTGAGCACTTCAATAATCGCATTCATTCCATAACGACGATCGCTAAAATGAATCACTTGATTTGTGTAGTTGCCTGCAATAGGCTCAATCAATTGTTGTCCAAGAGCATTGTATGCTACGATGCGAAGGCTTTCTTCTTTTTCAAAATTGAAAGTCAACTGAATTCCTTGGTCGGTCATAGTGCCAGAGATGTGTTGTTCAATAGCAACTGTTTCAGAAGCTACAACCGTATTCTTAGTAATTCTGATTTGAAAGCGAGCATCATCACTTTGTGCGGTAATGTTGAATTTCTTCTCAGAAGCCATACTCAAATCATAGATTGTATTCGTCAATTTGTCTTCAAGTACGATTGAATAGCCTTCTATTGAAAGTCCATTCCACTTTAATTGACATACGCCACCTTCACTAGATTCCATTTTCAAAGGAACAATCAATTCATCATTTGTAGTGAATAGATTATTGATTGAAAGATCCTGGCCATCCGTGCTTACGGTAGCCATGAAAGGAGCCGCATCAACTTGGCTTGCCATTTTGTAGGCATCACGTTCTTTTTCGAAAGTCGCTTGAGCTTCGTTATTCCAAACAAGTGCAGTTTCGTCTGAATAGTTACCTAATTTCATGTTTAATGAAAGGACACCTTCAGTGCGCATGGTTTTGAATGTTCCGCTTGCGCTTGTTTTTACAGTCTCAGCGATTGCAAGTGCAGGTGAACTGCCGCTTGCTATTACAAAGAATGACTGTGTGCTTGGAATGACACCTGTTCCGCCATTGGTGCCTACACCAGCTACGTAGCTAGAGTATTGTGCCGTTGCAGCATCCCAGATATACACAGCGTTAGACATGTTGGTTTTTGTCCAGCCTGAAGCATCCCAATCGATCGCAGAAGGATATGGATTGCCAACTAGATTCCAACCGTCAGATGAAGCATCACCATTATTGGTGAATGTAATAGGTAGAGATTGTGCGCCTGAATAAATTGCACCGTCAACATCAATCGTTACTGCACCTGCATTCATGTAAGTGAAGTATCCACGACCACCAACCAAAGCTTCCGCGATAGAAGTAGCTCCAACAAAACCTTGGTTGCGGTTACCTGCAGCACTTTCATTGTAGCGTTGAATATTGTTGAATGGATATGAAGGAAAATCAGAACCAGCAAAGCCAGTAGTGACCAAATCATCATTCCAATCCGACACTGTCTTTCCTTGAGCTGGTGCTGATATGTTCAACCATCCTGCAGCAACTGCATTGTGATATCTTTCAATTGTAACGTTACCAGTTACACTTCCTGTTGAAAGTGGACCGATACTTCCCGTAGTTGTTGAATAAGATGATAATGTAAGCTTACCATTGGTGCTAAATACACCAGTATTTACTTGTAATACTCCTTTTACCCTTGCTCCAGTTCCAGAAACTGAAACACCTGCAGCATTATTACAATTAATATTATTGAATTCAGTAATAGTAGTACCACCTATAGTTTGGCTTATTGAACCATTGAAGTTCACATTACCTGTGGTGATGGTATGCGTACCTGTATTTAGGTAAGTTCCGTAAAGCGTAAGGTGTGTTGCATTTTGAATAAATGTTGCACCAGTAGCGATAGTGAAATTGCGAGCCACAAGAGAAACGTTATTTGTAACTGTATATCCTGCTTGAATGTTGAAGCTCACTTTGCTGCACAAAGAAGGAATAGTTTGAGCTGTTCCTGATGGCGTCTTAGCCCAGATTGCATCTGTGGTAGTTCCTGTGCCCACTGCGTACCAAGTTGCTACGCCTTCAGCCAAACTGAAGATTGCATTATCTGGCAAATTCACTCCGGTAAAAATCATGTTTGGAGCACTGTATGTTCCTTCGATTGGATTCTCATCATTGTAACCATCACCATCTAAATCGACCATTAGCACAAGATCTTGTGCACTTACGCCAGATAATGAAGAGATATCAATTGTAATGGTTATAGCGCCTGTCTCGCCCGTTTCTTCTGCTTTCCAAGCTCTGTTAAGCATGGTGCTGATTGCACAGTTGCTTCCTCCATAAGCAGAGAAAGTAAGAGCACCATTATTGTTTCCACAAACAAGATAATCGCCGTTATCAAGACTTGAAGGACTTGAGAACGTAATCATTCCATCAGCATTTTCACTTGATGATGAAGTTTGATTTAATCCTTGTGTTGCTGTATTTTTTCCGATACCAAAAACATCGTATCCGTATGTTGCATCATCATAATAATCATGTTCGGTAACAGCTACAGTCAAACCGTATTTCACAGAAAGGTATGTGTATATAGATGCTTTTTCTGCGCTAGACAATGTTCTGTTATAAGCAATCACTTCAGCGATGTTTCCTGAGAAACCTGAAGTTGTAAAACCTCGTCCAATAACACCATCAGTCATTCCAGGACCAGATGCAGAAGTTGAATTGGTCGCCGAAAGGGTAGATCCATTTTCAATTTCAGTAACTGTTCTACTTGATGCTCCGGCGTTTTCACCCATCAAGATAACAGGCACTTCCGTGTTAACGTCGTATCCTGAAACTGTTACATCTGCATTTGCAGTTGCAGCACCTTCGCTCATTCTTAGGTTTGTATTAGTAGAATAGCCGATGTGCATTCCTCTTGGAGAAAGAGATTGTACGCCCACCACGTAACGAAGTGTTCCGTTGTCCGCTCTTTTTACAACTGTAATAATGGTGTAGGTGCTACCTAGAGAAGAGTAATCGATATTAAAAAATCGTGCACCTCCATTGAATTCGAGGGCAGGATTTCCATTCATGGCATTGGTGATGTAGCGTGGTTGTGTGCTAGATCCACCGCTTTGCGTGGCATTTACTGAGTTACCCGACTGGTCGTTCCAATAGGTCAGCAAGTCACCATCAGTGGTGCCTGATGTTCCAGCATCAGCCTTGAGCCAAATTTTCAAATCCGAGCTAACACCACCTGGAGCTTGCGCAAATAGTGCTGTGACTAAAAGACTGAATGAAATTGAAAGAATAAGATTTTTCATCTGGGAATACGTTTGTCACCTTTCTACGGCAGCACGAATTCCTTAGTTTCACAAAGGGTTGTTTTTTTTTATATCGACCTAAAATCTATTACCTATAACTTACCACCTACTACCTATTCCGCAATCACCCCCGGCTTGCCGATAGAAGCAATGAGTTGTTTCTTTTGAAGTGAAACGTACTTCGGTGGCACTGTTACTTTTTTGTCGTAGAGAATTCCATTTTCAAAAAAACTTATGCGGTATTCATTGGTGAGTTCGGTTGAATTTCGAACAAGGATTTCGAACGCCTTGAAAGCACCAACAGGAAGATCTTGAATCATGAATCGAATGCTATCGGTGTGTTTCTCCACTCCTTTAATACGACCCGAACCTTTGGCGTTGATGATCACTTGAGAGATTGGATTATTTCTCATGTTGAGCACACCCACAGAATAGATGCGCTTGCCTGTTTTGTCTTTTTCAGGAACAAATGCAATGCTCACGCCATCAGCTGATGGTATTTCGATATCACTTTTCATATAGAAGAAGATTCCCCCTTCATCTTGTGACGAAGGGGGATGAATCAAATATTAAAATTCTATTTCGAACTCTGTAAGAGCAACGAATTGTTCGATACGGTCAGTGATTTCTTCGTGAGTCAATTCAAGAAGACGAGCTGGACCGAATTTTTCGCAAGTAAATGAAGCCATAGCAGAACCTACGATTACTGCGCGTTTCATGTTCTCGAAAGAGATGTTTTGTGTTTGTGCAAGGTATCCGATAAAGCCACCTGCGAACGTATCGCCTGCGCCTGTTGGATCAGCTACTTCTTCCAGTGGAAGAGCAGGAGCAAAAAAGATGTTGTGAGCATCAAATAGAAGAGCACCATGCTCACCTTTCTTAATGATCAAATATTTCGGTCCCATTGCCAGGATTTTACGCGCAGCTTTAACAAGCGAGTATTCTTTTGCCAATTGGCGAGCCTCTTCGTCATTGATTGTAAGTACATCGATTTTACCGATAACTTTCATCAAATCATCCCAAGCTGAATCCATCCAGAAATTCATAGTATCTAATACTACCAATTTCGGACGATTTGGAAGTTGCTCAA
>CALRZB010000187.1:0-5184 GCA_943372555.1 Chryseobacterium gleum | reverse complement strand
CCAATTGGGTGACGGAGCAAACAACTACAACGGTGCTGACAACGGATTTGGTGGATGGTTCACTTACAATGGTGTATTCCTTGTAAATGGTCAACCAATCTTCTCTGGTAACGCATCAGGTGGTGGTGACTTTGCATTCGAACTTGATTGCTGCCCAGACTACTCTGTAGTTCGCTGCTGGACTGCTATGGATTGCACTGGTAACATGGTTGAGTATTGCCAAACTATTTCTTGGTTGGGTTCTACTACAACTTCTCCAGTTAACTTCACAACTGCTGAAACAGCTGAGGTGGAGAAAGGCAATATTGATATCGTAGCTATCTATCCTAACCCAACTAACAACTTGTCAGAAGTGAAAATCGTTTCTGAAATCAACAATCAAGTTGTATTGGATGTAATGGATGCTACTGGCCGTATCGTAAACAAACTTTACAGCGGTCAAATCGAAGCAGGTCAAGTGTACAAATTCACTTTGAACACTGACGCTATGAACAATGGTATCTACCAAGTTCGTTTGACTTCTTACACTGAAGTTGCTACTAAGCAATTGCAGGTGATCAAGTAATCAAACTAGCAAATAGTTTTGAAAAGCCCCCCCCGTGCAAACGGGGGGGGCTTTTTTTTTGCCATAGAATCCATCTCATACTCAAGGCTCGTATCTCTATTCATTCTCATTCTGATTGTCATTCTCATTCTTAAACTCGATTTGAAAACTCTAGACTCCAATCTCTATTCATTCTCATTCTGATTGTCATTCTCATTCTAAAAATTGCCCGTTGAGGATGGGAAAATGATAGAAAGAGAATCACAATGAGAATCAGAATGAATAGAGTCTCGAGGAATGAGAGCGAGATGGTTTTAGAATCAGCCCATTCGACAGGCTCAGGGACTTAAATAGAGGGAGAAACAGAATCAGAATGAGAATGAATAGAGTGGGGAGGAAGGAGAGCGAGATGGTTTTAGAATGAGAATGAGAATGAGAATGAGAATGAATAGAGTATCTAGAAATGAGAATGAGAATGATATTTCATTCTCATTCTCATACTCACTGTCATTCTTTTCTGGCGGAGAGAGAGGATTATGAACCTAACCTTCCAAAGCCGTGTATATCAATTACCTATGCCGTTGCTGTCGTAATGGGGTCACGCAAATGGACGACTAGAATGAAGGGGAACGTTTATTCATTGAGTCGCACAATTTTACGAAGAGACAAAGATAAGCATTCGCAAATAGTGTTGCGGACTCCCCTGAATTTTTTTTTAAAAACTCATACATCATCTATATGAGCTAAATGAATCAGGATTTTGAGGGCACTCGTATATCAGAAAGCATTTAATCATTTCCTGCAAGAAAACTTATCACATGACTTTCAAAGTTTAGAGTACCCTCATTGTCCCTTTCCAATCGAAAAATAAAGTGCCGTTGTCAAATTTTACGACACTTCAAACCAAAATAAACATCAACTACAAGTTCCAATATTATCTGACCTTAAAATGCAATTCGGGTCAAATTTTCATGAATGCCTCAATTCACCTGAGGAACACTATATACCGTTAGTTCTCACTTCTCAAAATTTGTTAGGCGCATACTTAAAAGTATCACCAACAGCGTAACCCCAACATCTGCGGCTATTGCCAATACCAGATTTCCAAAGCCCATGAAAGCCAAAACAATGAATAACGCTTTCACCGAAACAGCGAGAATAGTATTCCTTTTGATGACTTTTATAGTCTTGCGTCCAAGCCTTATCATCTTGGGTAGTAAAAGAAGGTTGTCATTCATTAGTGCTATATCTGCTGCTTCTATTGCGATATCACTTCCCATCGCGCCCATTGCAATCCCAACAGAACTTTGAGCCAAAGCTGGAGTGTCATTCACTCCATCGCCGACCATTGCAACCTTCCCATGTTTGTTAAGAAGTTGAATTATTTTAGTTGTCTTATCCTCAGGTAGCAATCCTCCATATGCCTCCTCTATGCCAACTTGTTTTGAAGTCCATTGCACGGCTCTCTCATTATCTCCTGATAACATAATAGGAATTACTTCAAGTTCTTTCAATTCATTAATCGACTTTTCGCTTTCCTCTTTTAATGTGTCTGTCAAGCCTATTAAACCAATTATTTCAGACCCACGGCTTACTAATACTATTGTTTTTCCGCTTCGCGATAGACTTTGGGCATAATCCAATACTTGTGGAGGTATGATTATATGTTCTTGTATATAATTTAACTTACCAACCATAACTCTCGATTGACCGCAAGTGGTACAAATTCCTGAGGCGCCCTTACCTACAATGCTTTTAAAATCATTAATTTTATGAGGTTCAACTTTGCGCTTTATGGCTTCGTTGAGAATGGCAATGGCAAGAGGGTGCTCCGAAAAAACTTCTATTCCTGCTGAGCAACCCAAAAGTTGCTCTAAGGAATTATTGTTGAACATTCTTATATCGGCTACTATAGGTTTGCCCGTGGTAATTGTTCTGGTCTTATCCATCGCAACGGCCTTTATTTGTCCCATAACCTCAATGAACTTCCCTCCCTTAATCATTGCACCCTTCTTGGAAGCGTTGCCAATAGCCGCATAAATAGCTACAGGAGTGGATATTACCAAGGCACAAGGACATGAAATGACCAAAAGCGTGATGGCCTGCTTTAACCAATGACTGGAACTTTCACCAAAAAAGAATGTTGGAATCAAGAATAGAAGTAAAGATAAAACAACAACCGAAGGAGTATAAATTCTCGAAAATTTTTGAATAAATTTCTGTGTTTCTGATTTATTCGAGGCAGCTTGAAATGTCAATTGTGCAATTTTTGAAAATGTTGAGTCTACGAAGCGTTTTATGGTCTTGATTTCAATGTAACCTTCTTGATTCAAGGTTCCTGCATAGACAATATCTCCTGTTTGTTTGAACTTTGCCATAGGCTCTCCAGTAATAGAAGCTTCGTCGACAGTAGTTTGGCCAAATAAAACTTCACTATCAATTGGAATCATCTCAAAGGGTTTAATGATAATTATTGAACCAATAGATACGGATTCAACTGAGACGGTAGAGTTTGTTCCCTTAAGGCTTACAGATTTTGGAACAGAGTTGACTAAACCTTGTAGAGCAGATTTACTTTCTGATAAACCTAGTTCTTCAAGTCTTTCTCCTAATGTATAAAGCACTATGACAACTGTTGCCTCTGTATATTCTCCTAAATAGAAAGCTCCAATTACCGCCAAAAGCATGAGAAGATTTATGCTTGAAAAATTTATTTTATACAAGGCTTGGAATCCTTTGATTATTACATGTCTGCCCACGGAAATTATAATCAAAAGACAGATGCCGATTAGCAAAACAGAAGATTCTAGGATGCCTAGCAGCGATACTGTTTCTAAGGAAATTGAAATGATAACAGAAACTAATAACCATCTAAATTTATTATCTCTTAATGCATCTTTCATGTTCGTTTATTTTAGATTCATTACCATCATTTAGCGAACCAATGTGATATTACCTGTTCTTTCAAAAAGTTGATTTTTTTTCCTTGCGCTAATCTGGTATGTGTAGGTTTCTGAGGTTCCTAAATAATTTTCTCCTCCCTCCCAAGCTTCATTTCGATTGTTTGAATGGAAGACGAGCTTGCCCCATCGATTATAAATGTAAATGGAATAATAGTCCAATTCAGGCGTAATTGGCATGAAGAAATCATTTACTCCGTCATTATTTGGAGTGAAACAGTTTGGGACATAAATAAAATATCCGATTGAGTCCTGAGCTAAAGTGAGTGTATCCATTCCAACATTTTCTTCTTTAATTTTAACTATTACGGTATCTTGGGTAACACAGCCCCACTCATTTGTTGCACTAACAGTATATGTACCTGGTTTGGAAAATATTACACTATTGGAATAAATGCTATCATTCCAAGTTACCGTACCTCCTGAAAATGCCGTTAGAATTACTGTATCCCCTGAATTTATTGAAACCGGTGACGATGATGTTACAAAAAGATCAGGAGCCGGGTAAACTATCACATTCACCGTTGAAGGCTCGCTAATACAACCATTATCAACCGCAACAACATAGTAGGTTGTTGTTCCAATAATATTCAAGGGCGTACAGAAACTACCAACTCCAACAAGATTGGTATAATCTTCGTCCAAATACCAAAAAAGCTCACCACCAGATGTTGGAAGTGCTGCAATATCATAAAATTGACCATTTTCACAAAAATCATTTCCCGGTTCTGCATGCGGAGCGGGAAAGTATCCGCACGTATCCGCTATATTGAATCCGAAAGAAAATGTGGATTTTAAAATCAAACAGGTCAACAATATCGCTTTCATTTGGAATTTGTTTCGAAAAACTTCTAATTAATGACTCTCACCTTCCTTTTTTACCAAATCCTTCTGACAATTTGGGCATTTCCCCATTTCATGTTCATGAACTCCTGGATGGTCAGCACATGTGTAATAAGTTTCATGATTATGTCCTTCGTGATCATGAGATTCGCCTTCTTTAAGGACTAAATCCATGTTGCACTTAGAACATTTTCCTGCATCGTGCTCATGAACTTCAGGATGGTGTTCACATGTATAATAAGACTCATGTTCATGCCCAGAATGCTCTTCTGTTCCATGTACATGTCCTTCATGGTCGTGTTCTTTGTTTTTTGTAGACTCGTTGCTCTGTGGATTACTCGAACATGACGCAAAAATTATTGCGCTTACGAATAAAATTGAAAAGGTGATTTTTTTCATTTGACTTTATTTATTTTAATGAGAATGTGCTTCTCCTTGGTTAGTAATTGCAGCTAAAACGTAGAAGGCTCCTTTTGTAACTACCCTTGCATCTTTTGGTATTTCTTGCAACGGAGTAATCTCAGAATAACCTCCTGCAACAGAGCCCTTCTTGACTGCAATTTTCAGAAAGGCTAAACTTCCCGCTTCCGGTTCTTTTTGAACTTCTTCATGAGAATCTTCGTGTTGATGGTCTTCGGTATGTTTGTGCTCCTCCTCATGCTCGTGACCTGAGTGAAGCAAATCGTGTTGCATAGATTCGGAGTAGATGAATATATAATCCCCGCCTTGATAGTTTACAACAGCCTCTGAGGGCACGCAAGGAGCTACCTTATCCGTTAATGCTAAAAACACATTAGCATTCATTCCATCGATTAGTCCATCAAAAGAATCCAGAAT
>CALRZB010000186.1:0-5241 GCA_943372555.1 Chryseobacterium gleum | reverse complement strand
GTCCTTGGTTACTTTTATATCGGTAACAGGATAAGATGACGAAAGCTCAAGCATGTTGGCTGCTTGATTCTCGTGAATTTCAAAGTAAATTTTTGCTTTTGGATTTAATAGCTCTACAGCCAAATCGAGCATTCTTCTATAAAAAATCAATGGGTCGTTATCAGGAACAAACAAAGCCTGACTCGGCTCGTGATTTACAACTTGATTGCTCATAGAGGCTTTATCCGATTCCAATACATAAGGAGGATTACTAACGAGTATATCAAATTTCTTATTGAATTCTAATGATTCAAATATGTCCATCTTTTTGAATCTAACATCTAAAGAATGTAACCTCGCATTTGCCTCAGCTGTATTTAGAGTATTGACTGATTTATCAATTCCTTGAACGTCCCAGCTTGGTCGATTCATTTTTAATGCAATGGGAATGCAACCACTTCCTGTTCCGATATCTAGCACGCGCAGCGAAGAATGACCATTTTCATTCAAAATATTTTGAACTAATTCTTCTGTTTCAGGCCTTGGAATAAGAACACTTGGATTTACCCTAAGTTTTATTCCCATAAAATCTAGTTCACCTACAACATACTGAACAGGCTCGCCTGTCTTCAATCTTTTGGTAGCGAAATGATATTTTAAAATCTCGGATTCTGATAAGCGATCTTGTTTTCTTACTACTAATTCGGAACGTGACCAATTGTTGAAGGCGGCAAAAAGCCAACTTGATATATTTTGACGTTCTCTCGCATCATACATTCCAGAAAGTTCGATTTCAATGTAGTCGAGCAAAGCACCAACTGAGTTGATAGCGATTTTTTCGTTCATAGCAATGAAATTACTTCACAAAGACTTGGTATCCGTAAGATGGTAGCTTAACATCTCCTTTCGAAAAAACGCTGAGTGTTTGATTATTAAAGATACTTCTAAACGCTCCTTCAGGAAGGTCTTCTACGAAATCAATTTTTTGTGGTTTGTCGCTAAAGTTCAGGAGCACGATTACTTCATTGTCATCTTTTTTACGAACGTATGCAAAGATGATATCATCACTAGATGTTTTTAATCTTTTGAATTCACCTGCATGCTCACCGTTCCATAAAGCGGGATTGTTTTTGTGAAGATTGAATAAACGGGTGTAAAAATCTTGATACTTATATCCATTCCAATTTACAGTGTCCTTATCAAAAAAGCGCAGACGGTGAGGTGTGCCGTCTGGATGAGCCTCGCCGCCTTCTTGGCCGCTATACACCAAAGGCATCCCTCCAATAGTAAAAGCAAGTACATCAAATACCTGACGACCTTTTCCGAGTCTTTCATTGCCCGTTCCATTCCAAGTATTCTCATCATGGTTTGTCGTAAAATACATGCGATAAGAACTTTTAGAAAAAGCAGTGTCTTGAGTTAAAATATACTGATCTATATCTGAGAGTTTCTTTTTACCAGCTGCAATGTCATTCATCAAACCATTGAAGGTCCAGCAGTAGCTCATATCAAATGCCTTCAAGTGATGGTCTTTTTGTTCTGCTTCGGCAAGCATGAAGACAGGTTTAATACTGTCCAAACTTGCACGAGCACTGTCCCAAAAATCAGTCGGAACCATCATAGCCACATCGCATCTAAAACCGTCGATATCGCAATCACGAACCCAATACTTCATAGCATCAATCATAGCGTTGCGCATACCTTTACTTTCATAGTTCAAATCAGCAACGTCAGACCAATCGGCAACGGGTGGGATAGGCTTTCCGCTCGTATCTGTGTTGTACCAATCAATGTGTTCCGTAACCCAGGAGTTATCAAAAGCCGTGTGGTTAGCTACCCAGTCAATAATGACTTTCATGCCCATACCGTGTGCTTTCTGAACAAGTCTTTTGAAATCTTCAGTTGTCCCAAATTCTGGGTTTATTCCTTTGTAATCTTTAATGCTATAATAGGAACCGAGGCTACCTTTTCGATTTAATTGCCCGATTGGATGAATAGGCATTAACCAAAGAATATCCACACCCATGCTATCAAGTCGAGGCAGATCGCGCTCAAATGCAGCGAAAGTACCTTCAGCGGTATGCTGGCGAATATTTACTTCATAAATAGTAGCATTTTTACTCCAATCAGGATGACGGAGAACTCGAGTTTCAGCATGTCCAGTGATTGAACCTTGCGCAGTGCTATCGGGAGCCTTGTGCGCGTTGCATGAGGACATAGCAATGCCAATGGCAAAAAAAAGTGCAGAGAATGTTTTCATCAAATTGTTTTCTTACTGCACAAACATAAGTGTTATTTATACACTAACAACTATATGCGGATTCCAATTACTAGGACGTCGTCTACCTGCTCATTCGAACCTTTCCATTGATAAAATGCGGACTCTAAGCATCTCTTTTGCATGGACATAGGCAGATTAATAACATCGTTTATCAACTCATGCATTTTTTTGTACTTCATTTTTTTACCGCGAAGTCCACCAAATTGATCAGCCATTCCATCGCTAAACATAAAGACCAAATCGCCTTGGTTAAGTTCCATCTCGACCATTTTAAATTCGCTGGTATGGGTTTCCATTCCAATCGGCGTTTTGTCGCCTTTTATCACATGCAATTGATGTTGCTGCCACTCATTTCGTTTCATTATCCAAATAGGACTATTCGCTCCTGAATATCGAAGAATTGCTTTCCTCTTTGTTGAATCGGTGTACTCAATGCTGCAAATAGAAGCATCCATGCCGTCGTAAATTTGATTACGCCCCTTATTCATGTTCTCGCGAAGAATTTCATTCACGCGGAAAAGAACTTCGTTCGGTGCGGCCAAATTATATTGGTGGACAGCCCTCGACAATGCAGAACTTGCCAACATGCTCATCATTGCACCTGGAACTCCATGCCCTGTGCAATCGCACGCTGCTACAAGCAAAGTTTCTTTGAAATTTCCTGTGATTTCATCTTTGTGCGAACTCTTATCACACCAATAAAAGTCTCCAGCAACAATGTCTTTTGGCAAATAGAAAACAAAAGAATCCTCAAATAATTTTTGGAAGAAATCATCATCGGGCAAAATAGCCGACTGTATGTGTTTTGCGTAGCGCAAGGAGCTTGTAATCTCTTGGTTTTTCGCCTCTAATTCTTGACGCTGATTAGTAAGTTCAATTGTTCTTACTTGCACCAGCTGACTCAAGTGTATATTCAAATACATCAACTCGTCTTCAAAAACAGTTTTCTCATTTACAGAGCGCACATAGGATAGCAGTTCTGAAATGTTTCTTACAAACTGAAGTTCATGAGACTGCCATGTGCGAGGACCGCCTAGTTGTTCAATTTGAATTACCCCAGCCACAGATCCATTGTGAACCACTGTGGTGGTAATAAATGCACCGACATTATGTGGAATGAGGTAATCATTTATGAGGGCAGAAGCATGCTTATGAAGATGAACATCATTTACAATAAGCACATTGTCCTTTTCTATTGCAGCAAAAAACTCAGGATACGCAATTCTTTGAAGCATTTCACCTGCTGGAATAGATTTGCCATGAAAGGTATGGGCATAGTCGCATGTTACAGTGCCATGTGCATCGTCGAAATACCAAAAGGAAATTCTATCAGCACCAATGCAGTCTTTCACAGCATTAACAATAAGTCTATACGTCGTATTTATATCTCCTTTTTGAACAGCATTTTCTCTGTGAAGTCTTAATAGAGATTGCTTGATTTGATATTGTTTTGCAATTTCGTTTTTCTCTTGAGTAATGTTATGAATGATTCCAGACACCTCATATACTCCCTCTGTCAATCGAATTGCCCCTCTAATTCGAAGCCATCTTTCGGAATTATCCTCAAGCGTAAATGAAACCTCATCCTCCCAAATACTATTACTACTAATTGAGGAAATGAAAGAACGCTTTAGTTTTTCCAAATGATTTTCATTAATTCTAGACCGAATCAATTGCGGATTTGACCGCAGTTCATCTGCTGAGAATCCAAGTATATCAGCGCATGCTTCAGAAAAATAGGAGAAACTTGTTTGGCCATCTTTTTTAATGCAAACTTGAAATAACACTCCAGGAACACTATCAGCAATTTGCTTGAAACCTACTAGGTATCGAATTAAGTCATTCTCTACTTTGTGACTGCTATTCGCCTCAGAAAGAGATATGAACTTGAATGTGTCTCCCTTAATCTGAAAGGGCTGTATGTAGGCATTTACCACTTCTGTCATTCCCAGTCGCGACTGAATGGTCACATTATTAGGGTGATTTTTCTTTCTTCGAAGCGTAGCAACACTTTGACCAGAAGCTTGTGGGATAAGATCTTTTAATGACTTTCCTTTATTGAAGGTAGTCATCCCTGAGAGATCAACCACTCTTGGACTCATATAAACTATATCTTCTTCTTTGCTAAAGATGAAACCTTGTGGACTGTAGTCAAAGAAATTACGAACATCACTTTCTACTTTTGCCAATCTTATGAATGCATTGTACTCATCTGAAATATTTCGAATAAATAGTACTAGTCCTTTCAATGACAAGTCTGGATGAGAGATATTCGTAAGTCTGAAATAACCGTGATTTTGAAAGCCTCTGTTATAAGTGAGAATGATTTCACGCTCAATATGATCTTGGGCATCCTCACATTCGCTTAAGAATTCTATAAGTTTTTTTCGCGATTCGCTTCGGAGTAGTTCGTAGAACCGAACCAACTGACCTTTCGTGCGTAATTCCTGGCGCCATTCCTCAATAAGAAGAAAGCTCCCGTAATCACTCATTAGTAAGCGCTGTGCATCATGCAATGGGAGAGTAGAATGTGCCATGCGATATTAGGTTAAAAAAACAGTTAGACTATCGGCAAACTATACTAGTATAATAAATCCAATTTTAAGTAATCGTATTTATATACTAAAAACATCCTTTAAAAGTTGCTTAAATCTAAATGTTTTTATTGTCTACACAACTACATTTTATCCGAACGGGTTAAAAGAGTAGACAAACAGGAAATTGAGTAATACTAAGTGGTTTAAGTGCCGACCGAGGGTCTTTTTGAGGTGCAAAAGGCATTTATTTGGCTTGATACTGCTATTCAGAAGTTTTAGCGATTAAATTCTGTATTTCATACTTCAAAAAATGGAATGAAAATCAACCCATTTTCGATCCATTTTTCACCACTTTTTCAGGTTGAATCAGCACTATGTCCGAATTTTCTGAGTAAATACCTAAGACCAAGAATTGACTTGTCATTTTACCAATTTGCTTTGGTT
>CALRZB010000185.1:0-5243 GCA_943372555.1 Chryseobacterium gleum | reverse complement strand
GATATGCGCTGACAGATTTAGAAATAAAAAACATTGATTTATTGCTCAGATATGAGGAGCACGCGGAGGCCTACTTTGATGTTTTTGGAAGATGATATCTACCAAACACATAGTCCAAGTCCTATCCTATGCTGCATTGTTGTTCTTTGCTGTTCTTATGTTGCAAATCACATTGCAGTACATTCCACTTGATATGGATGTTGCGTTTCTCCGAATCAAGCAAGATGTGATTTCATATCGATTTTATCAGGTCGCATTCTTTACTCACGTTTATACGAGCATGTTTGCGCTGATAGCTGGCTTTACGCAATTTTCATTGAGATTCAGAACAAAAAACAAAGAGGTGCATCGCCTATTTGGCAAAGTCTATATCGTGGTGGTTCTCGCCTTGAGTGGACCTTCTGGACTTGTCATGGGGGTTTTTGCCAATGGTGGAATGACGAGTCAAATTGCATTTGTAGTGCTTGCAGTTTTGTGGTGGTGGTTTACGTTTCGAGCATTCATTTTAATTAAAAAAAGAGACATCGAAAAGCACCGACAATTCATGATTCGAAGTTTTGCGTTGACACTTTCCGCAGTCACGTTGAGACTTTGGAAACTCGGTCTCACCAATACAATCGACATCAAGCCCATGGACGCTTATCGAATCGTAGCATGGCTCGGATGGGTGCCCAATCTGCTAATTGCTGAGATGTACATTCGGCTGCGTACATTTGGGCAATGATTCGACCGACACGAATATTGATTATACGTCTAAGTTCTATGGGTGACATAGTGCTTACTACCCCCGTCATTCGTAGGCTTAAGCTTCAATTAGAAGGAGAAACTGAAATTCATTTTCTTACTAAAAAGTCGTTTGTTCCTTTGCTCGAAAGCAATCCTTACATCTCTAAAATCCATGCGATGGATAAGACTGTAATGGAAGTGGTGCCCGAGTTAATGGAACTTGAATTCGATTACATCATAGATCTGCACAACAATATTCGAAGTCGCATTGTGAAACGTAAATTGAAAAGCCTTGCTTTCACTTTTGATAAATTGAATATTAAAAAATGGCTTTGGGTGAATCTTGGAATCAACAAGATGCCCAACGTTCATGTAGTAGATCGTTACCTTGATGCGATTAGTGCTTTTTCTACAAAAGACGACCAAAAAGGACTAGACTATTTCATTCCAGAAGGCACGTCAATCGAGCGTTTCACAATTCCTGAAAACTACATTGCATTTGCTATTGGAGGTGCACATGTTGGAAAACGAATGGATGCTGAAAAACTGATTTCTATTTGCAAAAAGACCAATCATTCAATTGTTTTATTGGGAGGAAAAGATGACACTGAAACAGCACAAAAGATCAAAGAGGCAGTGCCGGGTGTCATCAATTTATGCGGCGAACTTAGCATTCATGAGAGTGCTTTAGCAGTAAAAAATGCGCGATTGGTCATTAGTGGAGATACAGGATTGATGCACATTGCCTCTGCTTTTACCAAAAAAATAATTTCCCTTTGGGGCTGCACGGTTCCTGGTCTGGGAATGTATCCTTACCGACCGAATGAACACTCGGTTATGCTTGAACCTCATGGCCGTAGCAAAAGACCTTGTTCCAAACTAGGAAACAACTGCAAGTACGGAGCTGACAATCGTTGTATACAACAGATTGATGAGTTAGAAATACAGGGGGCGATTGAAACGCTTTGGACTAACTAAAAAGTGCTTTCAATTCTGTCGCTTCTTCCGGCTTCATTTTTCCTGCAAGGATCAATCGCAACTGACGGCGGCGCAGAGCACCTTCGAATCTTCGTTTTTCCTCATCAGTTTCAGGAACAACTTCAGGAACATCAATCGCATTGCCGAGTTGATCCACCGCTACAAACGTATATATCGCTTCATTGCAAACTGTTCGTTGTCCAGTAGTATTGTGTTCTACAGAGACTTCCATATAAACTTCCATTGAGGAACTGAAGGAACGAGAAACTTTCGCTTCAATGGTCACGATATCGCCAAGTTTGATTGGATGTTGAAACGACACATTGTTAACTGCTGCTGTTACTACAATTCTCTTGCATGCACGGTGAGCGCTAATTGCAGATATAATATCCATCCAATTCAGCAACTGACCACCCATCAAATTACCCAATGTATTGGTATTTTCTGGCAGTACCATGTGGGTAGCAATGGCCAATGTATCCTTTGCAAAAACCTGTTTCTTCATGCTGCAAATGTACGCAGTGAATTCATTCGGGGCGTACATTTGGACCATGAAATGGATTGATACTCACGCCCACGTTTACTTGCCACAATTCGAAGAAGATCAGCAAGAGTGGATTTCACGGGCAAAAGAAGCGGGTTTGGAGAAAATCTATCTGCCCAATATTGACCTTGAAAGTGTTCCTTTAATTAACGCTCTTTGTGAAAAAGACCCATCGTTTTTTATTCCAATGATGGGCCTTCACCCATGTGATGTAAAGGAAAATTACAAAGAAGTATTGACAGAAATGCGCGCAGCATTCAATCACCAGAGCTTCGTTGCAGTGGGCGAAATTGGGATTGATCTTTATTGGGATAAAACCACTTTACCAATTCAGATCGAAGCTTTTAAAGAACAAGTGAATTGGTCTATTGAATTGGATTTGCCATTTGTCATTCATGCAAGAGATTCGTTCGATGAAATTTTCGAAGTATTAGACACTTACAATCGGAGCGAATTAAAAGGGATATTTCATTGCTTTACAGGCACTGCAGAGCAAGCCAATAAAATCATGTCTTATGGTGGTTTTATGATAGGAATTGGGGGTGTAATTACATACGACAAAGCCAAACTTGACGAGGTAGTGAAAGACATTCCTGTGGAGTATTTGGTGTTAGAAACCGATAGTCCATTCCTAACGCCAAAGCCTTATCGCGGTAAGCGAAATGAAAGTAGCTACATCCCCATTATCGGAGCGCGTGTGGCAGAAGCAAAAGGATTATCTTTGGACACCATTGCTGAGCAAACAACTGCAAACGCATTGCGCATATTCCGCCAAAACGGATAACCAACAACACACATTATTTTGTCTAAGACATTACTCATCTATACTGGGGGAACGATAGGTATGATGGAAGATCCATCTACTGGCAGTCTCATTCCTCTCAATTTTAGGGAATTGGTCAACTACATTCCAGAACTTCGTCGATTCAGCTCAAGTCTTGAAGTAGTTGCATTTGACAATCCAATTGATAGTTCCGATGTGAACATTTCAACCTGGTTGAAAATTGCACAAACCATCGAAGACAACTATGACGAATATTCGGGCTTTGTAGTTCTTCATGGCACCGATACTATGGCGTATAGCGCTTCAGCCTTAAGTTTTATGTTAGAGAACTTGAGCAAGCCTGTAATATTTACGGGTAGTCAATTGCCTATTGGTAAATTGAGAACTGATGGCAAGGAGAATTTGATTACTGCCATAGAGATCGCCAGTACTAGAAGAAACGGCGAACCTGTTTTGCAGGAAGTGGCTATTCTTTTTGATTCAAAATTGATGCGTGGAAATCGATCGCATAAATACAGCACAGAAAATTTCGATGCGTTTTCTTCGCCCAATTATGATGAATTAGCTGAGATAGGTATCCATATTATTTATAACTACAAAAGTCTGCTTCGTCCGAAAGAGGGGGGATTGAAGATTCATAAGAAATTTGATGACTCCGTAGGAATTTTAAAAATCTTCCCCGGGATGAGCACCAAGTTTGCTCATGCAGTGCTGAATGCGCCGGGCCTAAAAGCCATTATTTTAGAAACATATGGAAGTGGCAATGCTCCTAAGGATCCCGCTTTGATTGAACAATTATCTGAAGCAATTTCGCGCGACCTCGTTATTCTCAATGTTACTCAATGTAGTAAAGGATTTGTAGAACAAGGCTTGTACGAAACATCAGCGGCGCTTCAAAAATTGGGAGTTATTGGAGGTGCTGATATGACAACAGAAGCAGCCCTAACAAAATTGATGTTCTTATTGGGTCAAGGCTACAATGGAAATGAACTTCGTAAAGAACTTTCGAATTCACTTCGCGGGGAGTTGACTTCTTATTTAGCATTGGGAGTTCAACCTGTGTGATAACAATCACAAACAAGGCTTTGCAAGCCCACTAATTTTGCGGTCAAATACGACTCACTATGGAAATTCTCGGTTATGCAGCATCTCTCCTTATAGGCATATCACTCGGTCTCATCGGCGGTGGTGGTTCTGTGCTGACCGTGCCTGTGCTTGTCTATTTATTTAAGGTCGAGCCAGTATTAGCAACAGCTTATTCGTTATTCATTGTCGGCATAACAAGTGCTGCAGGAGCATTTCCGAAATATAAACAAGGAGAAATCAATCTTAAAACCGCCATCATATTTGGTATACCATCTATAGCTGCTGTTTATGCTACACGAGCATTTATTGTACCCGCTATTCCAGCAGAGATTGGAACCATTGGTAATTACATCCTGACTAAGAGCATTTTAATGATGCTTCTATTCGCAGTATTGATGGTGGCAGCATCATTATCCATGATTCGTGGTAAAAAGAACGCAGAAGAAAAAGAAGAAGCGCAAGTGTTCAATTATCCTATGATAATACTTGAAGGTGCATTGGTAGGTTTACTTACCGGACTTGTAGGGGCCGGTGGAGGCTTCCTAATTATTCCAGCACTTGTGATGTTGAGTAAACTCCCCATGAAACAAGCTATTGGCACATCATTACTAATCATTGCAGCTAAGTCATTGATTGGTTTTACTGGTGACTTGGGAAAACAAGTCATGGATTGGCAGTTGCTGATTACCGTGAGTTTGCTTGCAATCGTCGGTATTTTCGTTGGTAATGCTTTGAGTAAAAAGATAACTGCGGACAAATTAAAAACTGGTTTCGGATGGTTTGTTCTTTTAATGGGCGTTTATATCATTGCATCAGAAATTTTTAAATAATCAAGACAAACATCCCTTTAAAAGCCCTCAATTCATTCATATTCTCTTCGAATGAAATAATTGACTTTTATCACAACGCAACACATTCCTAGAAAGCAAGCCTTCATACTTCAAAAATCAGGGCTTAAACCAAAAAACGAAAAACGTCCTAAACGACTGTATTTCAGCATTATTTTTCTACATTCGCAATGACTACAACGGCCTCACAAGCGATAGCGCTTGTTGGAACCACTCCTGTAAGTGGTCCGTTAATAAATGAAGAACACTTCAGATTACAATTATAACTAAGATATGC
>CALRZB010000184.1:0-5246 GCA_943372555.1 Chryseobacterium gleum | reverse complement strand
CTGGATTATACGCCCTCACTCGAAACCATTCAAAAGGACATTCGAAACATGAAAATGGAACCCCCCATGGGTTTTGGAGCGCCGATAAGATTCTCTCGCCTGCACATGGGCTATGAATACACTGATCCCAATTATACTCTAACGTCGTTATCGCTTCAGGATAGTGAAATCGAAACTATTCGGAAAGCGATTGAATTAATTAAGGCTATCGGGGGCTCGCGAATTGGCGATAAGTTCAATCATGCCATACAAAAGGTTCTATCCGCAACGCTTGAACAAAAAGAGGAGTTGAACAGCCTTCCAGTGCTACAAACAATGCACCTGCCTATTTCCAAAGGATTCGAGCATTTCGATCTTTTCTATAAAGCATGCAGTGAGAAAATTCCCGTTTCGATTCTTCACTTTTCATATCGTAATAGAACATTTAAGCATATCAAGCTGCATCCTTTTCTCATTAAGGAATTCGACAACCGATGGTATTTGATTGGGTATTCAGAGCAGCATAACGAAGTAAGAACGTTTGGTATGGATCGAATATCAAATCCCTTGTTACTTAAAAAAGAATACCACCGAAGCAACTACGGAATCGTATACGAATTTTTAAACGACATGTATGGTGTATTTCCTTTAGCTAACAATGAGAAAACTGAAATAAAGCTCCATGTGCGCCAGATGCTTACGCACTATCTCCATGCCTACCCCATTCATCCAAGTCAAAAGATACAAAAACAAAATGATGGGGACTCGATAATTACATTCGATTTGATCCCTACACTAGAGCTTGCGCGATATGTCTTGTCCAACGGAGATAGCATCAACATCATCTCCCCAATATGGTTCAGAGAATTTACCAAGAAATTAAGATCATGAGAAAAGAAATAAAAAGATACCTCCCAGAATTCGAACTATCTCATTTAAACCGAGAGAATCCCGATTTACTGCGCATTATTCTGAGCAAAGAACAAACACAACTTGATTTTGGTTATGCCGCACTTTCCATATATATCAAGGGTGGATGGATTCGTATTTCGCCAGATACCTTCCTTAAAATCCAGGGATCCGAAAAACGATACAAACTCACTCATGCAATAAACATTTCTATAGCTCCAAATCTTGTGGAGTTTGAATCTACCGCTGATTGGTGCGTATTCAGTTTGTTCTTCGAACCGATACCACTAAAGGATTGCACAGTCGATTTGATTGAAGAAATAAATCCCAGTCCGAATGACTTCAATTTCTATAATATTGAACTGCGAAATGTGACTGCGATCGAGGTGCTGGATGGTGGGGAGTGATTAGAGAAAGTTTTTTTTTCGATAGGTTCAGGGACTTGATGAGACTCAATTATTGAATTCTCTCACTCAAAACTCTATTCATTCTCATTTTCATTCTGTTTCTCATTCTTTAAAAAACTAGGAATTCATGATCTAAACTCTATTAATTTTCATTCTTAATAAATAACAAAATGCTGCCAAATATCAATAAGAGAAAAAAAAATAAATTCTCAAAACCTATAATCAACCGACTTAACAACTACTTTCAAAACTTGAATTTCTATATTAACCTTTAAAAAGAAAACCAATCCGCATGGTAGGATTAGTTGAATAGAAAATAGTAAATTTCATATCTAGACTCCATATATTTGCCTACAATTAAACTCTCTGGACAGAAGTTCATCGTGAAAAATTACAATACATTAAACTAGATTGAAAAGCATCATGAAAAACATTTATTTGTTTATATTAATTTCTTTTTTCACTTCGCACCAGTTATTCTCGCAATCTAAAAAAGAGATTATTGCAAATCTCCAGCTTTCCTTAGACAGCGTTCATAATATATTAGATAAAGAGAGACTAGAGCATCAACAAGATACAGTCCTTTTAAACTATATCCTCAAATCAGAAAAACTAGAAAAAGAGCAATTTCTCGATTCCATTAAACAGCTATCCCTTTCAATAAGAGAGCAACAAGTCAGCTTAGACTCAATTCAGTTAATTATCACTCGCAATAATGAAAAAAATTCTAATTATATTTTTAATGAATTTTATCTAGACAAAATATCCCTAACCAAACTACTTGGAAAAAGCATCAGAAGTATAGAGTATACAGCACTAGTCAGCAATTGCTCAAAGCCTGATGTTAAAAAATATGATAATTTGAACACTTATTATTGCTTTTACAACGAAGGGATTGACTTAATTGCAAATAAAGACGACATAATATCAAACATTTTTATTTACAATACCGAAACTGAAAACAATAAAAAATTCAAGGGAGTATTTGGTTATGGAATTGATACCCTTTCGAATAAAAACGATGTTGATCAAAGAATTGGTCCAATAATTTATCAAACCGGAGATGTCTTCAATTCATTTTTCTGCGAGTATTCAAATGGAATTTTAATACATTATAAATATGACGGACGAGATTATCTAATTGAAAACATTCAACTTAGATATACTTCTCATGAGTATGATGAATATGGCAAAAATAGATATTTATTCCCAGAAATGAATTTTGAAAATATTAGTTTCGAAACAATTGAAAAAGACTTGCAATTGTCATATAAGAACAAAACAATAATCGACAGTACCTTTTTCGATAGTGAATATTGTGATAAATTACTCATTTCCGTAAACACAGATATGATATCGCAAAGTCAGATAAAGATGGGCAATAAGAAATACTTCATCGGATTATATGATGACCCATACGGATTTAGAACTTTTTACATTCTTAAAGAAGATGGAACAATAAAATGTATTTCCGAAAACCAGTATCTTACAGTACTTAGTGCCACATGGTACAATCCAGATAATTTATTTCTTACGAATTGCTTAGACGGCTTCTGTAATTTACATGTTTACAACACATTAACCAACAAATTCACCGATATTCTACTAGATAATTTCGACAACAACGAGACAGATTGCTACTCACCGTATATCCATTCAGTCATTCCAATTTCTTTCAGCAAAGCCGCTTTAGTTATCTATTTTCAACATAACCATAACCTTGAAAATTGTAATGAAGAAATTGGTCAACAAGTTCCGAATCCAATTATAAAGACAATACAATTCTAACAGCCATATTCAGGAATCTGATCTACGCATCTTCCAATAATATCATCATCATATCGATTACATGATCATCGCGTTTAAAGTTCGATTGAATGGAGCAGCCTAAATTATCCTTAAACACAAATTCTCTCGGTCAATTCACACAGAAATCAAAGAACCTTAACCCGTGTAAAAAATAAATTTGGAACGAAACAAATTTTGTATTTACGTTTGCAGCGTCTGAATCAAGAACGGGAAGTTGAACGCAACTTCTCTGCCAACCGAGCCGAAATGCCACGGTGGAAAAAGGATTCGGGTTTAACAAAACCAAAAAAATATGAAATACAAAAATTACACACACCCCTCCTCTGTCCTGCAGTTTTACTGTTCGGATCATTTTTCTATTTACCCTAATTCTTATTCGACTCTAGACTAAAACTCTTTTACTGTCTTGCATTCAGAATTTACCCTCACGGGTAAATGCCAACCGAGTAGACATACCACGGTGGTCAAATTGATGCGGGTCTCTTGAATATAAATTTCAAAACCAACATAAATGTCAAATCCAAATCTAAAAGCGCCTTACGGCATCTTCCCCTACATCATTTACAAGAACAACAGCTTCATAATGATGTCTATTCCTGTGCACTTCAACAAAGAAAAAAATTCGGAAATCTATCCCGGAATTCATTGCACAGCAACCAACAAACCTCACACCCATTTCGATCCACTCCTGGATAAAGATGTGATTGATGATCTCATTGAAAAAATGCGAGTGGTGCGCAAAGACCTAAGCAAAGACAAGAAATCAAAAGCCCGAATATGTCTGGTCCTTTCGCCGAATCAATGCATCTACTTCGAGGAAAATCACGAACTCAAAAGTGATAAAATACCTGTTGCTACAACACTTGTCAATCCGCGTGGAAAAGTACTTGGCATCGGTAAATCAAATTACCAAGTGCCTGTCGTTTATGAAGCTTACTAAATAAATCATTTAACAATAAAAACAAATATGCATTATCAATTCACATCCGAATCGGTGTCTGAAGGACATCCCGACAAAGTTGCCGATCAAATCTCTGACGCCATTCTTGACGCCTACCTTACGCAAGATTCAAATGCCAAGGTTGCTTGCGAGGTGCTCATCACCACTCAAAGGTGCATTATCGCCGGCGAAGTCAAATCATTCGCTATTGTTGATCCAATAGCCATCGCAAAAAAAGTAATTACACGAATTGGCTATACGAGTGAAGAGGTTGGTTTCAATGCTGAAACAGCAACATTTGAGAACCACCTTCATCAACAAAGTCCAGAAATCAATACCAGTGTACTTATCGGCGGTGCCGGCGACCAAGGAATCATGTTTGGTTTTGCAACCAACGAAACTCCTGAACTTATGCCCCTCCCCATCGTGCTCGCGCATAAACTCGTTAAAACGTTGGCGACAAAAAGACACAACGGTGAAATTCATTGGCTGCGACCAGATGCCAAGTCACAAGTTACCGTGAAATACGTGGATGGCAAACCCGTAGGAATAGACAATGTCATCATTAGCACGCAACACACGGAAGATGTTTCTCAAGATCTAATCCGAGAACAAATAATTTCGGAGATTGTCATTCCCACTCTAGCGCCTTACAACAACAATTTACTTCCGCTCACTTTTGTGAATCCTTCCGGAAGTTTTACCATCGGCGGACCACATGGTGATACAGGACTCACTGGTAGAAAAATAATAGTTGATACCTATGGCGGCCGATGTGAACACGGAGGCGGTGCTTTTAGTGGAAAGGATCCAAGTAAAGTGGATCGCTCTGCAGCCTACGCCGCACGTGCGGTTGCAAGATATTATGTCAAATCTGGAATCGCCAATTGGTGTAAGGTTCAAATTTCCTATGCCATCGGTCGCCCTGAACCACAAAGTATTTACGTGGAAACGGATAAGGATCAATCCACAAATTGGCACATTCAAAATGATATTAAAAAGAGATTTGATCTCACTCCTAATGGCATCATTGAGCGACTACAACTTAAAAATCCTATCTACGAGCAAACCGCAAGCTACGGTCACTTTGGTAGAAATGAATTTAGCTGGGAAGAATAATAAACAAAGGGAACAGAACGCTATGTTCTGTTCCCTTAATATTTCAAAAAATGTTTAGATCAACAATTATAGAAAAATTTAAT
>CALRZB010000183.1:0-5275 GCA_943372555.1 Chryseobacterium gleum | reverse complement strand
CTTTCACGAATTCGTTAACTCCTTTAGGATATTCGACACTCGCTAAAGACATCTGTTGTACCATATCGTAGTTGACGATATTTATAACACACTCCTTTACTTTTTTCACGTTTTCATACGTGTGTTTGGTCGTGTTGTCTCTTCCTCTTCGGGCTGGAGAAAAAATGGCGATCGGCGGATTCGCGCTGAAGACATTAAAAAAGCTAAATGGAGAAAGATTTGGATTTCCTTCCTCGTCTAAAGTACTCGCAAAAGCGATTGGCCTCGGCGCCACAGCTCCCAGTAAATAGCCATGAACTTTGGCAACAGGTAATGTCTTAGGATCTATGCTTAACATGATTCTTTTCAATTGTGATTAGATGATAATGGACCCGTCGTGTTCCATTGTATCCATCACTTTATTTTTTAAATCTTCTTTGAAAGCTTTGATTTGTTCAAGCATTCCAAGATTTGATGAAGCAATTATTTGAGCGGCAAGAATTCCGGCATTTTTAGCACCGTTCAACGCAACTGTAGCCACAGGTACCCCAGCAGGCATTTGAAGAATTGAAAGTACGCTATCCCAACCATCTATCGAATTTGATGATTTGATTGGCACACCGATTACGGGCAGGGGAGTGATCGACGCTACCATACCTGGCAAATGGGCCGCTCCACCGGCTCCTGCAATTATTACCTGCATTCCGCGAATAGCGGCATTTTTAGCATAATCAAACATTCTTTCAGGAGTGCGATGAGCACTTACTATAGTCATTTCATAAGGGATACCAAATGCGTCTAATACTCCAGCAGCTTCCTGCATTACAGTAAGGTCGCTTTTGCTCCCCATGATGATTCCAACTTTTTTCATGTTTAAAATAGTTTTAGCCCATTAAAATCCCAGCAATTGTCGCTGAAAGGTAAGAAGCAAGAGTGCCACACAGAAGCGCTCTAAGACCTAATTTAGCTAGGTCTTTTCTGCGCTCAGGAGCCAATTCACCAATTCCACCAATCTGCATTCCAACGCTGCTAAAGTTAGCAAATCCACAGATAGCAATACTGACAATTAACATCCCTTTTTCAGAAATAATTGGAACAGTATGATTCGTCAAATTACTGAATGCAACAAATTCATTGATTGTGAGCTTTTGTCCAAGTAATGTTGCAACCGCACCTACATCCTGAGAAGGAACGCCCATAGCCCAAGCCATAGGTGTAAATATTTGAGCAAACATTGAATCCAAGGATAGTCCAGGATAAATCGCACCAAGACCAGCATTAATCAATGCAACTAGTGCGATGAAACCGATAAGCATTGCAATAACGTTAATCGAAATCTTCATTCCATCTGAAGCTCCGTGACTGATTGCATCAATCATATTGCTATATGTACTCTTTACTTCGAGTTTGACTTTGCCCATTGTTTCGCTTTCTTCTGTTTCAGGGAAAACGATTTTTGAAATCACTAAAGCGCCCGGAGCTGCCATCAAACTAGCTGCAATCAAGTATTCCGCTTTCGCGCCCATGTTGGCATATACAATCAGAATACCTCCTGCAATACAAGCCAAACTTCCGCTCATACTTGCAAGCAATTCCGATTTCGTCATACCTTTCAAATATGGACGAATCATTACTTGCGCTTCTACTTGACCAACAAACGCGCTTGCCACATTGCTAAGGGCTTCAGCGCCGCTCACTCGCATAATGAAGTTCATTGCTTTTGCGATAACAGCAACAATCTTTTGCATTACTCCTAGGTGATACAAAATAGCTACAAGAACGGTTACAAGAATAATAGTGGATGTAACGCTGAATGCGAAAATGAATCCACCTTCACGGAAATTAGCAAATCCATTTGGAGTATCTGCGACTATACCGCCGAAAACAAATCCTGCGCCTTGACGAGCGAAGTGCTCAATACCTTCCATGCCTTTTCCAACTTGTTGGAAAAACCAGGTCACTGGTGGGATTTTTAAAATAGAAACGGCGATAATAACTTGTAGGAGGATACCGGAAATTACAAGTCGGTAATTGATTTTCTTTTTGTTATTGGAAAATAAAAAAGCAATAAGCAAAATAAGGGCAACTCCGAGGAGTCCTTGAAATCTTTCCATGAGTAATTTGGTTAAAAGGTCATTTAGTTGAGCGCAAGAAAAGAATAAAAGGGCAATTATGCACCTTTTCTTTTATTGATCTCGTCACGAAGGCGGCTTGCCTTCTCATATTCTTCGCGTTCTAGAGCAAGGTCGAGTTGCTTTTGGAGTTCGTCAATAGACATTCCAGAAGGTTCGTCTTCTTTGATAATGCTTTGCAATTCTTCTTCGAATTCTTCGCTTTCATTTTCTTCTGCTGGCACATCATCAGGGCTAACGCCTGCTTGTTCAAGAATAAAATCTTCGCAGAAAATTGGACAGTTGAATCGAACAGCAATTGCAACGGCATCGCTCGTTCGAGCGTCAATTTCAGCCGTTCTGCCGCCCATTGTAGTAATGAGTTTGGCAAAGAAAATACCCTCTACTAAATTGTAAATAAGCACTTCTTCAATATCGATATCGTAGGCATTTGAAAGACTACGAAAAAGGTCGTGGGTAAGTGGGCGACTTGGAGTCATCTTTTCTAATTCGATGGCGATAGCTTGCGCTTCTACACCTCCGATTACGATGGGAAGACGGCGATGGCCGTCAACTTCGGCCAAAATCATCGCATACGCGCCGCTTGAGCTTCCGCTTGGCGATATATCCGCGATTTGAAGTTCTATTTTATTGCTCATAAGCCTCTACGGGAGGTCTAATATAAGACTGATTATTCAAAATTCAAAGTGCCTTACAATTGCAAGGCACTTTGAAAATAAATTATTTTGATGCGTTAAATGTTTTAACTGCATCAATAAGTTTAGGCAACACTTCAAAAGCATCTCCTACGATTCCGTAGTCAGCTGCCTTAAAGAATGGTGCTTCAGGGTCTTTATTAATTACAACAATTGTCTTACTTGCATTCACACCAGCAAGGTGCTGGATAGCGCCACTGATTCCGATTGCGATATACAAGTTGGGACGAATGGTGATACCTGTTTGTCCCACGTGTTCGTGGTGAGGGCGCCAGCCGATATCGGATACTGGACGTGAGCAAGCTGTTGCTGCACCAAGTTCTTTTGCAAGATCTTCTACAATACCCCAATGCTCAGGACCTTTCATTCCGCGACCAGCAGATACTACAAGCTCAGCTTCTGGAAGTGGAATTCCACCTTCAGATTCTTCGTTGCGAACCTCTTTTACCTTAATGCCCGCTGCACCCAGGTCAGCGCTGAAAGCTTCAACTGGAGCTGTATTTCCTGTGGATATTACACTAAATGAATTAGGAATAACAGTAATCACTTTGCTAGCAGTATGCACTGCTACATCAGCAATTGCTTTTCCTGAGAATACATTCTTTCTAACTACAAATCCTGCAGAAAGATCAGGCAGGGCAGTAGCACCTGGTACCAAACCTGCATCAAGACGAGCTGCTATACGAGGAGCAACTAGTTTACCAATAATATCATGTGTGAAGATGATTACATCTGCTGAAACCGAAGCTGCAGCCGCAAGAATTAATCTTGTCAATTGCTGAGAATCGGAAGTGTTTGCTGTTGCATTAAGCACTTTGGATGCACCCGCATTTCCAAGTCCGCCGTCGCCATTGATAGCTCCAACAGTTAGTGCAATGCTCGTTGTGCCGAGTGCTTCAGCAAGTTTAGTTCCATAGCTAACCGCTTCGAAACTGCTTTTTGGGAATTTCCCGTTGTGATGATCTGCGAATATTAATACTGACATGATTCGAATCTTTAAGTGGTGGATTAAATTGCTTTAGCCTCTTCGTGAAGCAAACGGATAAGTTCGCCTGCATTCTCAGCATCGATGTACTTGCAAGCACTCTTTGCTGGAGGCAGGCTATAGGCTTTCACTGATGTTGAAGCATCTGCTGCAACTGCAGCATCCACAGCAAGAGGTTTTGTTCTCGCCGCCATGATACCACGCATATTTGGAATACGTTGTTCTGCCATTCCTTTTGCAGCGCTAAGTACGAACGGAGTATTTACTTCAACTACTTCGATACCACCAGTGATTTCGCGCTCAATAGTAGCTGTATTACCTGCCACATCAAGTTTGGTCGCAAGAGCCACGTAAGGAACATCAAGTAGTTCGGCAATCATACCAGGAACGACAGAACCGTTGTAGTTGATTGTTTCTTTTCCGCACATTACTATATCGAAACCTTTTGTTTTAGCATAAGAAGCGATTTGTTTTGCTACGAAAAGAGAATCACTCTCTAGGGCATCAATACGAACAGCTTCATCAGCGCCAATAGCAAGAGCTTTGCGGATGATTGGCTCGTAATCGGCACCACCTACGGAAATGATAGTTACTTGTCCGCCTTGAGCTTCTTTGATTTCAAGTGCACGAACAAGCGCATACCACTCGTCATAAGGGTTTACAATAAATTGAACACCGTTTTCATCAAACTTAGAATTGTTGTCTGAAAAGGCGATTTTTGAGGTGGTATCAGGGGCTTTGCTGATACATACAAGTATTTTCATTTCGTCAAATTGTATATTCGGGATGCGAAAGTAATTACGAAACGTATGATGTTGCACCAACCTTTGCTTATTTTCGCACCCACATTCGAAAAAACATGAGAGAAATTCAGTTTAGAGAGGCAATTTGCGAAGCGATGTCTGAAGAGATGCGCCGCGATGAAAGCGTTTTCCTTCTAGGGGAAGAGGTGGCGGAATACAATGGAGCTTATAAAGCTTCGAAAGGAATGCTAGATGAATTTGGCGCGAAGCGTGTCATCGACACACCAATCGCTGAGTTAGGCTTTTCTGGTATCGCTGTTGGTGCAGCAATGAATGGACTTCGTCCAATAGTGGAATTCATGACATGGAACTTCGCTATTTTGGCGGCTGACCAAATCATCAACTCTGCGGCGAAAATGCTCCAGATGTCTGGAGGTCAATACAATGTGCCAATCGTTTTCCGTGGTCCCAATGGAACAGCGGGACAACTAGCAGCAACTCATAGCCAAAGCTTTGAGGCGTTTTACGCACACGTACCAGGTTTAAAAGTGATTACCCCAAGCAATCCTTATGACGCAAAAGGTCTATTGAAAGCGGCAATCCGCGACAATGACCCTGTTGTTTTCATGGAAAGTGAAAAAATGTACGGAGACAAAGGCATGGTGCCGGATGGGGAATATATAATTCCTATTGGCCTTGCTGATATCAAGCGTGAAGGAACTGACGTAACTATCGTTTCTT
>CALRZB010000182.1:0-5297 GCA_943372555.1 Chryseobacterium gleum | reverse complement strand
CGCCGAGATGAAGATGCGGCCTTGATGATAATTTTCAATGATGCGTTTTACTAATGACAGCCCGAGTCCCCATCCGCGCTTCTTCGTTGTATATCCTGGCTGGAAAACAGTATTCCATTTGTTCTTCGGAATGCCTTTGCCTGAATCTGTTATCTCCAGGCATGCTGTACCATTTTCAGTGAAAATACGCGCGCGCAAAGTGCCTTCTCCGTCCATGGCATCCACCGCATTCTTTACCAAGTTTTCTATCACCCATCCAAACAAAGGAAGGTTAAGTGGACATTGCAATCCTGGAACTTCATTGTGGACTGAGAATACAACACGACGAGAAACACGAACATTCAAGTAGTCAAATGCTGAGCGAACTGCATCTTCCAAATCCGTGTTGTGAAGTTCAGGAACAGATCCAATCTTTGAAAAACGATCGGTAATTGTATTTAGACGATCAATGTCTTTATTCAGCTCAACCATCGTTGAGGAATCCACGCCCTGAGCCTGCAAGAGTTCAGACCACGCCATGAGTGATGAGAGCGGAGTGCCCAATTGATGCGCTGTTTCCTTTGCCATTCCAACCCATACTTGATTCTGCTCTGCTTTTCTAAATGTGGAGAAAATCAAATAACTAATCAAAAGAAACACACCTATCAGAATCAATTGAAAGACAGGGAAAAGTTGAAGCTGTTTGAGAACTTCCGAATCTTCGTAATAAATAAATTGTTTGCCTTGACCCGGAAGATTGATTTCTATTGGCGTTCCGTTTTGCTTCATATCAGCCAATTTCTGAGTCTTCAATTCTTCTGTTGCAATCAAAGTGGAATCAATATTTCCTGTGCGAATGATTTTTGTTTGTGTGCTATCCACCACCACCACTGGTACTGAAGCAGCATTGATAACTGTCTCTGAAATGAATGAATTGATCAAGTCATCCATTGTTCTTTGCAGTTCCATGAAGATGTAACTGTCGTTATAATACACCTTTAATCCTACTTCAGGAAACTTAATGGGGTCATACTTCTTGCGCATGACTTTGTATAAAGAATCGATGTATTCTTTGTTGTTTTCCTTGTCAGACGGGAGATTAGCGGAGTTTGATAAATTGCCATTATCATCATATATCAAAATGGGAATGGTATTATTTCCCCAAATGAAATCGGTGATAAATGTTAAGTCGTTTTGATCAGTAGGGTCAGATAGTATTTGATAGGCTTTGGCAAGTAAATTCGCCTTTTTTCGTTCTTCTTCTCGGAGATTATCAAATAGGTTTTCTGTGAATGAAACCAGCTCTGCTCTTCGTTGAATCGCAGCACTCCATAATTCAACTTTGGTGCGCTCTTCCTCACGGATCTTATCCGCAATGTGATTGCTATACCAAAGCGTAATCCCCACAATCACCACGGCGATTGCAAATAGGAAAAGCTTCCAACGTTGTTTGTTGCTATAGAGGTTCACAGGTCAAAGATAGTGAGTTCGTGAGTTCGTGAGTTCGGGAGTTCGTGAGTTCGGGAGTTCGTGGGGTCGTGAGTTCGTGGGGTAATAAGTATTTAGTAACTAGTATCCAGTAATGAGTATCCAGTAACCAGTTTTAACAAAATGCCTACTTCGTTGTTAGTGTATCTTAGGCAACTCTATTGCTAGTAATTTATGCTCGGATTTACATTTTCAGAATTCATTCCCGAAAGCGACAAACGAAAGCCGTTTGATCGACTATTGCCGCTGTTTATAGAGCTTTTGAATTATACCTCTGGTGATCCCAATGAGGCGTTGGATTGGATGGAAGAAATTGATAAACAACAACCTCTTTTCTCGGATACTTATTCACGGAATGATTTTGAACAGGAACTTAAAAGTCGTGGTTTTCTGCAGGATGATTTAAAGAAAGGAAAAGGTGGAGGAAGTGGTTTGACCGGTAAGGCGGAACAAGCGATGCGTCAGCGAGCGCTTGAGCAACTTTTCGGTAAAATGAAAAAGACCAATAGAGGTGGTCATAGAACAAAACACACCGCCAATGGTGATGAAGCCACTGAGATTACCCGTCCTTTTGTGTTCGGCGACAAACCAGAACAAATATTAATGAGCGAATCGTTGCGAAATGCTCAAATCAATCACGGAACGGACGAATTTCATTTGACAGAAAGCGATCTCGAAGTCTATGAAACAGAAAATCTTTCACAAGCCTCCACAGTCTTGATGATTGATATTTCCCACTCGATGATATTATACGGGGAAGACCGCATTACACCTGCTAAGAAAGTTGCCATGGCACTTGCTGAACTCATCATGAAACGCTATCCAAAAGACACCTTAGATATAGTAGTCTTTGGAGATGATGCTTGGCCCATCATGGTGAAAGACCTCCCTTATTTACAAGTGGGTCCGTATCACACTAACACAGTGGCGGGTCTTGAATTGTCAATGGATATTCTGAGACGAAGAAAGGCGGGCAACAAACAAATATTTATGATAACAGATGGTAAGCCATCGTGTTTGAAAGAGAATGGAGAGTATTACAAAAACTCATTTGGACTCGATCCATACATAGTTGGGAAATGCCTCAACCTCGCTCGTCAATGCCGCAAGGCGAAAATTCCAATCACCACTTTTATGCTAACTGATGACCCTTATCTGCAAGAATTTGTAGATGACTTCACAGAGGCAAACAATGGGAAGGCCCTATTCACGGGACTTACAGGTCTTGGTGACGGCATTTTATTGGATTATGAACGTAATAGAAAAAGAAGAAAATGAACATACACACTTTAGGAGAACTGAAAGCTTCAGGGTACAAATCGAAAAGTATTTCAGAGGAGTTAAGAGATAATTTGATTGCAAAATTGCAATCAGGAGAACCTCTTTTTGAAGGCATCGTGGGTTATGAAGATAGCGTTATCCCAGATATCGAACGTGCCATTTTGAGCGGTCACAGTATGAATTTGCTCGGTCTTCGCGGTCAAGCAAAAACGCGTATCGCACGCAGTATGACAACTCTTTTGGATGAGTGGATTCCTGTTGTGAATGGAAGTGAATTGAATGATGATCCTTTCAATCCTATCTCTAAATACGCAAAGGATTTAATAGAAAAGCAAGGAGACCATACGGAAATTGTTTGGCTGCACAGAAAAGATAGATACGTTGAAAAGCTTGCTACACCTGATGTTACAGTTGCTGACTTAATTGGCGATGTGGATCCTATCAAAGCGGCAAATTTGAAATTGAGTTATAGCGATGAGCGTGTAATTCACTTTGGTCTTGTGCCAAGAAGTAATCGATGCATTTTTGTAATTAATGAATTGCCCGATTTGCAGCCGCGTATTCAAGTGGCTTTGTTTAATATTCTTCAAGAAGGGGATATTCAGATTCGTGGATTTCAATTGCGACTTGATTTAGATATTCAATTTGTATTTACCGCAAACCCCGAGGATTATACAAATCGCGGATCTATTATTACGCCGTTAAAGGATAGAATTCAGTCGCAGATTTTGACGCACTACCCTAGAACAATCGAGTTGTCTCAAGCTATCACACTTCAAGAAGCTCATATTCCGGATGCGCAAAGAGACAGGGTCGCTGTTCCAGCTTTGGTTTCCGAACTAGTTGAAATGGTTTCTTTCGAGGCGAGAGAGTCAGAATATGTGGATCAAAAAAGTGGTGTTTCGGCTCGATTGACAATCTCGGCTTATGAAAACCTCATGTCGAGCGCAGAGCGTCGAGCAATAATCAATAAAGAGAAACGCACATACGCTCGAATAGGCGACTTACTTGCCATTATTCCTGCCGTTACAGGTAAGGTCGAACTTGTTTATGAAGGAGAACAAGAAGGGCCGCAATTTGTAGCCATGAGACTTCTGGGACAGGCTATAAGACGGAAATTCCCTCAAATATTCCCAAATCCAGACACTTTTAAGCGAAAAAAGGCAGAAAGTCCTTACGACCCAATGATTCAGTGGTTTGCCGAAAATCAAGTGGAGTTGTTGCGCGATTTGAGCGATAAAGACTATTCAAATCAGCTTTATAGCATTCCTATTTTGGATGAAATAGTAAATAAGTATTGTCCGGGAGTGACTGATCGCGAGAAACTCCTGATGATGGAGTTTGTGCTTCATGGATTAGCTGAATACAGTCTTTTAGGCAAAAGTGTAATGGATGGTACTGTGGAGTTTTCTGATGTAATGAACCAAATTTTTGGTGAGGACGACGAGCTAGAATAACACGTTAAGATTGAATTCTTACGTAGGGTTTTTTAGCTACACATAGTATTGTACCGCGAACCGGGGCTTATATTTACCGCCCTACGGAATTTTGAGATACCTGCAATGAAAAAACATTTACTTCTCCTAAGCCTTTTTGTTGGGGCTTTTACTCTCTCTAATGCGCAATCAGCGGACCAAGTGCGCTATTGTGGTCATACCCAAATGCAAGACAAATTCTTTCAGCACCGTCCTGATTGCAGGCACTCTGCTGAAGGTGCAAATCAGCAGTTGGAAGATGAAACGCGTATTTATGGAGAAGAACGCGGTGGTGGTCAAACGGTCTATATCATCCCTATGGTATTTCACGTCATTCACAATGGTGGGGTTGAGAATATTTCAGACCAACAGATTTATGATGCTATAGCAGTCTTGAACCGTGACTTCAGAAAATTGAATGCCGACACTATTTTGATTGTCGATGCTTTCGAAGGTATTGCTTCTGATATTGGAATAGAATTCCGATTGGCTTCTTTGGATCCTGATGGAAACTGTCATCCGGGTATCAACCGCATTCAAAGTGAGCTCACCACTGAGGGTGGAGATCAAATGAAGGCGCTTTCAACTTGGCCTCGTGCGAGCTATATGAATATTTGGGTGTGTGCTGATGCGGGCGATGGAACAGCAGGTTATACTTTCTTGCCAGGAAACGTAAGCGGCAATTGGGGCGAGGCTACTGATGGTATCGTTTTGCGCCATGATTACACAGGTTCAATCGGAACAGGTTCAATTTCACGTAGCCGCACCTTGACACACGAGGTTGGCCACTGGTTGAACCTGAGGCATACATGGGGTCCAACAAATAGTCCGGGGGATCCAAATAACTGCGATTTTGATGATAATGTTGACGATACACCGAACACTATTGGTTGGACGTTATGCGACCTAGACGGTGCTTCATGCGGCTCTGCTATTGACAACGTTCAGAACTATATGGAATATAGCTACTGCTCGCGCATGTTTACTGAAGGACAGCGCACAAGAATGCGCACTGCACTTTTGAGCAGTGTTGCGGATAGAAATGAATTGATAACTCAAGCTAATCTAATAGAA
>CALRZB010000181.1:0-5297 GCA_943372555.1 Chryseobacterium gleum | reverse complement strand
TCAAAATTGCGTTCGCCTCAGCATGAAGCACATACCACTGGGTATTTCCCTCGGAGTCTTCACATTGATTTGGGAATCCACTTGGGGTTCCGTTGTAACCATCGCTGATGATCATTCCCTCTTTTACGAGCAAAGCTCCCACTTTCTTGCGTTGACAATGTGAAAGTGTTGCCCACTCTCTTGCCATTTTCAGATAAGCTTTGTCGTATTTCTCCTGCTTTTCTTGTGTCATAGATGTACCAAAAAAAAGAAACCACTCCCATGGAGCGGCTTCCTTTGGTTTCGGGAGTTTATCCCAATATCATAAAATTAATATTCGTCTTCGTTGAAGAAGAAGTCTTCTTTGGTTGGATAATCTGGCCAAATGTCTTCGATACTTTCGAATACTTCTTCGTCATCCTCAATTTGTTGAAGGTTTTCTACAACCTCCAATGGTGCTCCAGCGCGCATTGCGTAATCGATCAACTCGTCTTTCGTTGCTGGCCAAGGCGCATCTTCCAGATATGATGCTAATTCAAGTGTCCAATACATATCAGTTCGTTTTTAATAGGTTCTTTTTAATTTCATTTATCCCTCAACTCGTTATCTCCGTTCGGAACGCGAAAGTAAAATTTTATTGCAAACTTCAAAACATCTGTTATTTATTAATGCATCTTTTTGATAAATAGCATTTTACAAACGCAAAATCACTGATTTTCACAAAAAAACCACCCTTTTACCGTTCCAACTAGGCAGTCTAGGTTAAAGTCTAACGGGAAAACTGGGTATGGTTGCCTTTTTCTCATTGTCATTCTCATTCTGAAGTATCCCACAGTCGGCACCACCCTTCGACTACGCATTGCCTTCGCCTAACGGCTAGTCAATGCTACGCTCAGGGACCCTGAACGTGTTGTTCAAAAGAGATTTGGGGATTGAATAAAAAAACAAAGTTTTTTTATTCAATCCCCAAATCCTCCCCTTGCTCAAGCGAATAGGGTCCCTGAGCGTAAGGAACGAAGTGACTGTAGTCGAAGGGTAGGTGCCACCCGTGGCTACACTAAGCCCCCCTGAATCGCCGTGCGGACAAGCCCCGCGATATTATGAACCCCCAACTTCTGCATGAGGTTGGTGCGGTGCGTGTCTACGGTGCGGTGGGAAATGAAAAGCTTGTCGCCTATTTCTTTGTTGGACAAACCCTCGGCGATGAACTTTAGAATTTCTATTTCTCTCTCCGTTAATTCACCCAATTTTCCGTCGCGCTCTGCGGCTTTTTCTGTGGTGAGGAGAACAGTATTTACTTCTTCAGAAATATGCTGAATGCCATTGTGAACATTCGCGAATGCCTTTAGCACTTCGTCTTTCGAACTATTCTTCAATAAATATCCGTCGGCGCCGATGTCCAAAAGCATGCGGATCATGGCCTTCTCATCATGCATGGTGAGAATCACGATCTTTAAATCTGGGAAATCTTTCTTGAGAACTTTGGTGGCTTCGATGCCATTCATCTCGGGCATGTCGATATCCATTAAGACGATATCAATCTTCAAAACATTCACCATATCAATCGCCTCACGACCGTTGCGTGCCACACCTTTGATGTTTAAATCAGGTTGGTCATTCAACAGCGCAAGCAAGCCATCGGTAACGATGGCGTGATCATCGACAAGTAAAACGTTTAGAGCCACTTTGAGGTTAATTGCCCTCAAATATAATCAAGCCTGCTTAGTCAGCAATGGGAATTCGAATCGTGGCAACAGTACCGGACTCTGGACCTGGCTCCCAAACAACTTCTCCGGATACTGTACTCAAACGAGAGGAAATGTTCATCAAGCCTATCCCATCGCGCTTTTTCAGCGGGTCGAATCCTTTGCCATTGTCCTCAATCATCAAGATCAAACTATTCTTATTGCGATACAATTGAACAGCTACTTCTGTTGCACCACTATGCTTGATTATGTTGTTGATCAACTCTTGTGAAATACGATACAAACCAATTTCAACACGTTCATCAAATCGCTCTCCTTCTACTTTGAAGTGCTCTATTTTGTATGAAATAGATGTTAGTCCCAAACTCTTGCGCAGCATGTCTTGCAACGCTGGAAGTATGCCTCCTTCTTGCAATGACTTCGGCATCATCTGATGCGAAATAGTGCGCACTTCTGTGCATGCTTCATCGAGTACTGAAGTCAATGTGCGCAGTCGCTCTGCCTCGTCGTTATTGGTGTTGGAGATCTTTGATTGCAATCCATCCCAACTCAATTTTAGTCCACTCAATTGCTGTCCGATTCCATCGTGCAGGTCTTTTGCGATTCGTTTTCTTTCTTCTTCCGTAGCATCAAAAACCGCTAGTAAACCGCGTTCGCGCTCTCGAATGATTTCGCGTTGCATCGCCTCGCGCTGCTTTCTTTTATAATTGATGTAATACAGATAAGCTCCAATCAATATCAAGGCGATGATGATTGCAGATCCAATTTGAATGCGCGTTTTTTCACGTTCTTTCAATTCGTTTTCTTGCTTCAAATATTCATTCTCGCGCTCCTTCTTTTCTGTATCATATTTGGTCCGCATGTCTTGAAGCAATTCCGATCGTTCGGTGTTGTACAACGAGTCTTGAAGCGCCATGTATTTTCCCAAATAATCCGCTGCCTCTTGACCCTTTCCTTGTTTCGCCAAACACTCTACAAGTCCCGTGTAAGCCACGATTCGGAGTCGATTGAGATTTTCTCGCTCTGCAATTTTCACTCCTTCTCTCAAATACGGTTCGCCTTCACTTGCGCGATTCATTTCGGTGAGTAATTGTCCGAGACTAACACTCGCGTGACCTATACTTTGAGAAGCGCCAATGCGTGTAGCCATGTCGAAAGCTATGCGGTAGTTGATCAGTGCGAGATCAAACTTTTTCTGCTTTCTATAAATCACACCCACATTATTCGCCACTGTTCCTAAGTCCACATCAGAGCCGGCTTCGGTGAAATGAATTTTTGCTTTTTCATACCATTGAAGCGCTTCGTCAAAATTTCCCAAATTCTCCAAAGACGCGCCCATATTGCCCGCGGCGCCGCCTTGTGCATACGAAAAACCGATGGCAGAACTTAGATCGTATGCTTTTTGTGAAGTAGACAAACACGATTTAAAATCTCTGTCTTTTTGATAAATGGATGCGATGTTGTTTAATGAAACCGCCCAGTTGGCCGTGTCTTTTCTGCTCTCATAAATTTCTACTCCTTCGAGTCCATATTTCAATGCGCTATCTAAGCGCACTTGATCGACAAAAATGTTGACGAATTTATTGATCGTCGAACCTATTGCTTTTGGATCACCTGCCTTCTTTCTTATTGCGTATGCTCTGCGATTGTAACGCAATGCTTCTTCGTAGTCACCCTTTCTGTAAAGCGCTACTACCAAGAGATTCGCTGCCTCTGCAACTTCAGTACTGTCTTTCAAGGCCGTGGCCATCGTCATCAATTCGCGACCATATTTCTCGGCTTGAATAGCATCCGTGCCACTCATTTCCCAGCACAAATCACCGAGCACGCGCATGCGTTCTTTGCCTTGTAGTTGTGGAAGAATTCGTTGCAGACTATCTACCAAATTGCTTTGCGATTGGATAGATATAAAAGAAAAAAAGAGTGCAACAAAAAGTAGGGAGCGCGTAATCATTTGCATGCTGCAAAGTAGCACAGAAATTTGAATACTATGATCTGCGATTTGCCAAGAGCATAGGAGGACCGCCGTCAAATGGATTGTCCATTCTACCTATTGTTTGGGCTTGTATCCCCGCCGCCTTGATTACCGCTCTATCGCCATAGCGCTGACGCATCTTGTCCATTGCTTGATACAAATTGATGCGCTCTTCATTGTCGTCAAACAAATTAATTTGATATCCACCACTAACGAGATGACTAAAACGAACGCCGATTAATCGTACCAACACGCGGCGTTGATAGAGCTTTTCGAACAACTCCAAAAGTTTTGGAACAAGCAAATGATCGGCACTGGTGTAAGGAATTCTGCACTGCAATGTTTGCGTTTGAAAATCGGAATAACGAATTTTCATGGTCACGCATGATGTGAGTTTATCGCCCTTGCGCAATTGATAGGCGAGGTTCTCAGTCATGGCGATTATCAAACCTCTTAGCTTTTCTACATCTATCGTATCCTTATCGAATGTTCGTTCGGTTGAGAGTGATTTTCTTTCGTGAAAAGGGACGACAGGACTATCGTCAATGCCGTTTGCTTTTTTCCAAATCATCAATCCATTTTCGCCGAGTGTGCGTTGCAATAATTCCACAGGCATATCCTGAAGCGTGCGGATATCTTTGATACCAAGGTTGCGCAAAATCTGATAGGTTTTTTCACCCACCATCGGGATTTTGCGAATGGATAGCGGTGCTAAAAACGATTTCTCCGTGCCGCGTTGTACCAATATTTGATTGTTCGGTTTTGCCTCGCCGGTCGCCACTTTGGATACCGTTTTATTGGCCGACAAGCCGAATGAAATAGGTAGTCCTGTTTCCTTGATTACTTTTTGTCGCATCTCTGAGGCGAACTTGTAGCAGCCAAAGAATCGATCCATTCCGGTGAGGTCGCAGTAGAATTCGTCGATTGATGTTTTTTCGAATAGGGGCACTGCTTCTTGCACGATGCCGCTCACGATATCGGAGTACTTGAGGTAGCTGGAGGAATTGCCGCGGATGATGATGGCTTCGGGGCAGAGTTGGCGTGCGAGCTTCATCGGCATGGCCGAGTGTACCCCGAATACGCGAGCCTCATAGCTGCATGAGGCCACGACACCTCTATCGCTGGTGCCGCCAATTAATACAGGCTTCCCGTTGAGACGAGAATCCATCAACCGCTCTACGGACACGAAAAACGTATCCAAGTCCATGTGCATGACCGACCTTTCCATTTCTTTCTCCTACTTCTGAAATATGTGTAATGGCCTGAAAGGCTCGGAGCGCGGTAAAGAGCCTTTCAGAAAGCGAATATAGTCAATTTGCTAAATAATTTAGCGGAAAAGAATAGTGGTTGGTAGTGGGTAATAGGTGGTAAGTAGAAGGTGCTAACGTGCTAGTGTGCTAGTGTGCTAGAGTTAGAATTTAGAGATTAACAATTAGAGAAATAGAAATTAGAGATTACAAAAGTCCGGAATTCGGAATCAGGAATTCGGAATCACTGGTGTCCGGGTAAAGTTAAGCGAGCCGACTAGTCGGCTCGCTCATTTTTTGGTAATTTCGGTTTACCACAACTTCATTACCATGGGCAAAAATGCATTTTTTTCCGGACAGCCGATCTTTTCTCAGTTATTAAAATTTATT
>CALRZB010000180.1:0-5323 GCA_943372555.1 Chryseobacterium gleum | reverse complement strand
GGCTGCCTAATCAATGATTAAGCAAATACTTACAACTAATTGATTAAAGCCTTCTTACTTTTGAGAAGGCTTTTTTTTATGATAAAAAAAATAACCCTTGCTTTTTCTCTTCTTTGCTCTTGCTTTATAAGCACAGGGCAACTTGTCTTTATGCCTAAAGGCACCTCACCAGAGATGTCCGAAATAATTGAACGAACGTTCGAACAGATGGACCAAAGCAGATATGACTCTGCACTAAATATTTTATCTCAAGGTTTCTATCTCCATAATCAAGTAGTAGTACCTATCGATCAATACTACCTCCATGCGATTGAAGCTGAAATCATGTATTACAACGCTTTATTCGACATTGGACTAAATAGTGTTGAGCAATCCGTGAGACTCGCAAAAGAATTGAGAAACGACACTCTGGTTGGGAATTCTGAGAATTTACTTGGGCTATTCCTAATGAACTTGAATCGTGATCAAGAGGCAATTCCACACTTCAAAAAAGCGATTTCGTTACTCCCAAAAAATCATAGCCAAGGTTACCTGGCGTTTCAATATCAAGCTCTTTCAAATCTTGGGGAATGTTATTTGAAATTAAATAAACTTGATAGTGCTATCTATCACAGCGAACTAGCCATTCCCGAAGCTACTTACTATGGGCGAGGCCGTGGAATTGCTCTTGCAGAATGGAATATAGGTGAAGCGCTCTTACTTCAGAAAAAACTAGACGAAGCTCGAGCTCGACTTATGAATGCTTTCAGAAATGTAGAAAACACTGTCCATATTGATGTCGCTCAAACAATCTTCAGTTCACTCATGAAACTTGAAGCCTCCCGAAATAATATTCCAGCGGCTATGAGCTGGCTTGAAAGGGGTCTTGAGAAGGGGCAGAATAAACTAAACACAGATTTATCACGAATCAATTTTCTCGAAGCGGCGGTCAATGTTTGTATACAATTCAAAAACACTGACAGAGCAAATGCCTTATTAAAAGAACTCTATAATCTTCATGATGCTGTAAATGAAAAACAGCAAAATCAGCGCGTGTTTGTTCTTCAAGAATATTTCAAGAAAAATCAAAACATTGACCTACTAAGCAAACTGAATTCTTCACAAACAGAAGAAATCAATATCCGCAAAAGAGCAGAAGTGCTAATTGTCATTTTATTCATTGCAGTTTTAGCCTTTGCTATAGCCTTTTATCGAGGCATGAAACAAAAGCAAAAAATTACAGAGCTGCAACACAAACAAGATGTTCTGAACAACGAAAAAGAAAATGAACTTAGAGCATTAAAAACAAAAATGAAAGCGGTTTTCGATGAGCGAAACCGAATCGCATCCGATCTTCATGATGACATTGGAGCGGCGCTTTCCAGCATTCGCATATATAGCGATGCTGCGCAGAGACAATTTCAAAGTAAACCCGAAGAAAGTGAAAAATTAATGTCACGAATCAAGATCAGTAGCGCTGAAATGATGGAAAAAATGAGTGACATTATTTGGGCCATAAACCCTGAAAACGACAGCGGCGAAAACCTCATTCTCCGCATGAAAACGCACCTTTCAGAATTAAGTTCTGGATATGAATTCAATTTTCATTTCGATGTTAATCATGAAGCCGAAACATTTCTACTTTCAACACAAGCGCGAAGAAACCTATATCTCGTTTTCAAAGAAGCCGTAAATAACCTAATTAAATACAGTAATGCCTCTGAGCTTCTTGTTACAATGAAAATAGAAAATGACCAATTTCATTTCAATTTAATTGACAATGGAAAGGGGTTTGACATTACAAATGCAAACTCTGGCAATGGATTGAGAAATATGAATAAGCGTATAAATGCCCTTGGGGCAACAATCCAAATCCACTCAGCTCCAGAAAAAGGTTGTGCTATAAAATGCACCTTAGATATCGCAAAAATTAGGGAGTAAGAGAACAATGATTAATGACGAACTTTGACCATGATTCATAATACACCGCCTACCAAGGTTGCCATATTCGACGATAACCAAGAAAGAAGAGAAAGTCTCGACTACTTTATTTCCATGTTTCTTGATCTTCAGGTGGTAGGCAAGTTTGAAAACTGTATCCAAGTAGAAAAAAACATCAAAGAATGTGAACCTGATGTAGTGCTTATGGATATTGATATGCCGGAGGTTTCAGGAATTGATGGTGTAAAACGCATCAAAACTAATTTCCCGAACGTGTTAGTTCTTATGCAGACCGTTTTCGAAGACGATGAAAAAGTTTTTCAATCGATTCGAAACGGCGCTTCAGGATATCTTTTAAAGAAAACCTCTCCAGAAAGAATTGTAGAGGCTATTCGAGAAGTAATCAATGGGGGATCTCCAATCACTCCTTCAATTGCTACCAAGGTTCTGCGATACTTTCAAACAGAAAATTTCTCCTCACCAGATTATTCTTTAACCGATCGAGAAAAGAATATTCTCGGTCACCTCGTTGAAGGTATGAGCTATAAAATGATTGCCGAAAAAGAAAGCATCTCTTTCCACACGGTAAATTCTCACATTCGCAAAATCTATGAGAAATTGCACGTGCACTCGCTAGGTGAAGCTGTAAGCAAGGCCTTAAAAGAACGACTCATTTAATTTAAAATCCTCAGCTGAATTTCCCCCTTCTTGTTGTTTCTTTGTGCCCTATTTCAACCTTATGGCACTAATTGAAGAATTCGACAAATCAGGTAATTGGCTCTTTAGATGGAGAAGTTACCTGCCTTTGGCACTGTACATTATGGCCACCCTCGTGGTCGTATTTGAATGGGACGACCACATGGAAACGTTTAATTCTACTTGGGCATATTGCTGTTTGGCTGTTGCATTATTCGGTCAACTTATTCGCGCAATAACTGTTGGCTTCACTCCTAAAGGCACTTCCGGCAGAAACACAAAAGAAGGTCAGGTGGCAGAAAGCCTCAACACAAAAGGAATCTACTCCACGGTTCGTCATCCGTTATACCTGGGAAACTTCTTCATGTGGTTAGGTATAATAATTTACGTAGGAAATTGGTGGTTTACTATTGTATGTAGCCTCCTTTTTTGGGTCTATTATGAAAGAATTATGTTTGCCGAAGAATTTTTCCTCCGCAATAAATTTGGAAAAACTTATCTAGACTGGGCTGCAAAAACACCCGCCTTTTGGCCAAGCTTCTCTCGTTGGGAAAGTGCAGGTTGGAATTTCAGTATGAAAAATGTACTGAAGCGCGAATACAACGGCTTCTTCGCAACATTCATCTCATTTGCCTTGATTGACGCCATGAAAAACTATGTGCACTTCGGATTTTCTTCTTGGAAAGACTTGGTGTCTCCTTTCTGGGTATACTCACTTGCTATTTCATTTGTAATTTTCATCACTCTTCGCACGCTGAAAAAACAAACCAAGATGTTAGATGCATCAGGGAGAGAATTCACGAAATAACCTCTGTTTATAGTTTAGTCGATACAAGGCGGGATGCTTGTCCTGACCTTCATTCGTAATTAGCAAATCGCCATTGCCCATAAATCTTCATTGGGCAGTCCAACATGCCGTCAAAAAGAGCAAAATCCAGCCATTTTTCATCCTACAATAATACCTCAGACAAACAATCTATTCGATTAGTATACCATTCAAAATCCCTCTTAATCGCTAAAAAAAGCTAATTACACACTGATTTACAAATACTTAAAACTATAAGAAACCCGTGCAATAATTGCAAAATTTTTGTAGCTTAACATCTCATTTTCATTGGGGTAATGTATTGGAAATGCTTATATTTGGGACCCTAAAATGATGCCTGTCACATGAAAAAAATCTTTATTCTACTTTTTGCACTTGTTAGCACGCTCACAGGATACTCGCAGCTAAAATGCGGTTCTGATCATAAGCATCAGGCCCTAAGAGCTGAAGATCCAGATTTCGTTGAAAGAGAAGCAGACTTCAACCGTTTGGTTGATGAATACGTTGCTGCTCATAAAAACGATCGTGATGAAGTTCAAATTACAATTCCAATCGTATTCCATATCATCCATCAGTGGGGTGAAGAGAATATCTCCGATGAGCAAATTTTGGATGCAGTTCGCATTCTTAATGAGGATTACAACAAAGACAATGCAGATACAACTGAAATCGTGCACGGTTTCGACGAAATCTGCGCTGATATCAAAATCAACTTCTGCCTACCAACAAGAGATTTCGAAGGAAATTGCACTAACGGTATCGACCGTATTGCTTCTCCAGAAACATTCATTGGTGACGATGGAAGTAAACTAAATGCATGGCCTCGCGACCGCTACTTAAACATTTGGGTAGTTTCTAGCATGGAAGACGGTGTAGCCGGTTATGCTTACTATCCTGCTGCAGTATCAGGTGGACTTAGCGCCCTCAGAGATGGTGTTATCATCCTTCATCCTTATATCGGTAGCATAGGAACAGGAAATTATGGCCGTTCACGCGCACTTACGCACGAAATTGGTCACTGGCTAAATCTTCAACACCCATGGGGCGACAACAACAACCCTGGCGTTGTTTGCGGCGACGATGATGTTCTTGACACTCCTGAAACAATGGGTTGGGATTACTGCGATTTGAATGGAGCAATTTGTAATCCTGGCGTTTTCGAAAACGTACAGAATTTCATGGACTATTCTTATTGCTCTGTTATGTTTACAGAAGGCCAAAAAGAACGTATGCGCGCAGCTGCTGCTCTTGCTCTTGCTGGTCGTAGCACTCTTTGGAGCGAATCTAACTTGATTTTCACTGGTTGCACAAACCCACAAGCTTGCGCACCACAGCCAAAATTCTATGCTGATCGCTATGTAGCTTGCATCGGAGAAGACATCACTTTCATCAACAATACTGGCGGTGGAGTAGCTGATTCTTATGCTTGGACTTTCCAAGACGGAGCAACTAGCACAGACGAAAATCCAACCGTGAGTTTTAACTCAGGTGGCTGGAAAACAGTTACGCTTACAGGCACAAACGCAAACGGTTCTGAATCAAAAACAGAAATTCGTGCTTGTTACGTTATCCCATCACCAAACTGGTATGCTGGTCTAGTTTCTGAAAACTTCTCTAACGAGCAGTTCTACAATGAAAATTTCATTGTCCGTAACATGGATAGCAATTCTTCTAAGTTCCAGTGGACAAACACAGCTGGTTATGATGATTCATACAGCACAGTCCTAAATGCTCACGATATTGATGATTCTTTCATCGATACAGGAAACAACGACGTTGATGAACTAATCACTCCAGCTATGGATCTTAATGGTCTTTCTGGTTCTGCTACCCTTACTTTCCGTTGGTCTTACGCAACTCAAGCTAACGGTGTTGTTGACA
>CALRZB010000179.1:0-5350 GCA_943372555.1 Chryseobacterium gleum | reverse complement strand
ATTGACGGCCGCATATTTGGCGTCAAGTCAAAGTATTGGATCGATAAAGACAACTTCGAAAAGTTCAAGAAAGATTTTTCAAACTTTTCAAGTCAAATTAACATCGATGTAACTCCGTAACTTCATCTTAACAAGGGTTAATTATCGATTGACTTTTGCGAAAAGTGGTGTTCACTTTTCCATAAGACAGCATTTGTTGTTTTTTACTCGCTTCTCGATTATTCAGACCTTTCTCCCTCCATTTTTGAGTTTATCAAAAGTATTCAACTATAACTTCAGCTAGTTCTTCATGCACGTGCCCATTAGTGCAATTGATGTCATCTCCAAATATTGGATTGTTGCCATCACTGAACTCAGTAACCTTTCCTCCGGCTTCTTGAACAATTATAGTTCCTGCTGCTACGTCCCAAGGATTCAGGCCGTATTCATAGAATCCCTCAAATCGACCGCAAGCCACCCAAGCCATATCTAGCGCAGCACTTCCCAATCTACGCATACCACGTGTGCGATGCATTAAAGTTCGGAAAAGTCTTAAGTATTGTTCTTCTCGACCAAAGTCGTCATAAGGAAATCCAGTAGCAAGAAGCGAAGCCGATAGATTCTTGATAGCTGAAACTTGGATGGGTTGCCCATTGAGCGTTGCGCCATTTCCTTTCGAAGCAGCATACATTTCATTGCTGTTTGGGTCAAAGATGACTCCTAAAATAGGCACATTGCCCAATGCTAGCCCGATGCTTGTGCACCAAACTGGCACGCCGTGGACAAAATTTGTGGTGCCATCTAGTGGATCAATAACCCAATTATAGCCACCTTCTGTTTTCTCACCAGTACCTTCTTCTGCAACATATCCCGCTTCGGGCAAAAGAGCGCTAAGTCCTTCTACAAAGCGCCTCTCGCTCTCTTTGTCTACAAAAGTCACCAAGTTATTTGGCGTCTTCAATTCAGCAGTGTCTTCATGTGTCCGCTGCATTTTCATCCAGCTTCCAATCTCACGACTCAAATCAACCACTTGATTGGTCAATGTTTTTAATTCATCTTTTGTCATGCTACTAAATTAGTTCTTTTGTTAATTTGACAAACCTTACCCATAAAGAGAATTGGATAAGGGTTCCGATAACATGAACAAATTCATAGATAGTAAAGTTTGGTTGCCCTTTGCATTAGTTATTACTAGTGTGATGCTTTTTGTTTTTTACGGGGAGGTAATCAAACATCCTGGTAATTTTCTGTTTGGTGGAGGCGGGGATGCTGTAAAGAATTATTTCACTTTTGCTTGGCACGTTAAATACGACGAATCATGGCTTCATTTCGCAGGTTCAAACTACCCCTATGGAGAACATGTTTGCTATACCGATGGGCATCCAATAGTTTCTCTGCTGCTCGGAAATTTTGATATTGTAAAAAATAACCCAGTTGCAACTTTGAATTTGCTGATGCTGTTTTCACACATCATTGGTGTCTTTGTTGTTTTTCGTTTGATAAAGCTTTGGGGAGCTTCTAGATTCATTGCGGCGCTAGGTTCCCTATCCATTATTTGGCTTCAACCACAAATATTTAGAATGGAAGGTCATCTCTCTTTGAGCCATGTATGGGTTATTCCGCTATGTCTGCTTTTGGTTACAAAGTTTTGGAATAAGAGAACAAACCTCAATTTTTCTTTGCTTCTTCTTTATTCCTTTTTAGTTTTCTTTTTACATCCTTATTTAGGGATGATGATTTCTATGATTCCAATGTGTCTTGGAGTGTGCATTCTTTTGGCAGCGAGATTTAAACCTCAAGACAAAGGCTATTGGCTTAAGATGTTGGTTGCAGGAATTGGTCCCGTAGTTCTGTATTTACTCTTTATGAAGGCCACAGATAGCCACAGAGATAGACCAGACATAGCAACAGGATTTCTGAATTTAATATCTGGCGTGGACAAAGTTTTTGTTCCAAATCATCCTCCTTTCAGACATTTAATCAGTCAGATTATTAAAGTCGAAGGACAAGAATGGGAAGCATGGGCCTATGTAGGAGTGGCAACGATGCTGATTCTTTTAATCAGCCTCCCTATGCGAATTTGGAAAGGCCCAGCCATCGATCAAAAGGATCCTTTTATCCGTTTGATTTTAGCTTCTTCAATAATCATTCTTCTGTTTTCATTTGGATTCCCATTTGCTTATGGATTGGAAGCTTTACTAGATAAATTGACTTACGTCCAACAGTTCAGAGCGCCTGGAAGATTTGCATGGGTTTTTTACTTTTCCGTTATTCCGTTTGTCTTTTTGATTCTTCATGGCTGGTCACAAAGATTACTTCAAACTAAGTTTAAAGCTTTTGCCATCATTATACCCTTGATGACGTTTGGTCTTTTCATCATTGAAGGTTATGAAGCACAAAAAGGTGTTGCTATTCGGGTGTGCAGTCACTCCAATTATCTTGAAAATCCTGAATTAGCTAACGTTCAAAAAGCTCTTGCTGATCCAAAATTGAAATCGACCAACGCAATAGTTCCGTTGCCATTTTTTCATTTTGGATCCGATTTCATAGGTGTGAATGCCAATGATACAACTAGAGTAGAAGCCATGTCACTCGCATTAATTTCTCGAATTCCACTTGTTGCCTCTGCTAATCCAAGAGCTTCATTAACTGAATCAAGAAATATATTGAATCTGTTTGGGCCGGCCATAAGTGCCAAAAACCTATTGAGTGATTTAGATTCAAATACAACCTTCTATCTCTTTCAAACTAACCGAGTTTCTGAATACCCTAATACTTGGTATTTTCCCAAAGATGCTGATACATGGGCCATGCAAGACTTCGTGAATTTGCATGATGAAGTGAATTCCATACTCCATCATGGTGATTCGATTGCATTGCTTAGAAAATTAGAAACGATTGGTATGTCGGATTCTACAGGACATATACTTTTTCAAGATTTTGATTTCTACAAAGACGAAGCCGGTGTTCAAGAATACATTGTGTTTGATGAATTCGCTCCAGGTACTTTGATTTCTGGTGAAGAATACGAGGCATCAGTTATGGTCTATGCAGAGGATTTACACAAAGTAAAACTGTCTATGACTTTTGAAAAATCGGGAGATAAATCTGAATGGCTTTATACCACCTACCTATCTCAATCATTCACTTCTTATGGTGACAGTGCCTTAGTATCTGTTCGATTTACACCATTAGATTCAATAAGCACTTATAAGTTATTTTTGAAAAATGACGAAACCAAACCTTTACTATACCGTTATGGAAAGTGTTTCATTCGCAACACAAAGGATATCATTTTTGAAGGAAAATTTCCTTCTTCAAAAGGAGATTACATTCGGATAAATCACATTCCATTTAAAGTGGATTAATCAATCCTAATTCGTTACTTTTGTGTTATGCCAATCAATATAGACCGTCGAAAAATACAGAACGTTAGCAGACTAGAAATGCTTGCTAAACAAGCTGTAGAGGGGTTTATAACCGGGATGCATAAAAGTCCATTTCACGGTTTTTCCGTCGAGTTTGCAGAACATCGCCAGTACAATAGTGGAGAAAGTACACGTCACCTCGACTGGAAGCTACTTGCTAGAACTGATAAGCATTTTGTAAAACGATATGAAGAGGAAACAAATCTTCGTTGTCAAATCCTTATCGATTGCTCAGCTTCTATGTTTTTTCCTAATGGCGTTGCCCCTGAGGGAGATGACTTGAATAAGTTGAAGTTTTCGATTTATGGCGCAGCCGCAATTATTGAATTGCTCAAACATCAAAGAGACGCGGTAGGTATTTCCTTTTTTTCTGATAAAATAGATTTGAATACAAAGACAGGTAGCAGTGGATCTCATGTCAATTATCTTTTCAATGAATTGGAGAGATTGCTTGAAACTGTCAATGGTACATCGGCTAAGAAATCTTTCGTTACTGATACATTACATGAAATTGCAGAAAGCCTTCACCGTCGTTCGATGGTAATCATTTTCAGCGATATGATGGACAACTCGGCGAAATCGGATGAGCTTTTTTCGGCTTTGCAACATTTAAAACACAACAAGCATGAAGTAGTGCTTTTCCATGTTGTGGACTGCTCAAAAGAAATGCTTTTTGAATATGATAACCGCCCCTATACATTCACGGATCTAGAAAGCGGTGAAGAAATAAAGGTGAACCCTGGAGATATTCGTGAAACCTATATCAAGAATATTGAAGCATTCAAAACAGATTTGAAATTGAAATGCGGCGCATATGCCATAGATTTCGTTGAAGCGGATATTCATGAAGGATTTAATCATGTATTGCTGCAATACATGATTAAGCGTCAAAAAATGAATGCTTAATAGTCTACAGAGAATGTTTTGCCCTCATCGGCTAAGTCAACATTTTCAAATTCTTCTTTTGCTTCAATTATGAATTGATCTTCCTCGTGGTAGCGAGAACTGAAGTGACCAAGTACTAGTTTTTTTACATTAGCCATTCGTGCAATTTTCGCTGCCTGTCGGGCAGTAGAATGGAATGTATGTTTTGCACGTTCCAACTCCGAATCTAGAAAAGTGCTTTCATGATATAGCAAATCAGAATCGGCAATGTGCGGAACCAAAGTTTCCCAATACATTGTATCTGAGCAATAGGAATATTTTCGACTTCTATCAGGAGTTATACAAGCATCACTAGGATCGATGGTTTCACCATTTTCAAGCGTCAATACATTTCCGTGCTTCAATTCAATAATTTGAGAAGGTTGAAGATCATATTTACTAATGACTCCTTTTTTAACCTTTGGTACTTTGGGCTTTTCACAAAATTGAAATCCACAGCATTCTATGCGGTGTTTTAGTGGAATGGAATATATCTCTAGTGTTTTATCTTCATAAAGAAGTTGCTTCTCTTTATCTGTCGTAGGAAAGAAATTGATCGTATAATCCAAGTAGGTTTCAGAAACTTTGAAGCTAAGATCTAGTAAAGGCTTCAGATCTGGAGGTCCGTATAAATTGAGTTCACCTTTATTTCCAAGCAAATGAAGGCTGCTTAGAAGTCCTATTATACCTAAGTAATGATCTCCATGAAGATGTGATATAAATATGTGCTGAATTCGTTGAATCTTGATTTTTTGCTTACGCAAAGCCATTTGAGTTCCTTCCCCACAATCGACAAGAAATAGTTTGTCGTGGAGATTAACGATTTGCGCCGAAGGATTGTGGCGAAGGGTAGGAGTGGCCGCTCCGCATCCAAGTATGGTTACATCAAATGTCATATTACAAAAGAGGCCTTCCATAGGAAGGCCTCGTATATCTTAAGAGATAATATTAGTGTTGTACGATCAACCTCTTAGTCAATCTCTTTTCGCCTGATTGTATCGTGTAGAGATAAACTCCAT
>CALRZB010000178.1:0-5351 GCA_943372555.1 Chryseobacterium gleum | reverse complement strand
TCAAGACATTGCAAGATGTAGGACTTGGATATATTACCCTTGGTCAACACTCTACAACATTGAGTGGGGGCGAGGCACAGCGTGTGAAACTTTCTACAGAATTGGCAAAACGCGACACGGGAAATACCATTTATATTTTGGATGAACCTACAACAGGACTTCATTTCCAAGACGTGCAAATGTTGATTGATGTATTGAATCGACTAGTAGATCGTGGCAATACTGTACTCGTGATTGAGCACAATATGGACATGATTAAAGTAGCAGATCACATCATAGATGTAGGACCAGAAGGTGGCCAAGGCGGCGGCAAAATTATCGCCGAAGGCACACCAGAACAAATAGTAAAAGTAAAAGGCAGCCACACCGGGACATACCTGAAACCGGAGTTAGTTTGAGAGTGTGATAGTTTGATAGTGTTTTAAAATATCAATTACCTCTCTGTTAATCTCCTTTTAGCTTTGAAAACTCTGTGGCGATTTTTTCTTTTTACCAAAGAGAATTTTGTTTTTTATAGTGAAATTTTTATTCTCCCCACGACCCCACGACCCCACGACCCCACGACCCCACGACCATGGACATCACAATAAACACCCCCGCGCTTCTCTTTCCTGCGATTAGTTTGATTATGTTGGCGTATACCAATCGTTTTTTAGCGTTGGCTAATGTGATAAGGACTTTGCATGATCGTTATAAAAATTCTGATGGTACCACCAATCCTCTGGTGCACGCCCAGATCAAGAATTTGAAGACACGTATTCGAATGATAAAGAATATGCAAATACTCGGGGTGCTAAGCATTCTGGCATCTATCATTGCGATGTATTTGATTTATGTCGTAGAAATGGAATTGGCTAGACTCTTCTTCGCGTCATCACTTATATTCTTCATGGTGTCTCTAATTATCTCCCTAGCAGAATTAATCCTAAGCACGAAGTCGCTTGAGATTGAACTCAGTGATATGGACTAGGTAGTTAGTTAGTTTGATAGTTAGTTAGTGTGATAGTTTGATAGTTAAAACGAGTGCAAACAAGCGGAAACAAATGCACTCAAATGAAAAAGGCATAATGCATTCTATTCATTTGTGTTCACTTGGGTGCATTTGAGTTCATTTGTGTACATTTCTCAAACAACCCCACAACCCCACAACCCCACAACCCCACGAACTCCCGACCCCACGAACTCCCACTACCCCAATATCTCCCCAACGTGAATTTGAATATTCTGCGAGATCTGTTCTGTTGGGAGATCATTCTCATCGCCTCCGAAGGGCTCTTCGATTTCTTCTGCAACTAGTTCTAAAGATGCCAAAACGTAGAATATAAAAGCCACTACTGGGATAACGTAATACCCTAAGCTAAAGACATATCCGAAGGGAAGTGTCATCACGTAGAAGAAAATAAATTTCTTTAAGAATATACTGTAAGAAAATGGAATAGGTGTGTTCTTGATGCGTTCGCAAGCGCCGCATATATCTGTAAATGCGACGAGTTCATTGTTTAGAATTATCCATTCTTCTTTGGTGATTTTTCCTTGTGCTACGAGCTCATGAACTCTTTTTGTCATAAGAGCTGCGATTTGATTGGGCACATGTTTGTCTTTTGAAACGTGCTGAAAGATTTGATTTAGCCCATCTTGTGTTTCGTGGTTGGGCAATTCAGACCGCAAGTGTTTTTGTAATGCGAATGCAAAGGCAGGAATCGCGTTTCTGAAAAATGCGCGGTGTTCATTATCGCTTACTGGAAGTATTGCTGCAATTTTGATAGCTAGGTTGCGCGAGTTATTTACCAATGCTCCCCAAAGCTTGCGTCCTTCCCACCATCTGTCGTATGCCGTATTGGTTCGGAAAACGAGTAGGAGAGAGATCACGAATCCGAGCATCCCGTGCATGATCGGGATATTTTTCACATGGCTTGTTTCCGCTAGTTTGAAGTATTCCATTTCGAGGAACGCAATGAGAAAAGAGTATAGACAGATGCCAATGATAAGAGGCAATAGTTTTCTAAATGTATCCGCTTTATGAAAACGAAATATGAAGGTGAACCAGTCTTTAGGGTTGTATGCAATCATAATAGGGTTGTAAAAGTCCAAAAATAAAAACGTCCCGCCGAAGCGAGACGTTTTATTATAAAATTATCAAAGTTGATTACTCAGCAGCATCACCTTCTTTGCCTTCCATCTTATCTTTAAGATTAGCAAGAACATCGAAGTCACCTAGAGTTGATTTTTCAACTTGTGAGTTTACGTTTTTCACAGCTTGTGAAGACTCAGGACCAGCACCTTCGCCTGGACGTTTAGCGCGTGGTTTCTTAGGAGCGTCAGCAGAAGCTTCTTCTTCCTTCCAAGTACCAGTGTGAGAAACCGCAATTTTGCGTTGGTTTTTGTTGAACTCTTGAACGATGAATTCTAGAGTTTCTTCACCTTTTGCAGTTGAACCATCTTCTTTCTTAAGGTTTTTGTTCATACAGAAACCTTCAAGACCGTATGGAAGAGCAACTACAGCGTGGCTACCTTCTTTCTTCACTATTGTACCTTGGTGACGTGAACCTTCAGCAAATACTGTTTCGAATACATCCCATGGGTTTTCTTCAAGTTGCTTGTGACCTAGGCTGATACGACGGTTGTCTTTATCTAGCTCAAGAACTACAACTTCAATCTCATCAGCGATAGCGCAGAACTCGCTAGGGTGCTTGATTTTCTTGCTCCATGAAAGATCAGAAATGTGGATCAAACCGTCAATTCCGTCAGCCAATTCGCAGAACACACCGAAGTTAGTGAATGCACGAACTTTAGCTTTGTGTTTGCTTTCAACTGGGAAACGAGATTCAATACCTTCCCATGGATCAGTCATTAATTGTTTCATACCCAAAGAAAGCTTACGCTCGTCTTTGTCTACGTTCAATACAACACACTCTACTTCTTCTCCAACTTTCAAGAAATCTTGAGCTGAACGAAGGTGAGAGCTCCATGACATTTCTGAAACGTGAATCAATCCTTCTACACCAGGAGCTACTTCTACGAATGCTCCGTAGTCTGCAAGAACTACCACTTTTCCTTTTACTTTTTGATCTACTTGAAGGCTTTCTTGCAAAGCATCCCATGGATGAGAAGAAAGTTGTTTCAAGCCCAAAGCGATACGTTTTTTCTCATCATCAAAGTCGAGGATAACAACGTTGATTTTTTGATCAAGTTGAACCACTTCTTCTGGATGATTGATACGACCCCAAGAAAGGTCAGTGATGTGGATAAGACCATCAACACCGCCAAGGTCAACGAATACACCGTAGCTAGTGATGTTTTTAACAACACCTTCAAGTACTTGACCTTTTTCAAGGCCAGACATGATTTGTTTTTTCTGTTCTTCAAGTTCAGCTTCGATAAGAGCTTTGTGAGAAACGACAACGTTTTTAAATTCGTTGTTGATTTTAACCACTTTCAACTCCATCACTTTGCCTACATATACATCGTAGTCGCGAATTGGTTTAACGTCGATTTGAGAACCTGGCAAGAATGCCTCGATTCCGAATACGTCAACGATAAGACCACCTTTGGTGCGGCATTTAACGTCACCTTTGATGATTTCACCTGTTTCCAAAGCGCGGTTCACATTACCCCAAGCGCTAAATACGCGAGCAGTTTTGTGAGACACTTTCAATTGTCCGTTTTTGTCTTCTTGAAGTTCTACGTAAACTGGAACTACATCACCAGGCTTTAGGTCTGGGTTGTAGCGGAATTCAGTTACTGGGATAACACCTTCAGATTTGTATCCGATGTTAACCACAACTTCTTTTTTGTTAACCGATACTACAGTACCGTCAACAACTTCTTTCTCAGCGATTGTAGAAAGAGTGTTTTCGTAGATGCTATCAAAGCGAGTGCGATCTTCAGTTGAATATCCACCAGCAGCTTCGTAAGCGTCCCAGTTGAATTCACCAGTGCTAGTAAGGTAAGCCGCATCATCTGCAGTGCTGTACAATTCTAGTGGTTCTTCAGCAACAATCTCTTCTTCGATAACAGCAGCAACTTCTTCAACTTCAGCAGTTTCAGTCACTTCACCAGCTTCAGTAGCAGGAGTAGCTTCGATTTCCGCAGCGTTTTCGATTGGTTCTACGTTGGCTTCTTCAGCCTTTGTTCTTTTTGTTTCAGCCATTTGGCAATAATTTGTATTCTTCTCCAGGCAAGACCCGGCACACGAAAGAAGAAGGGGTTGTAATGTTTGTAATCAGCGCTGGTGTGCTACAACACTGTTTTCCAGTTATTAACCTTTCCTGGCAAAGGGGCCGCGAATATACAACAAAAAACTGAAACTCAGCGACTAAACGACCGGTGACCGGTGACTGGTGACTGGTTACTGATTACTAATTACTGGTTATTAGTGGGTTAGAGATTATAAGATTCAATTATCCATCATCCATTATCCATACATCAACCATCAACCCTTAGAAATCAGCCATATTTGTTACTTTCGCTTCACCTTCATGTTAAGAAACCCCTAATGACCGCCATGCGCAAACCCTCCATCAGTCTAATTTCTACTATTCTATTCTCTCTATTCATTCAGGCTAAGGCGAACGCCCAATGCTGCGAATACACGCTTTCTACTTATGATTCCTATGGTGATGGGTGGAATGGAGCGACGCTGGAGATTCTAGTCAACACGGTTTCTCAAGGTCTATTCTTGGCTTCAGGCAACACAACCTCGTTTGCAATACCTGTGTGCGATGCCGATGTAATCGAACTCATTTACACTCCGGGTGATTATGAAAACGAAAATTCATACATCCTGCAAGATGCCTCTTGGAATGTCCTTTTCGCTGATGGACCAGATCCCATTACAGGCAGCGTTTTTCAAACTTTGGGTAATTGCAATACTCCTTTGCTCGAAGGTAGTCATCCATGCACTGCCATTCCAATGAATGCGGGTGACTGTGTGATGGCTAACAATACTGGATTTCCAGGGAGTGGACTCAATCCTAACTGCAGCAATTTCAATGGAGGTGATATCTGGTATGTCATGGAAGTACCCGCTTCTGGAAACTTGAGTTTCACAACTTCTATGGGCGGACTTGATGATACTGTAATTGCGATTTGGTCTGGTGAAACATGCAACAATCCCAATGTTATCGGCTGCGATGATGATTCGGGTGATGGCTATTATTCTTTTCTTTTGTCTTATGATTTAACTCCTGGTGAGATTATCTATATCCAAGTGTACGGCTATGGCGGCGCTTTGGGAGCGTTTCAACTTTGCTCGGAGGATATTGGCACCGTAAATCTTGAAAGCTCTGAATTGCCTATCGTGATGATCAACACGCTCGAACAGACAATCATTCAAGACACGAAGATCGATT
>CALRZB010000177.1:0-5355 GCA_943372555.1 Chryseobacterium gleum | reverse complement strand
GGTAAGGTTGAAATATTAATCTCAGTCAAGGGAAAACGCAAAGTTCCTGACTGAACCTTGCGACCTGATAAATCATAGACCATGTAAGAATTCGCATCAGTTACATGCTCCTGCATATTTACCAATAAAACATCTGTAGCCGGAGAAGGATAAACACTCCAATTAGCTAGTGATGCCTCGTCAATACTTTCAGGAATGAAAGAGTATTTTACCAATAGCTTATTTCTTTGTTCCAATGTATTCCAAGTACTACCACCAACAAATAAATTACCATTAGCCCATTTCATCAAATTAGGCGCATCGGTGCTATCAGATTGAGTATAGGAAATAGAACTCATTAGATTTCCGGAAACAGACAAATGCTGAACTTTCCAATCGTAATTAATATCAGTTCCTGAATCAACGTCGCTATGCAATGCTACAAATGGAGAACTATCCGGGCCTAATGAAATGTCATCCGCAATATCGTCTTGATTTGCATTGTCATTATTCAAACTTGTCCAAACTGTGCTTCCATCAGTTGCAATTTGCCTCACAAACCAATCTAAACTAACTGATGAACCTGCGGCATTATCAGATATACCGCAAACGTATACAACGCCATCACCATCCGCTACAAGAGCTGATGGCTCGTCTATACCTTGAGCACCACCGGAGAATATATTACTCCAAACCAATGCTCCTGCTGAATCATACTTCACCGTCACTACATCTTGATTCAAAAGATCACCATTTGCATTGAAAAAACCAGTTACGTAAATATTATTACTCGCATCAATTTCAACATCAGTTACATCATCATCGAAACCGCTATCATATGATGTTGTCCAAACCGTTTGACCGTTCGCGTTCAACATTCTAAGCCAAATATCCTGATTCGACCCATTGTGCTTTCTTCCTACAACTAGAATATTTGAGCCATTCAATCGAATGAATTTTCCGCGATCATCTTCAACATTACCTGCGACAACATTCGTCCATAATACCGCACCAGCAGTGCTGTACTTTTGAATCAGTATCTCATTGTTTGAAGTAGAAACAGGATCTATATCTGTACGACCTGTGATGTAAATATTACCAGTTGCATCAACCACCATATCTGCCGAACGCTCACTTTCATTGAATGCACTATTGTATTGTGTAGACCAAAGTAAATTGCCATTAAAATCATATTTCGCTACAAGAACTTCCGAACCAGTTCCTGAGTTTTTCACATATCCAGAAATAATAACGGCATTGCTCGACACAAATATTTTATTCGCTTCTTCATCTGAGCCATATAAAGTTCCTGTAATTGAACGAGACCAAAGGGTGTCACCTGCAGCGTTGAGCTTCACTAAACAAAGGTTTCTATCCGTGTCTTTGCCAACTGAATAACCAGTAACGTAGATGTTTCCTTGAGCATCAAATCCAAAATCACGAATATTTTCGGTATTGTCGCCAATTCCATTCTGAGTAGAAAATGTAAAAGAACCGCCGCCGCTTGAAGCGTAATTCAATAACAGCGCATCACTTTGCTGAGACGCACTCTGTGTAAACCCGGCAACAATGATATTTCCATTCGAATCAAAAACAACAGAGGCGCTTTCATCATTCTGATTTGTAGAAGGATCATAGCTCACATTCCATGTTTGCGTTCCAGTGGAAGAATATAGTATCGTCACTATATTGTTGCTAATTAAAGCAGTGTTATTTTCATCAGAATAACCAGTCAATGCGATAGCACCACTAGAAGAAATAGCAATCGAAGTTGGAATATCATCGTTCAATGCTGTTCCATCATAAGTAGCTGTCCACAATTGAGTAGATGCAGAATTATAAGCTACTATTCTGTAATTCCAATTAATTAATGCCGTGGCATTACCATCGCTGCGACCAGCTACAATGATGTCTCCATTTGTTGCAATTTCAACTAACTCCGCGCGATCGTCCTCCACAAAATCAAAAAACTTAGACCAAGTTATCGCTCCAGTATTCGTATATTTTATGGTAAGAAAATCATCATTTCCGCCATTATCACTTCTGCCCACTACTACAACACCGCCGGCATTATCAGCGTCGATTGCTGTTGCTCTATCCGTACCTCCGTTGTCGATAGTAGAAATCCATTGTTGAACTCCTGAAGCATTATAGGCAATGGTCACAAAATCATCGTCGCCTCCGTTATCCGAACGGCCGGTAACTACAATTAATCCACCCGTAGTGATGACAACATCTTCAGCGCGATCCAACCCGCCAATACCATCGTATTTAACCGACCATTGTAAATTTCCATTTGCGTCATATTTCACGGTGAGGTAGTCCTTGTCCAATCCACTAGTAGGATCTGAATCACTATCTCCTGTTACGATAATATTCCCAGCCGCATCAATAGCCAAACCATTTGGCTCATCATATTGGTTAAAACTTGCATCGTTAAAATAGCGTGACCAAAGACTATCCCCAGAAGATGAAAATTTCATTGTCCAAAAGTCATTTCCCACAGATATATTATTGCCATAGCCTGTTACGATAACATTTCCAGAAGGATCCAAAGCTATTTCTTTAACCGCATCAGGACCATTTCCTGGAGCATTGTATACTCGTTTCCAAATAAGTGATCCAGCAGCATTGAACTTTGTAATCAAGTAATTTGAATTAGAACCAGGCTCAACGGTGTAACCGCCGATATAAACATTGCCTGAATTATCAGCAACTGTGCAAGTAAATTTATCAGTAAAGTCTCCTTGACCATTGAATTGAGAAGACCAATCTTCTGTCAATTGTGCAGAGGAAAAAAGACACGAAAAAAGTATAAAAACTGCGCAGAATAAACGTTTTGAAAAGTTCATAACTAAGGTTTAGGGGCTTTATTACATCAAATATAAACTTCACCTTACCAATCAAATATCAAAAAAAACTGATCGGGTAAAAATCTCACCTCAACCGGAATTAACTTCAACTCAACCCGAATAAAACATGAATACCAGGGTTTGGCAGAAATCCACAAAAGAACTAGAGTATATTCGCGCTAAATGTCTTGCCTTACTGTCAACTCCTTCCGCGCGGCTTTCCGCAACATAACAGCATTTCCTAGGACTTTTAGGAATAGCTTGGAGTTTACTATTTATCAAAACATCAATGAGGTACCCAAAAAGACATGGGAAAGCTTGAACGGTGATAAAAGTATATTCCTTTCTTTTCCTTTATTAGAAGCACTCAGCGCATCTCAATATGCCTCTTCGAAATTCTTCTTTGCTGTTTTCAAAGAAAACAACAAAGCTGTTGGTATAAGCGTATTTCAAGTAGCAGAACTTGTGGCCGATAATCTTCACGACAGATTGGAGAATAGCTCAATTGCGGGCATGATTGGCAAACATTTTACTGGTGCCGAAAATGGTCGGTTTATGCTCGTTTGCGGCAGTGCATTTGCAACAGGTGAACATGGCTACTATTTTGACCCTGCAATTCCAACTCAGCGAGCGATGAATTCTTTGTGCGAAGTGCTTACGAATATTCTTAAGCAACTCGATGAAGAAAAGCAAGAAATCTCTGCAGTACTCATCAAGGATTTTTATGAAAATAAATTCCCTGAAGCAAAAGCAATGGAAAAATGTGGCTTCAGAAGTTTCAATGTTGATCACAATATGGTCATGCCCATTTTAAAAGAATGGAACACTTTTGAAAGTTATCTCGATTCACTTAACTCCAAATTCAGGACGAAAGCAAAAGCTGCTTTCAAACGTTCTGAAATACTCCGCGTGGAAGAATTGAACGCCGAGCAAATAGAACAACATGCCGCACTTATTCAAGAACTCTACAACAATGTTCACGATCGTGCCGACTTCAAAATAGGACATCTTGACGTAGCTATTTTTGCATGTATGAAACGCTCTCTTGCAAATAAGCTTATTTTCAAAGGGTATTTCAATGAAGAAATCATGATTGGTTTCTCCATCGCATTAGATGGTGAAACTGGCCTTGAAGCTTTTCTAGTCGGCATTGACTATACAGTAAATGCTGAATTAGCACTCTATTCACGTATGCTCTACGATTACATCGATCTTGGCATTTCTAGAAAAAAACCAAAAATCATTTTTGGCAGAACAGCTGGTGAAATTAAAAGCACGGTTGGCGCTTTTCCTGTCGACTTAAAATGCTGCATTCGTCATCCTGGCAGATTACCCAACGTATTTCTAAACTTGATTTTTAAATACGTCGAACCCTCTCCTTTTCCAATTCGCAATCCTTACAAGGAAACAACATTACTCTCTATTCAACAACAAAAAGCTTGAAAAATCCAATCAGCGAACGCGTTCTTCTCTTCCTTTTAGCGGCCATTCAATTTACAAATATCGTCGACTTCATGATTATGATGCCGATGGGTGATATTCTGCAGAAAAATTTAGCGATTAGCCCTGCTAAATATGGTTGGCTTGTGAGTTCCTACGGATTAGCTGCAGGTGCAACATCGTTTCTTGGCGTATTCTATTTGGATAGATTAGACCGCAAAAAAGCTTTACTCACAGCTTATCTCGGATTTATGCTCGGCACTTTATCAAGTGCTATCATCCCAACTACAGACAACATTGAACTCAACTACACACTATTCATTGGAACACGGGTATTGACTGGCATTACAGGTGGTCTGCTTGGTGGTTTAGTACTGAGTATTATCGGAGATGTGTTTCCAATTGAGCGTCGAGGAAGAGCCATGGCAAGTGTCACAATCGCATTCTCATTAGCTTCTATTTTAGGTGTGCCAATTGCACTAATGCTTGTCGATGGTTTTGATGGAAATTGGCATATTCCTTTTTATGTTGTAAGTGGATTAAGCTTACCTATTTGGGCACTATCATTCAAATATATCCCAGCATTAAACGAGCATTTAAAAAATCGCGGCCCACAACAAGGGAGTCGTTTGGATGCGATGCGAAATATTTTAAATAATCCCAATCAGAGAACAGCATTGCTTTTCACCATGCTCCTGGTAATCGGACAATTCACAGTTATCAGTTTCTTGACACCATACAATATCAATAATGTTGGACTTGCACAAAGCGACATCAAGTATATCTATTTAGTAGGTGGTGCTTGTACAGTTTTAAGTGGTTTTTTTATTGGAAGAATGGTCGACAAAGTGGGACGTTTTCGTGTCTTCACCATTTTCGCATCCCTGTCTATTATTCCCATCATTTTCCACACCAACATTGGCCCTTCACCGTTATGGCAAGTGCTCGTGGTCGCAGGCTTCTTCTTCATTTTTGTTTCTGGAAGAATGATACCAGCCAACACGATTACCACATCAGTAGTGGATCCAAAAAACCGAGCAGGATTTATGAGTTTGAATAGCGCTGTAATGTCGCTCTCATCGGG
>CALRZB010000176.1:0-5363 GCA_943372555.1 Chryseobacterium gleum | reverse complement strand
GGAACAGAGGTAAGCGAGGTTGGCTCATATCCGATACAATACCAAACAACATTTGGATGTGATTCGATTTTTGTTTTTGTTATCGAAGAACTTCCGGTCTATAACTTCACGCAGAATGTTACAATTTGTTCCGGTGATAGTTATCAATTGCCGGATGGCGGCACGACTAGCGCTGTGGGTGGATATCAGTACACCTATCAATCTATCAATGGATGTGATTCGATAACGACAATTCAGCTTTCAATTCAGGAACCTTATACCGTAACGAATCACATTCTTTTGTGTGAAGGAGAGTCGTACACATTGCCTGACGGAACTGCTGTATCTTCCAATGGATATTTCCCGATAGTTCTTCCATCAGCTTTGGGTTGCGATTCACTCATTATTAGTCACATTTCTATTATAAATTCGATTCCAACCTATGTGGCCGCAAGCGTTTGTAGTGGCTCTCTGTATACTCTTCCTGATGGGGCTACTGCTTCGGAAGCTGGTGTTTATCAATCGGTGTTGACCTCTATAAATGGGTGTGATTCGATAATCTATACTGCCCTAGATGTTGATTCTCCTGTTGCTATGGGAATATTGCCATTGGGTGATACTTTGTCTATTTGCTACGGCGATAGTATTTTCCTACAAGCCTTTGGCAGTTCTTCTTACAATTGGGCTCCTTCTAGTGGACTAGCGAACCCTATAGGGTCAGCAAATTGGGTTGGACCGGAAAACAGCACAACTTATGTTGTTAATGGCGCTAATGGCGCTTGTGTTGCCTCAGATAGCGTGTACGTTGAGATATTGCCAATTCCAGAATTGCATATTGTTGCGGATGACATTTTTGTTTGTGAAGGTGATAGTATTCTGATCACAGTAACTGGCGCAGATACTTATGAGTGGTCGGACAATCCCCTTATTTCGTGTGATACATGTCAAAACTTTATGATTGTTCCGAATGGCACAATTACAATAGAAGTAACAGGAGATTTAGAAGGTTGTCAGACAACAGAGTTGTTAGAGCTTGGCATTATGCCAAATCCTGTAACCATCATCAGCGGCGACTCAATTTTATGTGGTGAAGAAATAACTACGTTGACTGCTTTAGGAGCTACAAATTATATATGGAATACGGGAGATACGACAACAACGATTACAGTTTCGCCAGATGATGATGAGATATTTTCTGTAATGGGCTCTCTTGGTAATTGTGTTTTTGCTGATGATATTTTAATCGAGGTATATGATTACCCAGAAATTGATGCTGGTAACGATACGCTCATCAATTTGGGAGATGTTGTTACTTTAAATCCTACGGGTGCATTTAGTTACTCATGGTATCCAGATGGTACATTATCGTGTTTAGAATGTGAGCATCCGGATGCGGCTCCTTCGGTAACCACAGTCTATTGCGTGGAAGGTTATAATGAGTTTGGTTGTGCCGATACATCTTGTATAAAAATTGAAGTAACAATTGATTGTCCGACGTTCTTTATTCCGAATGCATTTGCCCCTGAGGAAGGCGGTGATGAGGCTAATAATTGTTTCAGAATTTATGGAAATGATTGTTTTGAAGAATTTGTTTTAAGAGTATATGATCGTTGGGGAGAGGTTGTTTTTGAAACAACAGATCCAGATAAATGTTGGGATGGAAATTTTGCAGGAAAAGAAATGAACTCTGGAGTATTTGTTTATTACCTGGACGCAGTGCTTCTTACAGGAGAGCCGTTTATTAGAAAGGGAAATGTAACATTGATACGATAAATGATGCGAAACAAGATTTGGTTACATATCGCGATTGTGATTCTTTCGAGCTTAGCCTCAGAAGGCTATTCTCAAGATTTACACTTGTCTCAATTTTATGCAGCACCACTTTTTCAGAATCCTGGAATGGCTGGCGCAATCCATGAAATGGACGGCTATATAAATTATCGTAAGCAGTGGGCGGCTGTTACAACACCATTTGAGACCTACGCTGCATCCATGTCATCCATCTTAACAAAATCAACTCGTAAAAAGGGAAGATGGGCCATGGGCGCATTATTTTATAATGATAAGGGCGGCGATGGAAATTTGAAAACAACATCAGGATCGATAGCCACAGCGTATCATGTAAAAATTGCGCGATATCAAAAATTGGGTCTGGGAATTCAAGGGGGATTTGTCTCTAGAAGTGTTGATTATAGCCAGTTTCAATGGGGTAGTCAGTACAATGGAACAGCGTATGATCCAAACTTATTGCCTGGAGAAAATTTGCAGCAGAGTGCCATAAGCTACTTTGATATTAGCGCAGGAATGGTATATAGTTTTAACAATACGGCTAGTTTAATTAAGGTAACGAGTAATAATTTTAGACAGGGAACTATTGGTCTTTCTTTTCACCATTTGAATAGGCCCCAGTATTCATTTTTGGGGAATGATGAAAGGCAGTATATAAAAATGGTCGCACATGCCAATATGTTGTTTAGTATAAAGAATACACCGTTGGCGCTTCAACCTGGAGCATTGTTTTACAAGCAGGGGCCATCAGAGGAAATGGTGCTTGGGGGATTAGTGCGATATGAATTATTACCGGACTCGAAGTACACTGGATTTTATAAAGGCGCGGGTATTTATGGAGGTGCTTATGTTCGGGTAAAAGACGCTGTAGTTTTTTCGGCGATGCTTGAATTTGCGAACTATACTTTTGGTGTAAGCTATGATATGAATACTTCCGAATTGACTGCCGCAAGTGGCGGTCGCGGCGGAATGGAGTTTTCTTTGAAAATCGTTTCTCGAAACCCGTACTTCAAGAAGATGGCGATTTTTTAGAGGGGGTTAGAAAAAAAGTATTTTTCCATTCACCTTGAATTATTTATTCAATCAATTTTAGTAGCCTCGTCGGGAATCGAACCCGAATCTAGAGTTTAGGAAACTCCTATTCTATCCGTTGAACTACGAAGCCAATAGTGCAAAGATAAGAATAGACTAATATTGCAATGTGAATACTATTCCAGAAAGCATTCCGCTGCATTACGAAACTCACCTTACCGGAGAGGAAAATTCTGAATGGATACTGTTTGTCCATGGCGCAGGCGGCAGCACCCGTACATGGAGAAAACAAACGGAGTCATTTAGCGGCAAACACAATCTTTTAGTAATAGACCTACCTGGACATTCCAAGTCATCAATCGCAACTCTAAATCAAAAACACTACGACTTCGAGTGGATTGGAAATAAAATCTGGGAAGTGGTGGACTTATTAAACATTTCAAGGGTCCATATTGTAGCTGTTTCCCTAGGAAGCATCATCGGCATGCAAATGCATCACAGCCGACCGCACCGCGTGAGTTCTATGGTTTTCGCAGGCCCTATTGTCGCTTTAAATACAAAACTGAGAATTCTGGCCAAGACAGGATTAACATTAGCAAAATTTATTGGCTTTCAAAATTTCTATGCAGTTACAGCCAAGTTGACTCTGCCTAGAAAAAACCATAAAAAATCACGCGAAATATTTGTTCGAGAGTCGAAGTTTATCAGCGATTTTGAATACAAGAAATGGACGGCCATGTATGGAAAAACGCTTGACGATACGCTTTTGAAATTATTCCACCACAATCCAAACGTGAGCCTATATATGCTCGTTGGCGCGCAAGATCATTTATTCATACAGCCCGCTATGGCTTATGCTAAGCGGTTTGCAAACGTTTCAATAGAAATTATTGAACGATGTGGACATCTCGTTAGCCTTGAAAAAGCTGATATCTTCAATCAGAAATGTCTGAGCTTCCTCGAAAGCATGAAGCGTTAATTCTATTCATTTTGTCTAATTTTATCGGCAATGAAAACCAAAATATCTATTGTCCTACTTGGGATTCTCTTGTCGTGCCTATCTGGTGTTGCAAAAAAATTGGTTTCATTCTAATCTCTTACTTTTGTTTCAAATTCTTGATAATGAAAATACTCTTTACCTCGATACTATCAATATTGACTTATTCAGTTTTCGCGCAAACTGCGGGAAGTCTTGATCCCTCATTTGGTACTGCAGGAAAAGTCCAATTGGACTTAGGTGGAATTGACTCAAAAGCCTACGCTGTATCACTTCAAAGTGATGGTGCAATCGTTGTTTCAGGCTATTCTACAAGCGCAGTTTACGGTAAGGATTTTACTGTTATTCGCCTTGACGCAGATGGAAACTTGGACGCTTCTTTTGGTGATAATGGCGTTGCTTCTTTTGATTTGCAAGCGGGCAGTGATGATATTGTTTATAGCTCAATTATTCAAGCAGACGGAAAGATTGTGCTAGCAGGTGTTTGTGATGATGGAAGTGAAAAAAAGGGAGCTTTAGTTCGTTTGAATATGGATGGTTCATTGGATGAAACTTTCGGATCATCAGGTGTAGTTCTTTCTGATTGGGTGAGCGGTCAACAAGATATTATTCGCGTAATTAAATACCACGCAGCAACAGGAAATCTTGTTGTGGGTGGAACGTCTGAAGTGAGCTCTACTAGCGCTCAGCCAATCGTTGCACGCTACCTGAGCACAGGTGAATTGGATACTTCTTTCAATACAACAGGCATTAAGTCGATGGCGATTATTGCGGGTGATGAATTGCGCACTTTCGTTGTAGAAGACCTAGAAGTAAATGCAAATGGAAAGATTAGTGTTGCCGGTTGGAAGCGCTACATTACAGGAGTAATTTCATATGAATGGTGGGCCGGAAGACTTTTGAGTAATGGTAATATGGACAATACATTTTCAACTGATGGTGTTGTCAATTTCGACGAGTCGGGCTCCAATTTAGCTTATGCCATGGAATTGAAATCCAACGACGACTTGGTTTTATTCGGAACAAAATCATTCAATGGATTGAATACAATGAGATTATTAGGAATAACGTCTATCGGCAATATTCCTGGTTCTTCAACATCGTTTAATATCGGCGCTGATCAAGACATTGCATACACATCAGCAACGGACATGAATGGTAATTATGTTTTTGCTGGCAGCTCTGGAACACCCACAAGCAATTCGTTTGCAATTGTTCGAGCTACATCTTCAGGAGTGGCTGATGCCACTTTTGGAACATCTGGAATCGTTATAACCAACTTTACGGCAGGCACAGCAAATGAATGCCATGAAATAACTATTCAAGCGGATAATAAAATTATTGCAGTTGGTTTTGGAGGAGGTCAATTTGCCATTGCGAGATATCTAGGAGAAGATCAAGCGGAGCTAAATTCATTTGCACTCGTATCGCCTGCTAATGGCGCCATGAGTCAGAATTTTGCCTCCATGACCTTTGATTGGACAGATGCTTTTGCTGCTGAAGGGTACGAGTTGGAACTTGATGTAGACGCTAATTTCACAACATCTCCATCTACATATACTTCTGT
>CALRZB010000175.1:0-5386 GCA_943372555.1 Chryseobacterium gleum | reverse complement strand
CTTTTCATCGAGTATAGAATGAAGACTAGCGGTGTACCCAGATGTTTTGATCATTTAGCTGCGTGGACTCTTCAATTATTTGAATAGCAGAATCAGGCCTATCTGTGATGAATTTTCGTTGTACGAGCATTTGTCTTGTTTGGTAAACTGGAGCAGCAAACGAGACAAAACGCTGACGAATAGGCGTAACTGTAAGGTTTGTGGCGATCAGGTCACCTTCTCCACGATTAAGCATTGCAAACATTTTGTCTACGTCATCTAGCAATCGCACCTCTAATTTTACGCCCAAATGTTTTGCAAAAGCACGAACCAGCTCGTAGTCAAATCCCTTTGTCTGACCGCGATATTGATAATATGTTGTTGGACCATTCTCAGTGAGTAAAATGATTTTCCCCCTTTTAAGAATTGAATCTAGATCAAACTCAACGGGTGGTGGAAGATTCGGATAGTCACTTTCTTCCTCAACATTTTTACATGATGTAAAAAGAGATGAGAATAAAATGCTTAAAGTAAAGGCTACTATGAAAATATTGCTAGGCTTCATCCGAGAAGGCAAAGTACGAAAATCTTTCCATACTACAATAAAAAGAGGCCTCCTCATTGCTGGGAAGGCCTCTAATTAGTAAGCGGATTATTGGTTATGGTAAAAATTCTACTTTTTAATAAACTTGCCAGTAGTCGTGTTGTCATAGCTCACGTAGTACTCGCCTTTAGCGAAGGTAGTAACATCTACAGATGTTCCTACACCTCTCTTGACAATTTGTCCAAAGCTGTTGAAAAGCTCATATGACGTATTGGATGAGAAGATCACTATTTTTTGTTTTTTATCATATTGAAAAACTACAGGAGCGATATCTGAGGTGATTTCACACTCTGGACTTCTCCTAAATTCTCCTTCTGTACTCTTTTGAACTACTCTGAATCTGTTTAAACCACTAGTTAATGAAGTTTGAAACGAATATGTGCTTTTAGCAATAGTGCCATTGCCCATGACTTCACCTACATTAACCCATTTGTTCCATTTGAACTGCTGAACGACATATGGAAGTTTGCCCATTTCGCCTGCAGATTCCCATACTAGAAGGCCTGACTTATTGCAGTCGATTTTGGAACATTCGAAACTTGGGGATGGCTCCAGTGCGAAAGGATTTGCAATCTTTGGAGTGCATCCGTCTTTGTGCTTGATTACAACCACAATAGGGTCTCCTGTTTTTAAGCTATAAATGCTCAAATCGATTTCAAAGGCTGATGAGTTAATTTCATCAGAAGTGATAAGACCATTTACGGTTACTTCATAAACACAATACCCCACTCCATCTTGAGATACAGAGTTGATTACGAATATGTTTCTTTGTTGGTATCGGCCTTCAATGACAATGGTTCCAGCCCATGAACTTATGGCTGAAAGGAGGCAGATGGTAGCAATGACTAGTTTTTTCATAATAAACGAGCGGTTTAGCAGCGTCGTGCCAAAAATAGTGATTTCAATTCAATAGTAGTGATTTGAGTCTAATTTTGGTTGATTCGTAGCTTCAATTCTACACTTTATCATGTCTGAAAGGTCTTTGAAAACCGCATCAAACGTTACTTTTATCTCAGGTTTGAGGCTCACAAACATTTCTGCTGCAAGATTCAGTTTTTCTCCCCCAGATACTCTGCGGCTCAAACCGTTAAGACTTCTTTTAATGCCTTCTTCCTCTGCATAACCACTTAGCCAATCATGCATTTCCATATATTTTAATGTGTGCTGCATCCTTTCTGGAAGAAGATCGTGGTTTTTTTTTAAGGTTTCATAGACATTTTTGGCAAAAACAGACAATGGTTGTGCATGAAATGTATTCCATTCCTGTGCAAGAATGTGATCCATATAGACATCAATAGCCACAGAAGAAAGCAAACCAACCTCTGGTCGAATAATAGATCTTAATCGCAACGTAGCCTCATGCTGATCGGTCATTTGATCTATTTCTCGATGCTGGAAAATGGCCTCTTGAATAGAGGTTGAATAATTTTCGTACTGCCTCCCCTTTATTGCATCTGCGATGAATTGACCAACTAAACGGTCATTGTCGCCATACGCTAAATAGAAATGTGCAAGGAAGTTCAATAGATGAAGATTACCCCACAAAGGTACTAAGTAATGGAATAAGACCTTTTAGCATGATATTCGTCCAATGGTGTATTCATGTTCATCAACAAACAAGTCTAACCTAATTTTGAAGAATAATGAAGAATAGGAACTTTGTATACTGGGCTTGCCAAATTCTCGGATGGGGATTATTTGTGCTTGGGAATGTTCTTTCCGCCCCCGCGGTAGGAAATGACTTAGCTAAAGTCTACAATGTATCCATTATGATTTTCATTATGGGAATTGGAATTACCCATAGCTTCAGATGGGGCATACATAAATGGGGTTGGAAAAAACTAAACATTCCTGCTCTAATTCCACGAATTCTTATTTCTTCTTTAATCATGAGCACTCTGTTCGTGATGTTTAATACAGCGCTCACAGATTTGTTGAATGAAGAAACACCGCTAGTCGATAGTTTTTTCCAAATTCGATTTGTGTTGAATGTTGTAAATTTCTTTGTGCTTTTTTTCTTATGGAATACACTGTATTTTGCAGTAAGTACTTTTGAGAATTGGAAAAAGGAAGAGATTCAGAATCTTGAACTTCGCGCGGCAAAAACGGAAATAGAACTCAATAGTTTTAAATCTCAAATGAATCCGCATTTCATGTTCAACTCACTCAACAGCATAAGAGCATTGGTCGATGAAGATCCCAGTAAAGCTAAGCTAGCTATTACGATGCTCAGCGGAATTATGAGGAACAACTTGCTTCTTGGAAAAAGGCAAATAGTATCTCTTCGAGAGGAACTTGATTTGGTAGAAAAATACTTGTCAATTGAGCAGATTAGATTCGAAGAAAGATTACATATCGAGTATGATATTCAACAAGAAACACTCGCATGTGATATTCCTCCATTTATGTTGCAAACAATTGTGGAGAATGGAATCAAGCATGGCGTGTCTAAAATTATTGCTGGCGGATTAATCAAAATCTCATGCAAAAAAGAAAATGGTTTTTTTGAAATCCAAGTTGTAAATAGCGGCACATTTCAGCCTGACTCAGAGCGTGAAGGATTCGGTTTAGCGAATACAAAAAAGAGATTGGAATTAATTTATAACGGGAAAGCAAGTTTCGAAATAACAAATCAAAAAGATTTTGTTGTAACAATACTTTCAATTCCCACAAATTTCTAAAAACATGAGAACGCTTATCATCGACGACGAAAGACTTGCAAGAAAGGAACTAAATACACTCCTTTCTAAGCATCCTGAAATTGAGATTTTGGGTGAATGCAACAATGCAGAAGAAGCCATTAAAATGATAGGAGAGCTCAATCCAGACCTCATTTTTTTAGACGTTCAAATGCCGGGTATGAATGGTTTTGAAATGTTGCAACAGCTGGAGACTGTCCCTGAAGTTATTTTCGTTACAGCCTTTGATGAATACGCACTAAAAGCGTTTGAAATAGATGCGCTTGACTATTTGCTCAAACCCGTTGAGGAAGATCGTTTAGCAGAAACAATTCATAAGATAGTTAAGAATAGAGCTCTCGAGGAGAAAGTTGAAAGCAACAGTGCTGTGCATGAAGGTCGTCTTGGACAGGAGGATCAAATCTTTCTTAAGGATGGAGAAAAGTGTTGGTTCATTGCACTAAAAGATATTCGCATGTTTGAAAGTGAAGGGAATTATGTGCGTGTTTTCTTCAATAATCATAAGCCACTTATATTAAAATCGCTCAACACTCTTGAAGAAAGACTGGACTATACTTTTTTTCGCACAAACCGAAAGTTTATTGTAAATCTTCGTTGGGTGGAAGGTGTAGAAAATTGGTTCAACGGAGGACTAAGGTTGACATTAAAAGACGGAACACAAGTGGAAGTGTCTCGTCGTCAAGCAGCGAGATTCAGAGAGCTGATGAGCTTATGATTATATTTGCCCTATGACCCTTATCAAATCTATTTCAGGTATCCGCGGAACCATTGGCGGCCGTGAAGGAGACAATCTTACTCCTATAGATGTAGTTAGATTCTCTGCAGCCTTCTGTACATTCATTCAAACAAAAGCTAAAAAGAAAAATATAACAGTGGTTATTGGTCGCGATGCGCGTATCAGCGGCCCTATGATTAGTCAACTTGTAACCTCGACACTCACTGGAATGGGCGCCGATGTGATCGATCTTGGACTAAGTACAACGCCAACAGTTGAAATTGCTGTACCAGAAGAAAAGGCAGACGCTGGTATTATTCTTACAGCAAGCCATAATCCCGGACAATGGAATGCATTAAAACTTCTGAATGAAAAAGGAGAATTCATAAGCGGAGCGGATGGGGCAGAAATGCTTCGTATCGCTGAAAACAGTGAATTCGAATTTGCATCATTTGATTCGCTAGGGTCTGTTTCTTCAAAGGACTATTTAGATGTACATATTAAAAAAGTACTAGAACTGAAATTAGTGGATGTAGAAGCAATCCGTAATGCGAACTTCAGTGTTGCTGTTGATGCAGTCAATTCTTCTGGTGGTATCTATATCCCAGCTCTATTAAAAGCGCTTGGGGTTAAGGTAGTTCATGAATTGTATTGCGAACCTAATGGGAAGTTTCCACATAATCCTGAACCACTTCCAGAACACCTCACTGATATAGCTTCTTTAATTGTAAAGGAAAAATGTGATGTTGGGATCGTTGTTGATCCCGATGTAGATCGCTTAGCAATGGTATGCGAAGACGGGTCGATGTTTGGCGAGGAGTATACTTTAGTGGCTGTTGCAGATTACATTCTTCAACACACACCAGGAAACACTGTTTCTAACCTTTCTTCTACTCGAGCGCTCAGAGATGTCACTGAGCAACGAGGCCTGACCTACGAAGCAGCTGCAGTAGGAGAGGTGAATGTAGTTACTAAAATGAAAGATATCAATGCAGTAATAGGAGGAGAGGGCAACGGCGGTATCATCTATCCTGAATCTCATTATGGCAGAGATGCTTTGGTAGGCGTAGCTCTTTTCTTAACAAGTTTGGCCAAGTCAGGAAAGACTTCTTCTGAATTACGCGATAGTTTCCCGAAGTATGTTATTTCGAAGAATAAAATAGAATTGACGCCTTCTACCGATGTTGATGCGGTCCTTGAGCAGGTTAAAGGTGTTTTTGAAAATGCAAGGATTAATACAATAGACGGGGTGAAGATCGACTTCCCGAATGAATGGGTGCATCTTAGAAAGAGCAACACCGAGCCGATTATTCGGATTTATGCGGAGAGTGCAACACGCGAGTCAGCTGATGCTCTAGCACTAAAAGTAATGAAGGAAATCCAACAATT
>CALRZB010000174.1:0-5389 GCA_943372555.1 Chryseobacterium gleum | reverse complement strand
TACCGAAGACCTTAAGCGACTGATAAGCAGTCGTAAAATGTATCCAATTGAATTAGTATTTTCGAAAAGAAAACACTATTCTTGCAGAACAGACCTAACTCAACAATATTGATTATGGAAAAAAATAGGTTGGAGCTTGAATATTTGCTCCGCACATCAGATCATATACTATACAACTGTATTTCCACACCAGATGGCATGGAAGAATGGTTTGCCGATAAAATCAATATTCGTGGTGAAGTTTACACTTTCATTTGGGAAGGAGAAGAAAGAAAGGCAGAATTGGTTTCTACTAAAAAAAATCAATCCGTTAAATTCCATTGGCTTGATGAAGGAAAAGAAAAAACCTTCTTCGAAATGCGCATTAAGATTGACGAAATGACGGGAGAAGTTGCTTTATTGGTTACCGATTTCTGTGAAGAAGGAGAAGATGATGATGCTCGTATGTTATGGGATAGTGCTGTAGAAAATCTCAAGCGTGTTATTGGCGCATAATCACCACTTAGTATAAAGTTCGGAAGTCAATAGTTTGTAAGCTTCCGAAAATTCACCAGGTTTTTTTTCTATTAGTATTGACTCCATGTCGGGTTCAATGATATTCTCTTTTGAAAATTCTACCATAACTCTGCTAGAATCTTTGTGAGCAAGGGTAAATACGTGACAAATTCGAATAGGATAAATGCCTTGAGCTTCAGCGGCAAATGTCCATCGTGATAATTGATCTTTAGGGAATATCAGCGCGATTTTGCCATCTGGATTTAGTAGTCGCTTTGTTTTTTCCATAAACGCCTCTGCAGGCAGTGAATCATCATGTCGAGCTGCGTTTCTGCTGGGATTTGAGGCCCTTAAACTATGGGAAAAATAGGGAGGATTACTAATAATTACGTCGAATTTTTCTTTGGAATTGATTTTCAAAAAATCCCCTTCATGCATTTTCAAACGATTGTTCCACGGAGCATTCTGAAAATTATCTCGTGCATCCTCGGCACTGCCCTCATCTATTTCAATTGCTTCAATTAATGCTTCATGATTTCTTTGAGCGCAGATAAGTGAAATCACTCCGGTGCCAGCACCTACATCCAAAATATGCTTTGCTCCTTCTACCCTAACCCAAGCTGCAAGTAGAACACCATCAGTACCAACACGCATAGCACTCCGAGATTGATAAACATCAAATTGCTTAAATCTGAAAGGCTTTTCCATGCGCTCTGTCATACAATTTACTTCTGTGTTTCTCTCCAGGTTTTGTAGTTTGAGTCTTGAACTTCCCTATCAGCCGGCACTTCTCGAAGCGGCTCACATGGACGCAATGTAGCAAAACAATCCGAAGGTAACTTTTGATAAAGTCTTGTTCCTTCTTTTTTCCATTCCAGCATTTGATCAGAAACTTGCTTTACAACTTTCGCCGGACTCCCAACAACAACACTCCTATCGGGAATTACAGTATCCGCAGCTACAAAAGCCAAAGAACCTATCACACACTCTGCTCCTATCACAACCCTATCCATTAGCACAGCATTCATTCCAACGAGAGTATCTCTCCCCACTCTAGCTCCATGTACAATTGCGCCATGCCCAATGTGGGCATTTTCTTCTAAAACTACGGTTACTCCAGGAAACATATGAATGGTGCAATTCTCTTGGACGTTGCAACCATCACTTATAATGATTTGTCCCCAGTCTCCGCGAATTGCGGCGCCAGGACCGATGTAAACATCTTTTCCGATAATTACATTTCCAGTTACAGTGGCATTCGGATGCACAAATGCGCTTTCGTGCACTACAGGAACATAGCCATTAAATTCAAAAATGTTTGCCATAACGAAGTGAATTAAACACGTTCCAAAACAACTGCAAAGCCTTGTCCTACGCCAATACACATAGTGCAAAGCGCATATTTCTTATTTGATTTTACCAATTCTATCGATGCCGTTTGAATCAGTCTAGCTCCGCTCATTCCAAGCGGATGGCCAAGAGCAATTGCACCACCATTGATGTTTATTCTCGGATCATTGTCCTGCAATCCGAGATTTCTTGTACAAGCAAGAACTTGAGCAGCAAATGCTTCATTAAGTTCAAGCACATCCATATGATCTAATGTAAGTCCTGCTCTTGATAGAGCCAGTTTCGATGCCTCTACTGGACCGATTCCCATAATGCGTGGTTCACAACCTGTAACAGCTGAAGATACTATACGAGTCATTGGAGTTAGTCCCGTTTTAGCAACACCGTTTTCACTGCAAATTAAAAGAGCGGCAGCACCATCATTTAGTCCAGAGGCATTGCCTGCCGTAACAGTTCCTTCTTTTCTAAAAGAAGCTTTCAACGCTCCTAATCCTTCTATTGAGGTCTTTGGTTTTGAGAATTCATCTTGATTAAAAATTACTGCATCTCCTTTCCTTTGTGGTATTACAACGTCCACTATCTCTTCAGCATGCCTTCCAGATTGAGCGGCTGCTGATGCTTTCAATTGAGAATTTAGAGCGAACAAATCTTGATCTTCGCGGCTGATTTTGAACATCTCTGCCAAGTTCTCTGCCGTTTCGCCCATAGCGTCCACACCGTACATCTCCTTCATCTTAGGATGAACAAAACGCCATCCAAAGGATGAATCAAACATTTGCGCATCGCGTCCAAAAGGTGTTGATGTTTTGCTAATCACCCAAGGACCGCGAGTCATATTTTCCACACCACCTGCAATAAATACATCGCCTTCACCGCAATGCGCGGCGCGAGCAGCTTGAGCAACAGCGCTCATTCCTGAGGCGCACAATCTATTTGTAGTTTCTCCAGGAACAGTAATTGGAAGTCCTGCCAATAGCAAAGCCATACGTGCAACATTTCTATTGTCCTCGCCGGCTTGATTAGCACAACCCATTATCACATCTGAAATAAGAGATGGGTCTAGAGTTTTGAATTTATCCACCAAACCCTTAATTGCGGCAGCGGCCAAATCATCCGTTCTAACAGGAGCTAAACTACCACCAAAACTTCCAATGGCAGTTCTAACACCGCCCATTACAAATGCGTTCATGCTTATTGCTTTTGGGGCAAAGATGAAAAAGATCTACTAATCAACAATAATATTTAGACAAGCCTCAGCCAAATTCACTTAAAACCATAGAATCTCGCGGCATTATTGTTTTCTTTGTTGAAATGAACGCCACACTCTTAACCATTGGACATGCACAATCCGATGGCAATGTTGAATTTATGTTTCTTGCGGCAGCCGCGTTGGTTTTGCTAAACCCAATTCTGTGTTATGTTGCCAAAGTCAGAGAAAGTATTTTCTTAAAAATATTAGGAGCGCTAATCACTCTACCTCAACTTGTTTTTCTATATGCCGCTTTGCGATTTAGCGCTGGAAAAGCAGTTCTAATCATAGTATTCCTGCTGCTCATCCAGTATTACTTTCTTTTTTCTAAAAACAGAAAAATAAAAAACGATGAAGTACTGGATAACTAAACTACTCGTTTTAGTTTGCCTTATCTCATTTGTTCCTAGTTGCAATTTACTTCAGGGAGAAAAAGAAAAGTCGCCGAACGTAGAGGAATCCAAAACGGATGATTTTGTAACATTCGTGAAATCCGCTGAAGACTTCAAAGCTCTTTCTGGTGATCCTCTTTCTGATAAGTTTAGTGGGGTGCTTTCCGTAAAGGTGATTTGGGATATTCAAAATAATGCTATCTATTACACCAATTCAGAAAAGTATGAATACCATTATACTTTCTGTAAAGCAAAACTTGATTTCTGGGGCGAACTAGCTGTTTTTAATACTCTAAATTACAACACCAATCCGCTTCAAAAATATTGTCTAGCCAATATCAACTTCTATCCTGATCTTTCCTCCTATTGTATCGAATTCACCAGTAGTACCTACTATAGTGATGATCAAATTGTGCAGTTTACGGAGAGAATTCAGAACTCCTTTTTTACTCCAAATGCACTTAAACTCATTATCAGTTCAGACTATCTAACAGACTTAGTGATCAATGGGGACATTCAATTTCCTTATATTTTCCCTGATGAAATTTTCAAAAGTCAAAAATATCAGATGCTCAATGCTGGCAAGACATTAGGACGATTGGTTTTTCTGGATTCATTGGATAAACAATATACCAAAGTGTCGCCTTTCGATATTATTGTAATACATGGTTCGCCCATTTACATTCCACCTTGCGCGGCAATTATAACAGACCAGCATCAATCGCCGCTTTCTCATATAAATGTATTGAGCAAGCATAGAATGACACCTTCTTTTGTGGATACTGAAATTTGGAAAAATGATTCATTGTTGGCACTAAATGGAAAACATGTTCGTCTGATTGTATCCGCTGAAAGACACAGTATTGAGACCATTTATATGGATGAATGGAACAGTTACATTCAGAATCAGCCAGCAGTTAAAACCATAGCGCTAGAATATTCTTTAAAAGAAAATCAGATTTATCCTATTTCTGAAATTAGAATTGAAGATAAAAAATTTGCTGGTAACAAGGCCGCCTCTTTTGGAGAACTATCTCTAGTTGCGAAGCGAAACAAAAAACTTTTTAGTGTACCTGAAGGAGCATTTGTGATTCCATTTTATTATTACGATCAACACCTCAAGCAACCCGAAATTGCTGCATCTATTTCAAAATTACTGAATAACGAATTGCTACTATCAAATCCAGACAGCCTTCAGAAGTATTTGAAAAAGATTCGGAAGTCTATTAAAAAATCAAAGCTTAGTCCTACCCTACTTCAAGCTATCGAGACTCAAATTGGTAATAATAAAATTGGAAATAGTTATCGCTACCGCAGCAGCAGCAACGCTGAAGATATTGAAGGTTTCAGCGGAGCAGGGCTTTACAACAGCAAAACGGGGATACTTGGAGATACCGCTCGTTCAGTTGACGAGGCCGTGCTTGACGTATGGGCAGGCGCTTGGAATTACGGCGCTTTTATGGAACGTCATATTCACAACATAGATCAATTGTCTATGAAAATGGCAGTACTTGTTCATCGTAATTTTCCTGATGAAAAAACAAATGGTGTAGCGGTAACCGCCAATATCTATAGAAGTCTATTCACTGGATTTACAATCAACACCCAACTCGGTGACATCGATGTTGTTTCGCCTCCGGAAGGAGTTATGTGCGAGCAAGTTTTACTCATCAACTCAGTGAATTTCTCGGCTGATAACGCCCGAATTGTGCAAGAATATATAACCTACAGTTCGCTATCACCCAGCAAACCGCTTCTCACTAAAGAAGAGTACGAGCAGTTGTTTAAAGCCCTTGATGTTGTGAAAACTCATTTCTATTGGAATGCACCATGGACCAACACGATGACATATTCCGACTATGCCTTAGATCTTGAGTTTAAGTTTGACAAAAACGGAAAATTA
>CALRZB010000173.1:0-5432 GCA_943372555.1 Chryseobacterium gleum | reverse complement strand
CAACTTGAAAATAAATATTGAAGACTTTAAGCTACTTGATGCCCAGGTCTAAGTAGATCATTGACGGTTTTCACAGGGTTGAAAGTCGTGTTTGGAACTTCAATAAATACAGTATTCCAAAGAGCCATAGATCCATTCCAAAGTCCAGGTAATTCGAGTGCTCTAATTACTTTTCCATCTGTGAATTTCTCTGAAATAAATCCAGTGCTGTGATCTATGAAATCGGATAAACGGTATTTGCTTCCGTCTCTTCTTTTAATAGAACAAACAATATCGACCGGATTGAAGTGTGTTGAACCTGCTAGTATCCGGCTTTGTGCAATATCATGCAAGTCAACTTGACTTTTCTCGACGATTTGTTTGGATAGAAGCCCGTCCTTGCTTTTTACCCAGAATGGTCCTCCTCCGGGTTCACCCTCATTTCTAACCATCCCACATACACGAATGGGACGATCCAATTGATGAATCGCATACACCTTAAGCTGCTCTTCATTCATGCCGAATGGTGTGCCTGGTTGAAACCAGTTTTGAATAAACTCTAAAGCCGGGCCAACACTAGAAAAACCATCTTCACTTAATTTATTCAAGTGCTTATCGGTTTCTGACTTTAAAAATAAAAGCAGCCCTGCGAGAATTTTTTTGAAGAAAATAGAATCTGCTTTTTGATCAGAAGTGGTCACATTATCTATATTCTTAATAAAAATTACATCTGCTTCTAGGCTTTCAAGATTGTGAATTAAAGCGCCATGACCGGCGGGGCGGAAAATTATTTTTCCTTCTGGATCTCTTACTGGATTGTTATCCTTATCAATTGCGGGAGTGTCTGTCTTTTCCTCCTGTAAGCTATGTTGTAAAATGAAGTTCTCATACGGAAATGCCTTTACTTGATCTGTAAGGAATTTCATCACATCATCTATTTGATGCGGGGCAAGTGTAAAGTGAATCCTACAAGTGCCATCTGCTTCGCGGCCATAATCAATAGCTTCGTGAATGTGCTCTTCAAAAGCTGTTCTGATTTCAAATGGATATCTATGAAATGGTACTAACCCTTTTGGAAATTTGGAATATTCTAATCCTGGCGAAAATAGAATTCGGTTGAAAATCGCAGACCAATCATTTTTCTCAATGAGATCTTCGAGTAACAGATTATCCTGTTCTAGATTTCTTTTTAGAATTGGATAAAAAGGAAACAAGTCGAAATTAACGATGAACTCTTCTTCAAGTGTTCCCGCGTTTTCTGGTGAATAGGAGTAGAGATGCTTGAACATTCGGCTTGCCGCTCCAGAAGCAGGCACAAATTTCATCATCGAAATTTTTGAACTTTCTTTTTCAAAAAAATCGAGATACTTATGACTCTGTGAAGTATTTAAAGACAGAATACCATCGCTTGACGTGCAAGGTCTTTCAAGAATGATGGGTTGAGGTTGATGACTAAATTGGTATATGATATTTGCTAAATCAGCTGTTGTAAGGCCTCTTTTAGCTAAGTCAATTTCATCTTCTTTTGTAAAATACATGAGGGTGGCGTCTTCGTCGTAATTTAGTGCGCCGCAATATAGCAGATAAAAAGAAAAACCGCCCCGTTCAGAACATAGTTCCTACTAAGGAGCGGCCCTCCACCCTATATCGTTAACACAAGCGCAGTCTTTACGAAGCGCGCTGCAATTGCTCTTTTAATTGGTAATACACCACTTGACAGTTTGCTTTCACTCTGTATACCAGTGTAGGTAGTTGATCTAAATTCCTTAGATGTTTACTATCATTCTCTATTTGAAGAATATCTGTTTCCATATCCCGAATTCCGAGCATAGACACCGAACTTTTGGCTTTATGCGCTAAAGGATGAAGCGACAACGGCTCATTCTTTTTCACGCATTCTTCCATTTCACGGATGTACTCGGGGACTTGTTGGAGAAAAAGTTTGATGATATTATCTATCATTTCCCTATTTCCCTGAAAGACCTGATTCAGGTAGGAGAGGTCATACCTCTGCTGTGCGGTTGTTGGATTCATTTTGTTAGGTTAGTCTAGTGCTATTACTTGTGTCACCCTCCAAAGGTTTCATTTTTCGAAAAAAAAAATTCCTTTATCCTTTTCGTTACATTTGTGAAATTCATCAAAACGCTTATTGTATGAAGGTTTTAGTAACTGGAGGAACAGGATTTATAGGGTCACACACAATAGTTCAACTTGTTGAAGCAGGCCATACCCCAGTCATAATTGATAATCTTTCAAATAGTGAACTAAAGGTTCTTGATGGACTGGAGGGCATTCTTGGTTTTAAACCTAAATTTTACAATGCTGATTGCACCGATAAATCGGAGTTCAAAGCTATTTGTCAATCTGAAAAGCCAGAAGCCATTATTCATTTTGCGGCCTTTAAAGCTGTTGGTGAATCGGTAGAAAACCCATTGCTTTATTATAGAAATAATATCGGATCAATGTCGGTGGTTTTAGAAACCATGAAAGAATGTGGTATTTGGAATCTTGTTTTTTCAAGCTCTTGCACTGTTTATGGCCAACCAGATGTATTGCCGGTCACTGAAACAACACCAGATAGAAATGCAGCCTCACCCTATGGTTATACTAAAGTAGTTTGCGAGCAGATGGTTCGTGATGTATGCATTTCTGACTCCCGTTTTAAAGTGGCTGTACTTCGATATTTTAATCCTATAGGTGCCCATAAGTCAGGATTAATTGGTGAATTGCCGAATGGTGTTCCAAGTAATTTGGTCCCATTTGTTGCGCAAACTGCAGCAGGATTGCGCTCAAAACTAACCGTTTTCGGAAATGATTATGATACACATGATGGCTCATGCATTCGAGATTTTATTCATGTTGTTGATTTAGCTAGAGCGCACGTGGCATCCATGGCTTGGCTTGCTACATTTGATAGTGGTTACGAGATTTTCAATATTGGTCAAGGAAAAGGCAACACGGTGCTTGAAGTCGTAAAAGCCTTTGTAAAAGTTACTGGCGTTGAACTACCCTATGAAATTGGTCCGCGACGCGCCGGAGATGTCGCGAAAATTTGGGCGGATGTTACAAAGTCAACTGAAGTCCTAAAATGGAAAACAGAATTATCAATTGAAGATGCACTCGAAGACGCATGGAATTGGCAATTGAAATTGGCAACTAGATCATAAGCTTAAAGCTGATCACGATCCAATTCATTACAACTCCGAGACAGAAGCCTGCGTAGGCTTGACCATGGGTATGAGCCTCAAGTCTTACCCTTGAGTATGCTGTTAAGCCTGCCGCTAGCGCAGAGATCATCAAGAATACACTTATATCAGATTTGTGCAATGAGTTAAGTGCAAGTAGGGTTCCGAATACACCACCTTGTGCAAGCATGTGAACGGAAATTTTCCAAATCATATTGATGCTTAGTGAAAGCACAAGCGAAAGAATCACCGAAACAAAGAAGCTGAATACTTCCTGCGGCAACATAGGGCCTTTCCATTTCAACATGGTATATGATATCACATAATAGAATATCACCAATAGGTATGGACCAAATCTTTCTTTTCTATCACGCAGTTCTATGCTACTTAGCATGCCGTACTTAATCATAATCAACATACTAACTGCAGGAGCAATAATATTGATTAGGAGTAGTAGTATGACAAAATTGTCTGCTCTTGTTTGGCCGATATAATAAGGGTCAAGCCATCTTACCGTCATGTAAATAATGAGCGGCATCCATAGTGGATGAAAGATGAGAGATAAAATTTTCGCAAGACGTTCGGTCATAGTTCTTTTCTCAATCGAGCCACGGGCATCCCCAGTTGCTCTCTATATTTAGCAATAGTGCGACGAGCAATGTTATACCCTTTTGAATTGAGCAATTTAGCTAGTTTTTCATCGGTAAGAGGTTTGCGCTTTTCCTCGGCCTCAATCGCATCTTTCAAAATCTTCTTTACCTCTCTTGAAGAAACTTCTTCGCCTTCATCAGTAGACAAACTTTCAGAGAAGAAATACTTCAGCAAATAAGTTCCATAAGGTGTTTGAATGTATTTGCTATTTGCCACACGGCTAATAGTGCTAATATCCATATGAACCAAATCTGCAATGTCTTTCAAGATCATTGGTTTTAATTTGGTCTCATCACCGCTTAAGAAAAATTCTTTTTGATAATCTACTATTGCTTGCATGCAAAAAATCAATGTTTGATTTCGCTGCAGAATGGCATCAATAAACCATTTCGCAGAATCAATTTTTTGCTTCACAAACATCAACGCTTCTTTATCCTTGGACTCCTTGGACTTAGCCTTAGAGTAGTGGTGAAGCATTTCTTTATATTCGCGACTAATGCGCAACTCTGGAGCATTTCTGCCATTTAGAGAAAGCTTTAATTCGTCGTTTTCTACAACAAGATTGAAGTCAGGAGTAATCGCTTGAATCGTGCGCGAAGATTCCATCATGCTGTTGCCTGGCTTTGGGTTCAGATGAAGAATGATATCTATTGCAGGCTTCAATTCTTCATCTTCCAATTCGAGCTTTTTCGCAATTTTCTCGTAGTGCTTCTTGGTAAATTCATCAAAATATTTTGAGATGATCACCTCAGCCAGTTGCACATCTTCATCGTGAATTTCTAAACGCTCTATTTGAAGAAGTAAACATTCTTTCAAATCACGAGCACCTACTCCCGCAGGATCTAGCTCTTGAATGATTTTTAAAACGTGCTCAAGTTCTTGAACAGTAGTTGAAATATTTGCAGAAAATGCAAGATCATTTACGATTGCAGGAAGTTCTCTTCTCAAATAGCCCGCTTCATCTAAATTACCAATGAGGTATTCGGAAAGCATTTGTTCTTTTTCAGTCACTTCTTGCAATCCCAATTGAGAAATGAGAAGTTCTTGAAAACTATTGCCTGCCCCTAATGGAGAGTCTCGCTCTTCATCGTCGGAACTATGATTGCTTGTGTAAAGTTTATATTCAGGAATGTCGTCGTCGTCGAGGTAGTCGCTAAAGTCAAATTCCTCTTCACCATCTTTCGAATCTTTGTCGTCGTCGAGGTCTTCATCCTCTACTGTTTGCTTCTCTTCTTCCTGCACCTCGTCGCCGCCTTCTTCCAAAGCAGGATTAATCTCCATTTCTTCCTTGATGCGCTGCTCCAATTCCATGGTCGGAATTTGAAGCATCTTCATCAGCTGAATTTGCTGTGGAGATAATTTTTGCTGAAGCTTTAGATTGAATGATTGTTTCAACATATCTCACAAATATAAGCTATGATGCTAATTAACTAGGTGTTTGATAAATTAAAACTCTGCGTTCTGCGGTGTACGCGGAAAAGGAATAACGTCGCGGATATTTTGCATTCCTGTGACATACATTATCAAGCGTTCAAAACCAAGACCAAATCCAGCATGCTCACATGTTCCGAATTTTCTAGTTTCAAGGTACCACCAGATGTGCTCTTCCGGAATATT
>CALRZB010000172.1:0-5435 GCA_943372555.1 Chryseobacterium gleum | reverse complement strand
GAATTTTCTTTTTACCAATGATGATGTGAAATTATCTTCTGGATAATCCTCACTTCCCCAAAGAGTTTCCTTCGCTTTATTCTCAGCAAATTCAAGTACACTGCTATATCTACGTGAGTTACTTGCACCTTTGTTATTGCTAGAGGTATTGATAATCGAACCGCTTCCATTGCCACCAAAAGAATTCTCATTTGGATCGATCGGATTGATCAATGGATTTTGATTAGCATAATTCTCTTCTGGCAATTCAATGATTTCTTTAGGAGAATTCTCTTGTTCTTCTTGTACTTCATTTTTACTCGGCACTATTGTTCCCGACTTAGAAGGACGATTATTTTTCTTTGGCTGATAAGCAACATCATTGCTCACATCATCCACACGCTCCGTGTCGCTTGATTTGCTTGGTGCAGAGTTCTCACGAATAGAATCTTTCGAAACAACATTTACAACTTCCTTCTCCCACTCACTTGCCATGCCAGCTTTGTGACTATTTGAAGGCAAATTAAACCACAGCAATACTGCAATAGCTGCAGCTGCTGAACTATAATACATTGCACGGCGCATTGTGACAACACGAGCACCAGTCTCCGATTTTGGTGAGATAGGAATAACAGTGGCCGCAGACTGCTGCTGATACAACATCACTTTAGCATCAAAAATAATTTCTGGAGCTTTCAAGCGAGGAAGTACCACGGGCTTAGCGCCAACGGGCTTTTCGTGCTTAGAAACTACTGGAGGATGCACCGGTTTTTCACCTGGCGCAACAGCCTTGTACAAATCAGATTTATTAATGCCAGAATGATTTTCAGCATTAAAAGAAAAACCGTCCAAGCCATCCATCTCTTCTGCGAGGTCAGGATTGGACGCAAGAAACAACTGCATCTCCTCTTGGAGCGATGCATCAAGATTTCCATCGATGAAATCGATGAAATAAACCTCGTAATTGTCTCTTGTTATTCTCATAATACGTTCTCGATCTTTCCGATATATTCTTTCAAAGCTACACGAGCTCTGTAAATGTACACTTTCACTTGCGATTCATTCAGCCCAGTGATCTCTTCAATTTCTTCATAACTGTATCCTTCATAGTCACGAAGCATTATCACTGATTTTTGAATAGTTGGAAGTTGCTCCAATGCCTCATTCAAAACATCATGCAAGTCGGTGTATTGCCTCTCCGACGTTGTAATACTGGTCTTTATTGCATCTTTAGCATACTCCACTTGTCTTTTCTCTCTTCTGATCATATCGATCATCGTATGATACCCAGAGGTAAAAATATACGACTTCGCTTTTTCAAAAGAAACCTCATCCACCTTTTGCCACAGCTTCGTAAATGTATCCTGCACTAGATCTCTTGCCTTGTCCTTATCCTTCACGTTTTTGAGAAGGAATCGGTACAGGCCATCCGAGTGTAGGTCAACACATTTATTGTACTCTATAGCGGTCATTAAAGGGCTTTTTCAAATATAGGACGCCAGCATATTCGATTAGTTACAAAATAATTGAGAAAAAAAAAGCCCCCCGAAATTCGGAGGGCTTTTGGGAAGTATCGAGAAAGATTATTTCTTTTTCTTCTTGTCATCAGCTGCAGCATTTGCTTCAGCGATTGTAGCACGAGTTGCAGAGATAGTAACAACCGCAGATGCTTCAGCTTCAGCGAAGCGGCAACCAGGGATTGAAATCTCGCGAACACGAACCATATCTCCAATTTTAAGTGGAGTGATGTCAACTACGATTGCGTCTGGAAGTGCATCTGGAAGACCGATGATGCGCATCTTACGGTAGTTAAGAACCATTTTACCACCCGATTTAACACCTTCAGAACTACCAACTACACGAACTGGCAACGCTGTTTTCACTTCTTTACCAGGAACAAGTTCCAAAAGGTCGATGTGAGTTACACGGTCAGATACTGGGTGAGTTTGCTTTTCTTGAAGAACCGTTGCATACGATTTTCCATCGATTTCAAGGTTGATCTGGAAAGTTTCTGCTTGACGGAAAAGTTTAGTCAAATCCATTTCGCTTACGCTAAAATGTACTTGGTGACCAGTTCCGTAAAGAACTCCAGGAACGCGCCCACTTCTGCGCAGTTCTGTAGCACCTTGTCTTCCTACGTTCTCGCGAAGAGAACCGCTCAAACTAATTTGCTTCATTGTGATTTATTTATGAAATTAAAAAATGTGAACTAATACTCTTGTTTTCCAATAGGTTGTGCAATACATCAGCGAAAAGCTTAGAAACACCAACAACTTTAATTTTGTCGTGTGCTACATCAGTGCGCAATGGAATGCTATCGGTAACAATTAACTCAGTAAGTACTGAATTTTGAATGCGCTCATACGCCTGTCCGCTAAGTACAGGGTGAGTGCAAATGGCTCTTACACTAAGCGCACCAGCTTCAAGCATCATTTCTGCTGCTTTGCAAAGAGTGCCTGCTGTGTCGACCATATCATCAATTAAAATGACGTTTTTTCCTGCTACATCCCCAATCACCGTCATGCTTTCCACTTTATTAGCCACCTTTCTTTGCTTGTAGCAAATTGCAAGGTCTACACCTAGCATTTTAGCATAAGCATTGGCACGCTTCGTTCCTCCTGTATCAGGAGCAGCAATGATTAAATCAGGAATATTCAACGATTGCAAGTACGGCATGAAGAGCGTGCTTGCATAAAGATGATCAACTGGAACCTCAAAGAAACCTTGAATCTGCTCAGCGTGTAGATCCATAGTGATCACACGATTTACACCAGCTGCAGTAAGTAGGTTGGCTACAAGTTTCGCTCCGATTGCCACACGTGGCTTGTCCTTTCTGTCTTGACGAGCAAAACCGAAGTAAGGCATTACAGCTACGATACGCTTCGCCGATGCACGCTTAGCAGCGTCAATTAGCAAAAGCAACTCGAATAAATTATCTGTTGGAGGAAAGGTAGATTGAACAATGATTACGTCTTTTCCACGCACGGTCTCTTCGATTGAAGGCTGAAACTCCCCGTCGCTAAAGCGTTGTAGAATTACATTTCCAAGCGAAGTTTCCATTGCTGATGCAATGCCTTCTCCGATATACATCGAAGCTGAACCTGCTAAAATTTTGAACGTGTCACTCATCTTGTACCCCTTTTGAGGGGCGCAAAGATAGTCTTTTTTCTTTAAGATTCTATCAACCAGCCCGATTGAGGGATGCGTTTTTTAATCAAGGCAAACATTATCCCTACAAACATGACTAAAGACAAGCCATAATAAGTCCATTCATTTTGAAAATCACCCTCAGGTGCTTCCAAACTCATTCCGTTGTAATGGAAAATAAAAATGGCTAGGGCATTATTGGCTAAGTGAGCCAAAATCGACACCCATAATCCTCCCGACCAGAGGAAAATGTATCCTAGCATAGCGCCGAGTATCAATCGTGGTAAGAAACCATAGAATTGAAAATGAAAGAAAGAAAAAACAATAGCGCTAAACCAAACTCCTGTATGAATATTCTTAGTTGCACCAATCATTAATGGTTGCAGCACTCCTCTAAATGCCAATTCTTCGCAAACTGCAGGAATAATTGCAATACAAAATATGGTGCTTATCAATGACCCTATGCCATTGTAATTCAAAATCAGTTTAGTCAGATCACCTGCGCGATCTTCTGTTGGTTTTAGCCAAGCTTCTAGAGCGCTGCCCTCAGGGATAAAAGCGTGATTGATGCGTGCAGTCAAATCAATTATTCCACCAGATGTCGCAATCCATAATATCGCCAATAAGACCACCATCAATGAAGGGGTCATATTCGCTCGAAATGCATTCGGCGCGCCAAAAATGATGATGTAAATAAACACGGGCAAGAGGAAGGTAGATACCTGAGAAAGGTTGTTCATCCACTTCAAAAGTTCAATATGCTCCGGTTTAGGAGTAGCTACTAGCTCTTCAATTTCACCCAAAGAAATGCCATTTCCAATGGCAAGAAGTACAGCGGCACCCGCGCCAACTGTGGCACAAACCAAAATTAAGGCCCCAAATAGAAGTGCCCTTAGACCAGGAGACATCTCCTGAAAAAATGGATTTTTCATGATACAAAAGAAGCTAACTACCTTTGCATTCCCAATCCGTTGGTGTAAAAGTTATCATGATAAAAATTGGAAAAATAGAATTGCCAGATTTCCCTCTCCTCCTGGCACCTATGGAAGACGTGAGTGATCCGCCTTTCCGTATGCTGTGCAAAGAGCACGGAGCGGATATGATGTATACTGAATTCATTAGCAGTGAAGGTCTAATTCGCGATGCTACTAAGAGCAAAATGAAACTCGATATTTTCGAATACGAGCGTCCCATCGGCATACAGATATTTGGAAGCGACATTGCTACTATGGAGCAATGCGCAAAAATCATCGAGACCGCCAATCCCGATTTGCTCGATATCAATTATGGTTGTCCAGTATTGAAAGTGACCTGCAAAGGCGCGGGAGCTGGTATTCTTAAAGACATTGATAAAATGGTGCGTATGACGGAGGCTGTTGTTAAAGCTACCTCATTGCCGGTGACTGTGAAAACCAGATTGGGTTGGGACGATCAGAGTAAGAATATATTAGACGTTGCTGAGCGCCTACAAGACATCGGTATTCAAGCGCTCACCATTCATGGCAGAACACGAGTGCAGATGTACAAGGGACAGGCAGACTGGACATTGATTGCAAAAGTCAAAGAGAATCCCCGTATTAAAATTCCAATCTTCGGCAATGGAGATATAGACTCACCTGAAAAAGCGTTAGAGTATAAAAATAAATATGGCGTAGACGGGATAATGATTGGTCGCGCTAGTATCGGATATCCCTGGATATTTAACGAGATAAAACATTTCTTGAAGACAGGTGAAAAGCTTGATCCACCAACGATCGAAGAAAGAGCAGCAGCTGCCAGAAAACACTTCGAATTCTCTATCAAATGGAAGGGCGATAAACTTGGTGTGCTTGAAATGCGCCGCCATTATTCAAATTACTTCAAGGGATTTGCAAACTTCAAAGAAGATCGAATGCAATTGGTTACAATGATGGAACCTGAAGCCATTATTGACAAACTAAATGAAATCGGGACCAGAGTTTATAGCTAAATAAAAAAGCCAAAAAAGTTTCAAATACTTGTAGCAGGGAGAGAGTCCATGCTACAAAAATTCTAAAGCTTTTTCGGCATTTTTTTCTTGAAAGTTGTTTTTCAGATCTACACTGAATAACAACAAAAAAACTAACTAACTAACACTAATATAACTTTACACCTAAACACTCTTATTTTGAGGTGCAAAGATATGGATGGCTGTTTCGTATATGAAATTTCGCCACTCGTCCACGCAACATCAACAATGAACTAATATTATGATAATGAGTTCATTGGTTTGCTTCGCGAACTTCCAATTGTCAAATCCAATGTCCTGAGTGACAGCATTACGGGCATGA
>CALRZB010000171.1:0-5455 GCA_943372555.1 Chryseobacterium gleum | reverse complement strand
AAAAGTCAAACATCAAACATCAACCCTATTATTGTTGAGTTTTGAATAAAAATCGCCATTTTTGGAGGAAATTAAGTGTTCATCTTACACCTTCGTGCGTTATGAGTTTCAAAATCAATGCAGTCCTCTTTTTTGCCATTCTTATTTCGGTATTGTTTTCTTGCGAGGCTCAGGGTCAAACCTATTTTTTGAATGGGAGCGCGATTTCATTGGGAAGTGATTGCTATCAATTAACAGGAGAACTTACAACCCAAAATGGTACTGTGTGGTATGGTGATCAACTGAATCTGAACCAGCCATTTGATTTGATGTTTCAAATGAATTTTGGTGATATCGATGCGAATGGTGCTGATGGAATTTGTTTTGTACTTCAAACAGTGGGCACAAATGCAATTGGAGAAAGTGGCGGAGGGATGGGGTATTTGAATTTCGGAACAGGCTCACTCGGAATTGAATTTGACACTTGGCAGAATGGTGAGAACGGAGATCCATTTCAAGATCACGTTGCAATAGAAAGAGATGGGGATATAAATCACAATAGTGCAAGCAATATTGCAGGTCCCGTTAATATCGATCCTTTTGGAAACAATGTTGAGGACGGTCTCAATCATACAGTTCAAATCACTTGGGAGCCTTCTACACAGACAATCAATGTTTATTATGACTGTGTATTCAGACTCTCAGGACAAGTCGATTTGATTGATGATGTTTTTGGCGGACAGTCGCTTGTGTATTGGGGATTCACAGCAGCTACTGGTGGATCGTTCAACAACCAAACTGTTTGCTTGCAAGAGAACATTTTATCAGTAGGAAATCAAGTAGATATATGCACAGGCGCATCTGCACTATTGAGCGCTGGGAGTTCTGCAGACGGAACATATTCATGGACACCAATCGATTATTTAGATGATCCCAACTCTGCCACGCCAACAGCTACTCCTCCAGTTACAACAACCTATTCTGTGAATTTCACAGATTTGTGCGGCAATCAAGTCGATGCCGACATTACTGTCGTTGTAGAGGATCTCGTGATTACGATTCCAAGTATTCTTGAGATCACATGTCAGAATCCGAATATTGTTGTGCAAGCAGAATCAAATTTGAATCTATTGCTAAACTACAATTGGGCCGAAGGTCCTACTTCAATTTTGGAAGGGATAAATGAAGACAACATAACTCTGAATTCGCCCGGAACATATTTTGTAACTGCTGATTTCGAAGGGTTTTGTAGTTCCTCAATTAGTTTTGAAATTATAGAGAATTTGACTCCATATACAGTTGACATTTCGGGAATACAGCAACTTGATTGCAATAATATAGTTTCACAAATCACAGCTATATCGAATGGTGATGATGCTCAATTCTTTTGGACAAGTGGGGGCAATATTTTTGGAGGCAATCCTTCCATTCAGGTAAGCAACCCAGGCACTTACAATGTTTCGGTTACTAATCCTAGTAATGGTTGTTCTTCTAGTGAGAGCATTGTGATTACCTCAGATTTTGCTCAACCAAACATTTCCGCTGCTTTGCAAGACAGTCTTACGTGTATTCGTCCAAGCATTATTCTAGAAGGTATTACTGTGACGAATGCCAATGACTATTCAATAAGCTGGAATTCGGAACTAGGAAATATTATTAGCGGTGCAAATAGTCTTGCTCCTTTAGTGAACTCGGCGGGTGAGTATGAAATCACAGTAACTTCAAATGAAAACGGTTGTTCTTCCTCAGAAGTCATTGACGTATACCAAGATGAAGACTTCAATATTGATTTATCCTTCATGTTGTTTCCAAATATCATTACACCTAATGGCGATCAGAAAAATTCAAATTGGCAGCCGTTTCTATTGACCAATCCAGGTTTTGATCTGCTAGAAATTTTCGATACTTACGAATTACAAGTGTTTAATCGATGGGGGTCTGTCATTTTTGAAACAACAAATCCGAAAGCTTGGAAAGCGAATGACGTTGAAGATGGAGTTTATTACTACATTCTGAAATATTCAACCAATTGCGGAAATGGAGCAAGTGGCGAACAAACGGGAAATATCGAGGTAATTAGATAAGAAGAAATTACCACTCGATTGGCTTGATATTTTTTGAGATTAAAAACTCATTGGCTTTAGAGAAATGTTTGTTCTCAAAAAAGCCTCTGTATACAGAAAGAGGCGACGGATGCACAGAAGTAAGCACCAAATGCTTTGATTTATCAATGAGTTTCCCTTTTTTCTCAGCTTTACTTCCCCAAAGAAGAAAGACCAAATTGGTTTTTCGTTCATTAAGAACTTGAATGACCGCGTCAGTAAAAATTTCCCACCCTTTTCCTTTATGTGATTCTGGAGTTTTTGCTCGCACTGTGAGCACGTCATTCAGCAATAATACTCCTTGATCTGCCCAACGTTCAAGATTCCCACTATTAGGAATTGGCTTTCCCAAATCTTCCTTTAAGCCCTTAAAAATATTGACCAACGAAGGAGGCATTTGTTGATTGTCATATACAGAAAAGCATAATCCGTTTGCTTGCTTCGGTCCGTGATAAGGGTCTTGACCGATAATAATCAGCTTTGTATTATCAAAAGAACAGTGCTGGAATGCAGCAAAGATTCGTTCTTCAGGAGGATAGCAAATACTTTTCGTGTATTCGTTTTCTACGAAAGTCAAAAGTGATTTGAAATAGGGTTTGGAAAGCTCCTCGCCTATTTCATTCATCCATGATTTTTCGAGCACCAATTTCATCCGTCAATATTACTCCAAAAAAAAACCGCCTCGCTAAAGGCGAGACGGTTTGTATCATTTGATCATTCGATTATTAGCGAACAACAGTAAATTTCTGCGTTACGAAGTTTGAATCTTGACCAATGAAAGAGATGAAGTAAACACCTGTTTCAAAAGAAGTCACATTCAATGAAGTTTGGTTATCGTTCAATTGGAATGAAGAAACTTCTCTACCAGCTGAATCAAAAATGCGAGCACTAATTCCTTTCAAAGCATCGTTGATGCTAATTGTAAGGTTCTCAGAAGCTATTGAAGGGAAGATACTTACATTCTCAAAAGACAACTCATTTACACTCACAGTTGGAGCGCATGGAGTACTAGAACTTGTATTTGGATAAGCTCCACCTAGAGAAGTTAGGCCAGTGCCTGCAGCATCAAGCCAATCCACTAAATCTTCATTAGACGGGTTAGGATTACCAGTCCAGTGTTTGTCCATTTTACCATAGTAATCACTCGCGGTAGGTGCATTGCAAAAAGAACCACCACCAGTCAACGTTCCAACTATATAATGATTTTTATCGAAAAGAGGAGATCCCGAAGATCCGCCTTCTGTTACTCCCCATTCGGTAACTGTTTCAACCCAAGTCACTCTCCAGTGATGATTTGAAGCACCCCATGTACCTTGCACAACTGTGTTAGACGTAGAGATTTTCTTTGCGTCTCCTGAAGGGTGATGTATACAATATCCTTTATGCCCTGCTCCATCAGCCGTTGGTGCTGAAGTTGAAGCATTCCAGCCAGCATAAAATGGATCCCAAGATGCAGGGATTGCATCGTCCATTTCAACAAGAGCAAAATCAGAACCTGTGGATCCACCACCATCATTGCTATCAGCTCTGAGGATGATACCTACTTTTTGTTGTGCTTGAGGGGCACTTCCTGAACCACAATTTGCACGCTGGAAATTAAAACGAACAGTGGAACTCAATAGATCACTAGAATTAGAATCAATTGTGCAGTGCATCGCTGTTAGAACATAATTTTTACAATTACCAGAAGTGTTGTTTACAAGAGTACCGGTGCAAAGACCAACGCCACCTCCAGCTACTAAACTTAGTCGAACAACAGCTTGACGTTCGTTTACCCAATCAGTGCCTTCAGGACAATTAATATCCACTTCGCAAGCTTCACTAGTGCCTACTCCACCGCGATCTTCGCGAGTGTCATAGATGAAACGATAAAAGTTAATGAAACCACGAATTCCTAAATGAGCTTGTCCAACAACTGCAGCAGGTTGGATGTATTCAAGAATAGCCTCGTCGCCGAAAACTTCAGCAGTGCGATAAATTCCACTTGGGTGATTTTCGTTTGAATCGTATGGTCCTTCGAAATAGCTTCTATCAGCAGAATAGATAAATAGCTTACTTCCTACAGGTAAATACATATCGTTAAATAAAACTCCCACAGCTTTAGCATCTGATGTTTTGAAACGCAATTGCCAAATACGATCTCCATTTGGCAAAGTTGTCCAAACACCCGCATTATCAGCGTTTACATTCCAGTCGATAATTTTACCATACATCGACATTTTACCCAATTTATCGTTTTCCTCAGCTTCACGAATCAAATCGGCTTGATTAAATGAAGGCAATTCCATTGTAGAGATTTGACTGATTTCGTTTTCGCTCATAGCGTAACCGGGAGGAGTTACTTGAGATTGAGCGCACAGACTGACAGCGAAAAACGCAGCGAGTAGCAATTTTTTCATTTAGCTTGGTTAAATTTTTTTACAGGTTTTACGGGGCGAAATATAATATGTTATCTCTATTCAATTTTGACTGATTTTACCCTAAACAGGAATCCAAGAATTTTTAAACCGTTAACCTTGTTTAATTTTGCGCCATGGCCATCATATCCAAAGACATATCAGAAGCTTCCTTATTCCTTCGAATAGGGCAGTTGGTGGGCATTCCCACCGAGACTGTATATGGCTTGGCTGCTAATGCCACGGACCCTAAAGCGGTTGTAAAAATATTTGAGACAAAAAACCGTCCTGACTTTGACCCTCTAATTGTTCATATTGGAATTCAGTCGGATATCAATAAATGGGGAGTAAATATTCACCCTAAAATTTTAGAAATTACAAATGCCCTATGGCCTGGTCCATTAACTGTGGTAGTTGAAAAATCAGATTTGATTCCAGTCATCGTTAGCTCTGGACTTGATACCGTTGGGATTAGGATGCCCAATCACTTATTGACGTTAGAGCTCTTAAGGTCAATTCCTTTTCCATTGGCTGCACCGAGTGCAAATCCTTTCGGCTATATATCGCCAACATCGGCTCAACATGTGGATGATCAATTAGGGGAGAAAATACCTTTGATTCTTGACGGCGGTCCGTGCGATATCGGTGTTGAATCGACAATCATTCAGATTTTGAATGATGAAATCCATGTATTACGTTGGGGAGGCATTGATGAAAAACAACTTTCGAACTTTGGACTTCCTATTATTTCTGCAACCCACAGCACCAGTAAACCAAATGCGCCAGGGCAATTAACATCGCATTACGCCCCAAGAAAACCTTTCTTTTTGGGCAATGTAGAAGAATTGGAGCAACAACATTTGGGTAGTAGAATTGGACATCTGTACTGGAACAAATCAAGCAATTCTGAATTGGATAGAACCTTGTCTATAGATTCGAGTCTAAGCGAAGCTGCTCACAATCTATTTGGATTCATGC
>CALRZB010000170.1:0-5498 GCA_943372555.1 Chryseobacterium gleum | reverse complement strand
CGGAGCCACTGTGAGCTATACGAAATATGGTTCCACTGTAATGGCGCTATCATCAGCAGCCGGACTTGCCTACAACACATCATACAATGTTACGATTGACGCTATTTACCAGTTGAATGATGGACTAGGCAATACTGAATTTACGTCGGTGCTTGGCACACAGATTAGCACTATGAATATAGGTACCCCAAACAATGCAGGCATCAGAACATCAGATCAATGTCCTCTTGTAAAAAACATGTATTCATACATTCAAGAGACCCCGCACATTTGCGGTTCTCAGCGTTATGCTTGGGAAGTTACGCGCACAGACATTCCTAGTCTTCCGATGATTTACCTCGGTCCAAACAACACAAAGTATTTCCAAGTAAGACCATCAAATGGATTTCAAGCTGGAGGCACATATTCAGTAAGAGTTAGTCCAGTTTTCGGGGAAAATACGCCCATCCATTTCGGTCAATCCTATTGCGTAAGCATAGCTGGATCGAGCAACTTTACCACATTGGATATCGAAGATGAGTTGATGGCACAATCCGAAAATGAAATAATGATCTATCCCAATCCAACAGATGGCAATTTCCAAATCAGCACTTGGGATAACGAAAATGCATTCATCACAATCACCGATTTATCAGGAAGAACTGTCTACCAAAATATTTGGAAAAGCTCATTTTCATTGGACAATCTAGAAAGTGGACTTTACCTAGTTCACGTTAAAATCGAGGAAAGAGAAAGTGTAGGAAAGCTGCAGATTTTAGGGAAATAGTGTGGCAGTGAGACAGTGAATACAGTGTGGCAGTAAATTTAGTGTGGCGGTTAGACAGTGAAAACTGTGTGGCAATGGTCACATCGCTTTTTCATTTTCACACCGCCACACTAAATAACTGTCACAATGTTCTTTCATTGTCACACCGCCACACTGAATAACTGTCACACTGTTTTTCCACTGCCGCACTGTTTTTCCATTTGGAAATTTGAAATAAATTGTTGTCATTTGGGTTAGAAATTTCAAAACAACAATATCATGGGTAAAGGACAAGACCAAAAGAAAGAGGTCAAGAAGACCGCAACGAAGACAGCTAAAGAGAAAAAGGCTGAGAAACGTGAGAAGAAACCTAAGTATGACTAACACCTTCGGGAGTTTACCCTCCGGGCGCTTCGCTTCCGGAGGGGTGTACCCCGCTTGTGCGGGGGTGTAACTCGCCTGCGGCGAGTGTTTAATGCGCTTCGCGCATGTGCCCCCCTTCTGAATTGCACACTTGCGTGTGCTTTTTTTTTTACCATTCGCTTCGCTCATTTTTGGCATTATTCGCTTCGCTCATTTTTGAAATAACCATTCCTGCTCCTTGCTCCCTTGTTTGGGAAAAATTATGGAGCGTTGAGGGCTATGGGGTGTGGACTTCTGTTTTCTGTGAAGGCTCCTATTATTCGGGAGAACTATTAGAGGGAAATCGTGTGCATTTGCTTACCCCTGAAGGACACGGGATGTATAGCAATGTTTTCAAGCGAATCGAAAACTCAACATTTATCTTCGAACATCTCGGAGAAATTGTGGACTTCAAAGAGATTCTCAATTCTGACAACTCAAACTTATGGTCTGGTGCCTTTGAAGAATACCATCTCCACGAAGCGAATGGCCATACTCTCCTTCGAGTCGAAGTTGATACAATTCCACAATACGCAGACTTCATGAACACAACCTTCCCCAAAGCCCTAGAAGCCCTAAAAACAATATCAACAAACTAACCACCCCAATACCCCACAACCCCACTACCCCACGAACTCCCGACCCCACTACCCCTCTACCCCATTACCCCTCTACCCCACGAACACATGCCCAAACCAACCCTCGCTCTCATGTCTCTCCTCCTATCCAACTTCCTCGTGGCTCAAACTATTTCGTCTCCTTCTGGTGAGATTAAACTGAAATTTGGATTGAGCGAAAAAGGAATTCCTGGATATTCTGTCAATTATCTTGATAAAGAAATCGTAGGAACTAGCGGTCTTGGATTTGAATTGAAAGAATTGGGTGACTTCTATTCCAACTTTGAAATTCTAAATTTTTCAGATAGAGAAATCAACGAAGTGTGGAGTCCTGTGATGGGTGAGCAATCGGAGATTGTCAATCATTGCACAGAGGCGACGTTTTTTCTCAAACAAAAAGAAACAAATCGTCTACTCAATATCATCGTGCGCGTTTTCAATGAGGGTGTGGCCTTTAGATATGAATTCCCGAAACAAACAAACCTCAATTACTTTATTATTTCAGATGAGCTCACTTCATTTCAAATGAATGGAGATCATAAGACATTCTGGATTCCGGGCGACTTTGATAGTCAAGAATATGTTTATCTCGAAACGAAAATTTCTGAGAGAGACATGAAAAAAGTGGACTTGAACAATGGCATTGGTTTCAAAACTTTCCCAAAGACCAACATTGTTCAATCGCCTTTAATGATGAAGTCCACAGAAGGAATCTACATCAATATTTTCGAAGCAGCATTAGACAATTATCCTGTTATGCATTTGTCATGCAACACAGCGACTAAAACATTTTCTTCCACGCTGGTTCCAAATGCAATCGGAGACAAAGCATATCTTCAAGCGCCTTGCAAAACACCATGGCGCACCATTATGATTAGCAATGACGCTCGTGTAATTCTTTCATCGAAGATGACATTGAATCTTAACGAGCCTTGCAAGATTGAAGATGTGTCTTACATCAAACCAATGAAGTACGTTGGTATTTGGTGGGAGATGCACATCGGAAAATCAACATGGGATTATGCAGGTTCTCAAAACGCGCAGAACGACGGCAACCTTAAAGCAAGTGGCCTTCACGGCGCAACTACCGAGCGAACTAAGTTTTACATCGATTTTGCGGCTGCAAATGGATTTGACGGGGTGCTTGTAGAAGGTTGGAATGTTGGTTGGGAAGATTGGTTTGGCAATTGGAAAGAAGAGGTCTTCGATTTCACAACTCCTTACCCTGATTTCAACATTCAAGAAATCAGTGAGTATGCTAAATCAAAAGGAATCAAAATGATCATGCACCATGAAACATCTGGTTCTGTAGGAAACTACGAAAGACACTTGGATCGTGCATTTCAATTGATGGTAGATTTTGGATATCCTGCAGTGAAGACAGGTTACGTTGGTAAAATCATTCCTCGAGGCGAACATCATGATGGACAAGCGATGGTGAATCATTATCACCACGTTGTGAAGCGAGCTGCTGATAACCGTTTGATGGTCAACTCACATGAGAGTTCTAGACCGACAGGAATGAACAGAACGTATCCAAACTACATCGCAGCAGAAGCAGCTCGCGGCAATGAATTCAATGCATGGAGCATTGGAAATCCTCCTGCGCACGAAACAATTTTGCCATTTACAAGATTGCTCGGAGGTCCGATGGATTATACTCCTGGGATCTTCGAAATCAAAATCGGTCACTACAAAGATGGCGCGAAAGAACAAGTGCATACCACGTTAGCGAAGCAACTTGCATTGTACGTTACCATGTACTCTCCGCTTCAAATGGCAGCAGATTTACCAGAAAATTATATCAAGTATTCAGATGCATTTCAATTCATAAAAGATGTTGGTATTGATTGGGAGAAGAGCATATATCTAGAAGCAGAACCAGGTGATTATATCACTGTTGTTAGAAAAGAAAAGAATACAGAAGATTGGTTCCTCGGCGCGATCACAGATGATAATGCACGCACAACTGAACTTGCTTTATCATTTCTTGAACCAGGTGTAAAATACATTGCAACGATTTACGAAGACGGCAAAGATGCTTCATGGAATAACAATCCAATGAGCTACAAAATCCGCACTATAGAGGTAACGAATAAATCAAAGCTCTCTCTAGCGTTAGCCTCAGGCGGCGGCGCAGCTGTGCGTTTCGCCCGCAAATGATGTTTGATGGTTGATGGTTGACTTTTGATGTAAAAAACAAAAACTTTTCTTTCTAACTTTCTCCTCCCCACAGCCAAAAGCCAATCCTTCGACAGGCTCAGGGCCCTTGAAACGTAAGCTAAATGTGGAAAGGGAGGTGGTGCAGTCCGTGGCCCGCCTAACATCCGAAATCAGGAATCCGAAATCCGAAATCCATTCCGCTCGCAACAATTAGTGATAGCGCTTTGACAATTGAAGATTTAGGTTTGACACGAAAATTCAAACACCTAAATCAAAATGAAAAAGCTTTCACTCTCTTCAGCATTAATTCTGCTTGTATTCTTATCACATGCCACCACTTGGACTGTTGACAATACAGCCGGATCTGGTGCACAATTCAACACCATAACAGCGGCAATCAGCGCTGCATCACCCAGTGACACTCTATTAGTTCATTCATCACAAAATAGCTACGGTACTGTACAAATTAATAAACATGTTGTGCTAATTGGTCCTGGTCACCATCCTTCCGTAAATCTATTTCTACCGGCTACGGTTGGAGTATTCCAACTCGCAAATGGGTGCAGTGGCACAACGATAGAAGGCTTCACTATTGGAACAATCGAAGGACTCGTTTTTCAAACAGCAAACAACATCACGATAAGAAACAACTACTTCAAGGTCTATAATTCCATACTCGGAAATTATGGCGATTTTTCTGGCTCCGACAATTGGATGATTGAAGGAAATGTATTTGTCGAAGCCGCAGGTTGCGGCGGATGCTCATCAATCAACCAGCGCGCATCAGCAGGCGGAAATGACAACTGGACTATTAGAAATAATTTTTTCCAAAACAACATTGCTTCTCCGAACAACTATATGTTTTTAAACTTCAATTCAACAACAGTTTTTGTAAATAATGTTGTTGTTCATTCAGGGACTACTGATCTATTTTCTACATCTAGTTTTTCACTAATCCAAAATAATATCTTCTACCTAAGTGCGAATCCTTCAATCCAAAATGTGTGTCCAAACTGTGGCTTTAACAACAATCTTTTTTACAGCACAGGAAGCACTATTGCTGATGTTACAGGAGTTGGCAACATCGAAAATGTAAATCCTGAATTTGTTTTTCTCACAAGTGACGTAGCATCATGGAATTACGAAAACGATTATCATTTAGCAGCAACTAGTCCTGCTGTTGGCAGCGCTGCTGATGGCGACGATATGGGATTGTACGGTGCGGAATATAATTTCCGCATGGATGGATATACCAATGATATTCCGCGCTTGACTGAGGTTCTACCACAATACCTTATTGTTCCTGTAAATGGCACATTCACAATTGATTTCAGCGGCACAAGTGCTGGTCAATAAAACCTATTAGCCATGAAAATAAAAAGTAAATTCCTAGTAGGAGTAATATTCCTATTGACATCCCTTTCCGCTATTTCACAAAATATAGTGAGCGGAGAATATTTCTGGGATGCAGATCCCGGAGTCGGCAACGGAACATTCATAGAACTTGTTGACTCAGAAAATATAGTTTCAAACACGAGTATCCAAGCAACAGGACTCACAAGTGGTTTGCA
>CALRZB010000169.1:0-5510 GCA_943372555.1 Chryseobacterium gleum | reverse complement strand
TCTGATCTACCAGCAGGTGAGTTTACTGTTAACATAAGCGCGAACTGCTACAGTGAATCTTTTGAAGTTAACCTAACTGATATCAATACTGTTGACGTAGAAATAACGCTAAGCACACCAGAGCTAAATCTGGAATTAGGACAGACTGTTACTATTGCAGCAAACGCAAATTCATCACAAGATGTGACCTACGAATGGACTGTTAATGGATTTGACGGAGGTGATCAAAACTTCCTTGAGTTCGTAGTCAATAACCCAGGCACATATGAAATAATCTGTGTCGCTGATAACGGTTCTTGTTCAGACATTGCAACGTCCACAGCGATAGTGCAATCTACAGTTGGCATAGAAGAAGAAGTAGATGGACCTCAGGCAATCATCACTCGCATGGGAAATGCATTGATGATTTCTTTCCAAAATGCTTCTGCATCGAAAGCTACAATAACTCTGTATTCATCAACAGGTGCGCTTGTAATGAAAATGTCAGGCAATGCAGACCAAGGACAAGTTAGAACAATCGATATGACAAGTCTTGCAACGGGTGTATACACCATAGATGTTCAACAAGACAATAAAGTACTCGCAAGACAACAAATTTTCAAGTAGTAGATTTTTTTCTTGGGTAAAAAACAGAAGCGCTTCCTTCGAACTTTCGAAGGGGCGCTTTCTGTTTTGTAGCTATCTTTCGCACCATAAATCAAAATTTGCGATGAAAAATTCACTGAAAATATTTTCGATTCTCATACTCTTACTCACGTCTTCTGAGTCTTTCGCGCAAAAAGAAAAATCAACAAAAAAACCCGTTATGTCTAAACCTCCTGTTGCTCAAAAAATTCCGAATGAAATTACAACTCATGGAGATTCTCGTATTGATAATTACTATTGGATGCGTCTTAGCGATGAGCAAAAAAACGCTGAAGAAGCTAATCGTGATGCACAAACCAATCAAGTGCTTGGTTATCTAAATGCAGAAAACGCATACACCAATGAAGTGATGGCTCACACTGAACAGTTCCAAAAAGACCTGTTTAGTGAAATGAAAGGTAGGGTTAAAGAAACCGATCAAAGTGTTCCGGTAAAAGACAACGGATATTGGTACTATTCAAGATTTGAGGCAGGTCAAAACTACGCTTACAACTGTCGTAAAAAAGAGAGCTTGGAAACTGGTACAGAAGAAATTCTGATTGATGGTCCAAAACTCGCTGAAGGCAAGGATTATTGGGCTGTAGGATCATACGACGTTTCTGAAAATAATAAATACTTGTGCTATGGTGTTGACATTGTTAGTCGTCGCATCTACACTGTCTATTTTAAAAATTTAGAAACCGGTGAAATGATAGAAGATGTGCTCGAGGGTACATCAGGTGGGGCTTCATGGGCAAATGATAACAAGACTATTTTTTACACCAAAAAGGATCCAAATACTCTTCGCGACAGCCAAGTATGGCGTCATGAACTTGGAACTTCCCAAGAAAAAGATGTGTTGGTTTTTGAAGAAAAAGATGAAGAGTTTTCTTGCTTTGTTTACAAAACAAAAAGCAAAAAATACATGGTGATTGGAAGTAATCAAACACTTTCAACTGAGTACAGAGTTCTTGAAGCAAGCAACCCAAAAGGAGAGTTCAAAATCATTCAGTCTCGTGAAAGAAATCACGAATACGGGATTGATCATTATGGCGACAAATTCTACATTGTAACCAACTGGAATGCGAAAAATTTCAGATTAATGGAAACCTCTGTGGATGGCACTTCTAAAGAAAATTGGAAAGAAATAATTGCGCACCGTGATAACGTTTTGCTAGAAGGTATTACAATCTTCAATAGCTTTTTGATAGTGGATGAAAGAACTGAAGGGCTTACACAATTGAGAATTATTCGTTGGGATAACTCGAATGAATACTACATGGAATTCCCTGACCCAGCATACTCTGCAGGCGTTGGAGCAAACCCAGAATTCAACACTGAAATTCTTCGTTACTCGTACACATCTCTTACCACACCTCCATCGACATTTGATTTTAATATGTCAACTAAAGAGCGTGTTTTACTTAAGCAGCAAGAAGTCGTGGGCACATTCAATTCGAGCGACTATATCAGCGAAAGATTGTATGCGAAAGCACAAGATGGCACCATGATTCCAATAAGTTTGGTGTACAAAAAAGGATTCAAAATTGATGGCAGCGCTCCAACACTTCTATATGCTTATGGCAGCTATGGATACTCTATTGACGCTACATTTAGTTCAACTCGTCTTTCGCTTTTGGACCGTGGATTTGTATTCGCAATTGCCCATATCAGAGGTGGACAAGAAATGGGACGTCAATGGTATGAAGATGGTAAACTTTTGAAAAAAATAAACACGTTTACAGACTTCATTGACTGCGGAAAGTTCTTAGTAGAAAATAAATATACGGCAAAAGACAAACTCTTTGCAATGGGCGGCAGCGCTGGCGGTTTGCTGATGGGTGCTATAACAAATATGGCTCCTGATATGTGGAGAGGTGTTATTTCAGCAGTACCATTCGTGGATGTTGTTACCACTATGCTTGATGAATCGATTCCTCTTACCACTTTCGAATTTGATGAATGGGGAAATCCAAAAGACAAAACGTACTACGACTATATGAAATCATACTCGCCGTATGATAATATTGAAAAGAAAAACTACCCAAATATTTTAGTTACAACAGGCTATTGGGATAGCCAAGTTCAATATTGGGAACCTGCAAAATACATGGCGAAAATGAGAGAGTTGAAAACAGACAACAACATGCTCATTATGTGGTGCAACATGGATGCGGGACATGGCGGAAAAAGTGGTCGCTTCGAATATCTAAAAGAGATTGCACTAGATTATGCATTCATGCTTGATCTCGCTGGCATCAAAGAATAAAATCAGCAAAAATTTGCTCTAATGTATAGTCGGATTTCAAGTGAGCAACTTGGAGTCCGGCTTTTTTTGCGCCCTCCACATGCTGCAATGAATCATCGATAAAAAGTGTTTCTGACGGATCTAAATCATTCCATTTACAAACCTCTAGAAACGTCTCGGGATATGGTTTTTTCAAACCTATTTCATTTGAGTAATATACCTTTTCAAAATAGGACTTGAATTTTGAAAGACCGTAAGTCTCATCAATCATTCTTTCAAATTCCGCTACGTGTATAGCATTAGTATTGCTTAAAAGAAAAACGCGCATTCCCGCTTCCTTGGTCTTCGTCACAACATCTACCTTTTCAGGCATCAAATGCAGTAAGATACTATTCCACGCTTCCACTATTTCACTTCTTGAAGCAGTGGGACAATAAGAGTTTATTTCTTTGTAAAAATCTTCGTTAGAAATTTTTCCAGTTTCAGCTTTGTCAAATAATTGTGATTGTGATGCTTGAGAATAAATTTCTTCAAAATTTTCGAAACCTATCTTTTTGAATTCTCGCACTGGAGCGTGATAATCAATTTCAAATAATACACCTCCAAAGTCAAAAATGACATTGCGAACTTTCACATTTCCCATAAAATAGTATGATTAATTACGCTTGATCCAAGCACCTTTTCCTTCTTTCGACTTGATGTCTGTCAATGCTTTCGCAGCTTCAGCGCGAGTGCTGTATGAGCCAAATGCAACAAGATGAAGAGCACCTCGCTTACCAGCAATATGAGCATCATATCCTTTTGACTTCAATTCCGATACTAGACGTGTTGCATTTTCTTCCACCATGAAAGCACCTCCGATAACATCAAACGCGCGCTGAGAAGTAACGTCTACTACAACAGGATTATCCTTTGATGTAGCTGTTGTTTCTGCTGGCGCAATCATCTTTCGATTTACAACAACACGAATGCCTTGAGCAGATGCCTCGTCTCTCACAAAATCATAGCTAAGCACATCAACAGAAGAAGAGTCTTTGATTGCTTTTTCAAATCCAGATTCATTTATAGTGGTTACGTCTTCTCTATCCATAGGAGCTAACATGCGATATGGAGTAGTGATTTGCTCTGTTGAAAATGGATTCAACGAAGCAAAATTCAATTGATTCCCACTAACACGACCCCCAACTAAAAACGCAGCAGCTAAACCAATTGGAATCGCGATAGCCGCAGCCACTTTCCAAGGACTTATTCCTTTTTGTCCGGCTACAACTTCAGGCATTTCTTCGACAGCTGTTTCTTCCTTTTCTTCTATTGGCAACTCAACCGCAATGGGCTTAAGCTGTATTGAAGTTAGACCAAAAGACTCCAAAAGAAAATTCTCTTGATCCTCTGGAATGAATTGCAAGTAGCCTGATTTATCATTGAAGAAAACACCAATTTTTTCCCAAACCAATCGACCTTCGGTTGCTAGAGATCGTTTGAACTCCAAAACTTCTTCTTCGATTTTTGCTTGAGCCTCTTTGTAATTGATTCCAAGAGCTATAGAAATGTGATTTGCAAGAAGACCGTCATTTTGAATGAGGTTTCTATTAAATCCAACGTGTTTTGAAGGCGGATGTATCAAATGCGAGACACGGTTGAGTCGGGCTGAGCGATAATTCGCTACCAATCCTCCAAAACCGGGGACAATCACACAATCGTGATCGAACAATAATTCTACTATGAATGCCTGCAAACGCATGTGGCGAAGATACAAAATTGTTTACAAGTACGAACTCTCACTGGACTTTAATAGAGCATCCAAATCTGCCGGTGAGTCAATCGCAGGTGTTTCCCAGCGAGTTACACCTACAAAAATCGAGTACCCACTTTGCAACCAGCGCAATTGTTCGAGTGATTCTGCTTGTTCAAAACTCGATATCTTCAACTCACAGATCTCATTGAGAACACTGGTTTTGTAGGCATACAAGCCAACATGTTTAAAATAATCAAGCTTATTCAACCAATCTCTTTGATCCAAATTCTTCACAAAAGGAATAGCTTGACGGCTGAAGTAGAGTGCTTTGCCATTTTTATCAAAAACCACCTTCACTTTGTTCGGATCGCCCAACCAATTTGGGTCCTCTATTTTGATTGCCAGGGTTGCAATCTGAGTTTGGGGCTCTGAGATCATCCTTGCCAAATGATCTATCTGTTCAGGCTTTACAAAAGGCTCATCACCTTGAATATTGATGACTGCATCCACAGAAACACCCAATTTTTCAACTACCTCAAGACATCTATCTGTTCCACTTGGGTGTTCTTCGGAAGTTATTACGACCTTTTTTCCTGCCTTTAAAACCACTTCTGCAATTCTCACGTCATCCGTTGCCACAATCACTTCTGAAAGCGATTTACTGGCCTCTGCGCGCTCCACAACACGTAATATCATGGGTTTGCCCCAAATATCAACTAGTGGTTTTCCTGGAAAACGAGAACTTCCGTATCGCGCGGGAATGATTCCAATTATTTTCATCTTAGAAATTGAATATGTATTGCACGGTTGTTAGGCGCGGTTCTTCTATTGCCAAAGGTCGTATCGCATATTCCCGATTCAATAGGTTATTTACAACCAAAGCTACTTTGTGATGTTCGTTTA
>CALRZB010000168.1:0-5594 GCA_943372555.1 Chryseobacterium gleum | reverse complement strand
AAATAAGATAAAACTGTTCTTCGACTCCAATAGACCACAATTGTCCGACGTTTGGAACCGCGTGAGTGAACATTGAAAAGGCAACATTGGGAACGAAGAAAATGAAGAATAGAAGATTTGGCCAGAAGTGTTTGGTAAGGTTCACAGCTTGATCAGGAACATCAAAAAGGGTGAAAAAGGGTAGAATAACAAAACCCAAAATGACCAGCCAATAGTAGAGTGGCCAAATTCTTAAAATTCTTCGGATATAAAAAGCTTTCACTGAAATACACTTTTGCACTTCATTTTCAACGAAAAGCAAATACGTAATCAGAAAACCTGATAAAGCGAAAAAGAAAACTACACCAATCCCGCCGCTATTCGAAACAAAAGGACTCAACCAATGAACTTCACCCTTTAAAACTGGAATTAGAGGAACTTGATGAGAAAGCCATTCGTGATTAATCCAAATACCTTCATATCCAAGGAATAATTTAAACAGCTCAATATGCGTGATAACTACTGCCAATGCGGCAAAGAAGCGCAATCCATTCAGATTGGGAAAGTAAACTTTAGTGGTACTGCTCATTTTGTTGCCAAGGTGCACAAAAGTAGTTAAACTCCCAGACGAACCGCAAGCTGTTTCTCAGTCTCTTCGGCTATTTTATCCCATTTGAAATTGTCGTTTAGCATTTGTAATGCCTTAGATCCTTTTTCAAAAGCATCTTTTCTGCCATTATCGACAGCTTTTTGTATCGCAGAGCGCAGTTGGTCTTCGCTGAGTGCTTCAATTAGATAACCGTTTTCATTGTTCACTAAAGCCCTTACTGCACCTACATTGGTAGCGATAACTGCCAAGCCGCGAGACATTCCCTCAAGAATAACATTGGGCATACCTTCGGAGTGGGAAGGAACTATGAGAACATCACTTTGATCCATTATGGCTTTAATCAAGACAGCCTCTTTAAGAATCCCGTGGTAAGTGACATCAGCTCGTTTGATTCGCTTGGATATTGGAATTTCACCAATAAAATCAAAAACGACATTTTCTGAGATGGGCAAGGAAGATATTACTTTATTCAAATCTTCAATTCCCTTTCTCAATTCATAGCGACCTATAAATAATAATCGAAAAGCACCATCGCGTTGAGTATTCGATTTTACAAGCCAAGAATTGTCTATTCCGCTGGGAATTTCAATTATGGCATTATTGGAAACCCCTATAGATTCTATAATTTCAGTGATACCGGCACCGTAAGAAAACACATAGTCAGCATTCCTATTATTCCATTTAACGGCACCTCGAAGCAACCAAGCCTGAACTTTCTGAGAAAACCCATTGAGTCGTTGGAACATTTCATAGCCATGAAACTTTACTCCAATTGGCGGCATCTTCTGGCCTTTCTTCTTTTTTTCAATGAAAGACCAAGCACAAAAACCTTTAGCATAAATGAAATCAAAATCATTTACTTGTGAAGAATAGTCTTTATAAATTTTTGCTGAATATGCATATGACTCTTTAAGATAATGGCCAGGCATACTGCCTAGGCTGGGAAAACGATAGCCCTTTGTAGTCAATAATTCATTTCCGGAAAGCTCTAATGAATCCCTTATCTCATCTTGAGTGGGAATCTTTTCCTTTCCAGTAACACAGTGAACTAAGGTTATTTCATGTCCACGCAATATCAAATACTTCACAAGATTAGCAGAATGTTTCTGCATGCCCCCTGTCACAAAAGGAGTAATACCATCGGTTAAAACGAGAAGTCTCATGAGTAAAGCATCTCCTGTGAGTTTGGGAGATTGAAATTTTTCAATGAATAGAAATTAAATAGATAGGCGTTTTTGTTCACCGAACTTGAATAATCCTCGAATCCTTTTTTGCAAACAATAATAACTTCTGCGGTTGAAAAGGCTTGATCTGCATCAGATACCACGTGTTTCACAACTGCTGCATGTTCTATTCTAAGAGAAGTTAAATTGATATCATGATCAAATACCTTTACATCTATTCCTTTTTCAACCATAGAGTATAAGAGCCTTAGCATAGGACTTTCACGCACATCATCTGTGCCGCTTTTAAACGTGAGACCATAAAGGCTCACACTCTTTGCTCCTTTCGCAATAATCTTTTCGAGCATGCTATCGAGCAACATAGTGTTGCTATTTATGATGTTTCCGATAACAGGCATTTGCACATTATTGGTTTTAGCAAAGTATTGAATTGCTCTTAAATCCTTCGGTAGACAAGAACCTCCGAAAGGCAATCCTGGACGCAAATAATTTTTAGACACATTCAAATGGGTGTCCATTAAGAAGATATCGTTTGCTTTTTGGACATCAATTCCGAAAGAAGATCCAAGAGAATAAATCTCGTTTACAAATGCAATTTTCATTGCATGAAAAGCATTGTCCACATATTTCACAAACTCCGCTGTTTTGTAATCAGTAAATACAAGCGGAATATTCGTGTCGAATGAAAGGAGTTCTTTCAATTCCTTGGGTTCCTCTCCCTCTGAACCTACTACAATCCTGGAGCAATTAAAGAAATCTTTTACAGCTGTTCCTTCTCGTAAAAATTCTGGGAGAAAAGCCACTTTTGGTTTATGCTTGCCGCCCCAATTTTCGAAATGACCAAGAACATTATCCTCAATAGTTCCTGGAGGAATTGTACTTCTATAGACAATTGTAAATTCTCTGTCGTTTTGTTTGAGATAATCAACTAAATCAAGGGTAGTATTGATTGTGTAGTCCAGATTGACTTTACCATCACCTGCACTTGGTGTGCCAACACAAATCAAAGCGATATCAGCATTGTCCAACACTTCTTTTGCATTGGTACTGGCATTGACTAAGCCAGAAGCAAGACCTTGCTGAAGCAATTCATCAACTCCAGGCTCGTGGATGGGACTGATTCCATTTTTTATAGAATCTACTTTTTGTGATTTCACGTCACAACCCCAAACGGTATGGCCAAGCTTCGAAAAGCACGCCATATTAACTACGCCTACGTAACCGAGGCCGAATATTGCTATTCTCATTTTTTTAGTAAAGATTTATACACCTCAAGTGTTCGATTTGCCACCTCTTCCCAATCATACTTCTTCGAAACACTTCTGCAAAGGTCGGAAACTTTTTCCTTTTCGATTTCAGACATCATCATGAGTGACTTCAAAATTTCTATTGTATTGTCTGTATCTCCTTTTGGATGAAGGACTACAGCGGGATTCTTGATAAAAAAATCCCACTTAAATACATCGGTCAATACTATACGGCAACCAAGCGCCAGACTCTCGAAAAGAGCATTATTGCCGCTTGCTTCTAGCACAGGCAAGAAGTGGACTGAACTTGTGTAGATCAATTTTTTCAAGTTTTGATCCGAAATATTATCGTGAAAAACCACGCCGAGAGAATTTAGTTCGTCACGCAAGGGCCTTTCAATCCTGCGATTTACCAGATGAAACTCCCAATCTGGATGGGTCAATGCACATTGCTTTACCACCGCTTTATACATGTCCCAATCGCGAAGCCAATTGCCAATAGTAACTATTTGATTGGGATTTTGCTTAACTCCATCGAGTGCAAAACCTTGGGCCGCTTCGACGAAATGAGATAGATGAACACCAAGGGGAATAACATGGATTTTATGCTCGTCCATCACTTTACTTAAAACCAGCTTTTGAGACTTTTCTGTAACTATAGCTGCAGATAATTTATCAAATCTATTTTTTGTGAAAAGATGCGTGAGGCGACCTACCTTCCCTCTCAAATCTCCTCTCAACACTTCTCTCTCTAAAGATGCAGCAGGTTGATGAAACGTAGCCACAATAGGTGTTTTTCGAAACAAATAAGGAGAAAACCTCAAATAATCTTCACCGTACATCACATGCACAATATCCACATGATTTCTGTATCGGAGTGATTCCCATTCAAACAGCCATTGGTATTTCGATTTCAACTTGCCTACCTCTGCTCCGTCGTCTTCATTGATTCCAAGCTCAAATGTTGGTTTGATATATTTCAATATCTGTTTATATCCGGAGTGTTCACCGTGGTGTTTAAAGCGCGTTAAAATTGCGAGTACTTTCATGACCATTGAGGATAAGATGTGTATCTATATTCCGTTAAGCCTAGTTGCTCAAAGAAATTTTCCTTAGACAAATCACTATAGCTCAAAAGCATTGACTTCATGCTGTCATATCCTAGATAACTTATTTTTTCGAGACTAGAATTTTTCAATGGAAATCCGTCTATTCCTTCGGTTCCAATAATCATTTTAAAGCCGCAGAATAATCTTTCATACACTATGGATGAATATGCAGCAACGGCAATATCAATCGTTTCAAATGCCTCGGCAGTCTTGGTTTTGCTATTGGCTAGAGTAAATTGATTTTGTGGTAATCTCGCAGCATAGTAACGTTCCGTTTCGGAAATGATGCTAGAAATTCGCTCCCTTGGGTGAGTAAAAACGACCAAAGAAAAGCGTGGATCTTCTTCTAAGAATTTCTTTAAATCTCGCAATACGCGTTCTTCGGATTCGAACAAATTCAATCCATCAGCGGCATGACCTTGTGCATTTCGGAGCCAGCTCCCATGAGAATAATAGCCGAGAACAAATTTCTTTTCTTCAAATGATTTTTCGGTATATCGAGCGATGTAAGTGTATCCTTTTTCGGGAATCCATTTCAAGATTTTTTCACAAATAATAGTATCTTTTAACCCAGCATTGTACTCTTCAAAATGATAAGGAGTAACAAAAACTACTTCATCCGCAATCATTGTGTGATTGTGCAATTTTAGCGGACCACTTGAAGGTATCAACGTTGTTCGAATACCTTGAGTCCGGCATCCCAAAGAGATAAGATTCGCGTCCTTTTCGTAGGGAAAAAAATTGTAGAGATGTGTTATCTCATTTTTCTTTAGAAAATTTAAAAGCCAAGCTAGCTCGGCTACTTCTCTGATTATAAGCGCTTGATTTGCTCTTTTAGTTGAGAAAAAACATTTCAACGAAATTACAAAAGCGAACAAAAACCATCTTAACAAACCTTGATTTTTGTTTGCGAATTTGCCTCCCAACAAATCTCGCGAAATAAAATAATCTGGGGTGGCGTCTGTTGATTTGGATACATATTCAATGATTAGATTTTCATTTGAAAATGCACCAGAAAGAACTGCGGTACTTGACTTTGAAAACGACTTCACAGCATGAGCGCAATCGCCCATGCTGTTCATTCGTTTTAATATTCTGAAAGTCTCTTTAAATCCGACCAATCGGTCGTTTGCGGCGGAACTATCCAACCGATAAGACATATTTTCTGCAAGACATTTGCCTGCGAGCATCTCTTCTCGATCCCTTTTACGGGATGATAAACATCGTTTGGTAAGAGAAAGTGCTTCGTGCAGCATTTTATTTATCCATATTAAGCACCTGTCTGATTCTTTCGAATTCAAAAGCAGTTTGCTTAATTTCCATCAAGTCATTCATATCCATTGAGCCCAAGTGAGCTTTTTCAGTTTCATATTGGAATGACTTTCGAAGCGTGAAGTGTTTTTCGAGGTATTTCGCCCCATGAGCAGAAGCGAAAAGCGCTCCAGCATTGCCCAACGTATGATCT
>CALRZB010000167.1:0-5613 GCA_943372555.1 Chryseobacterium gleum | reverse complement strand
TTCTTTTCCGTCTTCACAATCTGCGAACGATTGTTATCCGGATCATAGCCTTCCATGGCTTCTACTTGAGCTTCGGGACTTACTCCAAAATAATTTCCCACCACAATGGCCGATGCGAAATTGTAAAGATTATAAGCACCGCTCAATTTGCTATTGACGGTGTATGTCTTACCATCGACCGCATATTCAAAACGAAGAAATGGATCCTCGCCTGTAATTTTCAATTTGAAATCTCCCGTCTCAAAGCCGTAAGGGATTTTATCCATTCCTTGCGAAACTTCATACAAGTTGGCGAGTTCGGAATTTACAAAAACCTTCCCTCCTCTTTTCGATACGAAATCATAGAGTTCGCGCTTTCCCTTCTTCACGCCTTCCACTCCGCCAAAGCCCTCCAAATGGGCCTTTCCGATATTGGTAATCAAACCAAAATCAGGCAATGCATATTGACAATAGCTATCAATTTCACGTTGATGGTTCGCGCCCATTTCTACTACAGCAAAAGTCGCATCCGCAGGAATAGACAAAAGTGTGAGCGGCACGCCAATATGATTATTCAAATTGCCTTTCGTCGCGTGCACTTTATATTTTTTTGAAAGAACAGCGTGAATTAATTCCTTAGTTGTTGTTTTTCCATTGCTACCAGTAATAGCCAAGAAAGGAATAGTCAACGATTGGCGATACATCAATGCGAGATCTTGCATTGCCTTCAAAGCATCATCCACCCGAATAATTCGTGGATCTTTTGATTCCACTTCTTCATCCACCACAGCAAAATCGCATCCGCTATCCAATGCTTGTTGAGCAAAGAGATTGCCGTTGAAACGTTCGCCTTTTAGAGCAAAATAAATTGAATGTGGAGTGATGTTACGCGTGTCGGTGGTAACAGTTCTGTATTTCAGAAAGTGGTCAAACAAAGGTTGAAGCATAGGCCAAAAATAAAAAACCCTCGCATCAACTAGGATACGAGGGTTAATTATATTGATAGAAAAATTATTTGTCGTTACGAGCACCGATACCAGCTGGGCTACCCACACGGGTCATAGCACAACGGAATCCAAGCGTAGCCATAGAGCGGCGTTCGTCTAGGAAACGGCGTGTTCCAGGTATGGTGTAGTATGCGCGGTCTCTCCAGTTACCGCCTTTATAAACACGTGCGCGGTTATTGATGAGAGTAGTTTGTCCCCATTCGTACATACGGTTTTGGTCATCTGCATAAGAATCGTCAGCATATTCATTGCTGCTTGCGAGGTCACCATCGAGGTAGTCGATGTTGTCTGCTTTGCGGTAGTTACGACGGTCGATGTTCTCTTCCACGTTAACGTCACGCATACGCATATCACCAGCAGTATTTTCAATATAATCAGCGATTCCATCACGAAGGTCTGGAGCGATTGGAGAATCCGAGTTGGTTACCCCGTCCATTACTTCTTGCATCAAAGCTTGCGCTTCGTCGATTTTACGCTCTTTCTCTTTTTCTTTAGCTTGTTCGATCTTTTGAAGACCTTGATCGATAAGTGTCATATCTGCATCAGTCAACTTAGTACCAGCTTGCACTTGGTATTCAGTCAAGAATTTAGATACACCTTCGATATCATAAACGTTGTAGTCGTATTTATCAGCTACAGTTCCGTCTGAGTTAAGAACCTTAGTTTGGTAAACGTTACCACGGAAAGGACGGAATTCAGATTTATCCTCAGCAGACAATGGGCGATAAACGTCCATAACCCACTCAGAAACGTTACCAGACATGTTATACAATCCGTAATCGTTCGGAGGATAAGCATAAACATTAGCTGTAATCTCCGCAGCATCATTCAAGTAACCCGCAACCCCCATATAGTCACCCGATCCACGAACGAAGTTCGAGCGGATTGTGCCGAAGAACCTACCACCGTTGTCATCGTTACGCACATAGTGACCGTTCCATGGATAAGTACGGCGATCTGTGATCAATTCTTGGTAGGAGTTACCGATTAGACCGATTGCAGCGTATTCCCATTCTGCTTCAGTAGGAAGGCGGTAACGTGGCAAAAGCACTCCATCTTCGACGCGCACGTTGCGGAACTCAGAAGCACCTTTAGGACTTAGGTTTACCACACCATCAGCTGCTTTTTCACCTTCGTATTGACCGTTTAGGTAAGCATCAGTAGTGAAATGGTCACCATCTGATTGAGTTTGTGGATTAGCCACCAAAAGACCTTCACGAATCAGGATCAACTCGTTTACACGATCAGATCTCCAAGCGCAATAGTCATTTGATTGAAGCCAGTTAACACCAACTACTGGGTAGTCGCCATAAGCTGGGTGACGAAGATAAAGTTCCACGAGTGGTTCGTTGTACTCCATTTTCTCGCGCCAAACCAAAGTATCTGGCAACGCTTTATTGATAATCTCTGGGTAAGAGTCACCATAAACCATTTGTAACCAGTGCAGGTAATCTCTCCAATATTGGTTTGTTACTTCAATTTCATCCATATAGAATGAAGATACAGTAACACGACGAGGGATATTATCCCAAGTAAAATTCATATCATCTTCAACGCGGCCCATTGTGAAGGTACCACCCTCAACCAATACGAGGCCCGGACCTGTCTCTTGCTCGATGTATTCTGGTCTTTCGTAACCACCGGTTTTTGGATCATTATAGTTCCAACCGGTCGCTCCAGAATTCGACTTTTCACAAGAGCTCAAAAATGCAGCGGCTCCTAATAGAGCGACAACTGTCAATTTGTTTGCTATCGATTTCATGATTTCTTGATTTTCCTAATTTGTATACTGGTCTAAAACGTTGTTCGATAACTAGAAAGATGGGCAAGCTATTGTGCGGAACTTCGGTTTTTTCTTTTTACAATCGAAATTGATTGTTAGAGAAACCTCGTGAGATCCACCAGTAGCAGGTGTAAGCTCAGATACAGTTACATCGTAACTATATCCAAAACGAATCACATCCGTCTGAATTCCCAAAGTAGTGATGAATGCATCACGGTATGATTCACCGAAGAGCAATCCGCGGAACCAAACACCGGCAACGATAGGACCTTTGGTCACATACATACCGAGATTAAGTTGTTGGAATTCTCCCTGTCTTCTGTAAAGCACATTTGGGGAAAGCGTTGCTTCTGCATCACGGCGCTTTTTCTGAATTGGAATAACAGCACCTGCGTGAGCAGTAAATTTCATTGGAAGGCGGCTAGTACCTACGATCAACGACTCATTAGGTTCGTTGAGGTGATGCACTGCAAAACCACCATATATCACATCGCTGAAACCGAGGATACCAGCAGAGAAGTCTACGTTTTTCACGGTACCACCTCTTGGAATATCTTGTGTCTCATAAATGAAGCCCTTTCTTGAGTCGATCATATCGCCAAAAGTTAGTTTGCTCCAGTCAAGCGACTTCTGGAAATACGTTGCTTGAAAACCCGCCTTGATTGAAAACTTGCGGGTAATTGCTTGCTGATAAGAATAGATACCACTGAAGGTAGTCGTATTCAATGTGCTCTGCGCCGCACGGTCATTCACAACAATAAGACCCAATCCACCTTGGATTGTTTCTACGTGTTGGTCATAACTAGCGCTAGTAGTTACAAAAGAACCCGATAGCGAAGGCCATTGATTGCGGTAGTTCATCACCATACGAGGGCAACGAGCAGTACCAGCAAATGCCGGGTTTAAGTACAGAGGATTGGAGTAGAACTGAGTGAACTCAGGATCTTGAGCCAACACCTGAGTAGAGACAGTGATAGCAGCGAAAAGACAGAATAAACTTTTTTTCATTCTCACGATTTTTACTTGGGGTAAAAAATGAATTAGCAATATTACAACATTTTTGTCCACAAAAAATTTTTTAGGACCTACAATATCAAGACTCGTATTAAGTTAGTGCCGTTGCTTTATCCCTTTGAATTGTCATGATTAAATCACTTTATTGCCTCCTTCTCACGCTTCTACCAGCTCTTTCTTTCGCTCAAAACTCATTGAATATCAATGGGATAATCTCGTGGAAAGACCTACTCACCAAGACCGAGTCTTCAGGTGATGAGTTGTATTTCACACAAGAATTTCTCTCAGAAAATGCGGACCAAACCCCATTTTTCGTCGACCAAAAGGTTTTAAAAAAGTACGTCACCGTCAATGGATACCGTTTTTCGGCCCAAGAGGTTACAAATTGTCCCGAAAATCTTTTATCAAATGAAATAAAAAGAAATCTTTCTGATGATTGGCAAGTTTCTGCCGAGGCATTCAAAGGAGACGATCGCTTTTACCTAGTTGTCAAGGTATTGCCCCTCCGAATGCGCAATGGTGCGATTGAGCGACTCACCTCCTTCTCTATCGATATTGAAACACAGGAAACTAGCTTCAGCAACAACAGAACTCTCTCATTTGCAGACCATTCCGCTCTTTCTGAAGGGAGCTGGTACAAAATTGCTATTGCCCGTGACGGGGTATATCGAATTGATAAAAATCTCCTAACATCACTTGGGGTCAATGTTGATGAACTAAATCCAGCTTCGATTAATATTTACGGAAATGGAGGAACCTTGCTTCCTGAAGAAAATAGTCTTTTTAGATACGACGACCTTCAAAAGAACGCCATATACATTGAGGGTGAGCAAGATGGCACTTTCAACAACAACGATTTCATTCTTTTTTACGGAAAAGGAGCGGATTCTTGGAATCTTGCCGGTTCAGGGTCAAATCAAACCTGGCAACACGAAAAACATTTTTATTCAGACTCAGCTTATTATTTTATCCGAATTGATGATTCAGATCCTCTGCGCATAGCGAATCAAACCGCACCTGCAGAAGTTTCCACTCAAACGGCAACAACATTTCAAGACTTTCAATTCATTGAAAACGATCTATACAATATCAATAAATCAGGTCGCGAATTTTTTGGTGATGCGTTCGAAGTAAACACTTCGGCGAATTACACTTTTTCATTCCCAAACATGACCACTGACCCAGCTAGGTTCGATTACTCAGTGGCTGTGCGTTCCATTGGTGGAGCCAGCAATTTTACCTTCAATGTCGGAGGATCACCTATTTCCACGCTAACAAGCCCAGTGAGCGACAACACCACAAGCGCTGTGGCCGATCTGGAAGAAGCAGGATTGACTTTTACTCCATCAGGATCGGCTGTTACCGTCGGAGTTAACTTTCAAAAATTCAATTCAGAATCCCAAGGATGGATTGATTATCTCCGCGTCGGTGTGATCCGAAATCTCGCAATGACTGGAAATCAAATGCGATTCAGAGACGCTCGAAATGTATTGCCGGGTTCAATTACCGAATTCCAATTGTCCTCTGCGAATAATGTCGCGACAATCTGGGATGTGACAAATCCAATTCAACCAGAAAAAATAGCCTTTACACCGGGAGCAAATGTTTCTTGGAAAAGTGAAACTTCTGTTCTTCGAGAATTCATCGCGTTTGCAAATGCTGGATATCTAACGCCAGTTCCACGAGGTTCTGTAACAAATCAAGATCTTCATGGTCTTTCCAACATTGACTATGTAATCGTTACCGCACCTGGTCATACATCCTATGCGCAAGAGTTGGCAGAAATTCATGTTGCAGAAGGGTGGTCCACCTTGGTTGTTACGCCAGAGC
>CALRZB010000166.1:0-5667 GCA_943372555.1 Chryseobacterium gleum | reverse complement strand
AGATCAGAAATCATTAAATATGAATCTGCAGAAGATCCGCTAGTAATGACAGCGCCATCAGCATTTATCAGTGTGTAATTGAAGTTTTCAGTGTTGCTCGTAATCATTTCAATACGTCCAGAAACACCGCTATTACAGTAATCAATTGTTGATTGAATTTCAGCGCTGATTATTTCAGGTTGAGAAATAGTTACACCCATAGAAGCTGCGATGCACATAGCGTCTACGTTTTCATATGTCACACTATAATCGCCAGCAGGAAGACCCGAGATAGTTCCATCGGTAGCGTAATGAACGTTGCCAAAAACATCTTGCGCCAACACAGTCCAACCTTCTATTGCTGAGTTAATTTCAATTGCCCCGTCTTCATTGCCATTGCAAGTTGCATCAAGCGCATTTACATGAAGTGGTGCGTTCATGTTGATTACAAGTCGATATCCAGCGTATGGTGCAGTTGTATTCAAAGTAATAGTTTCGCCTTGAAGCATAGGAATTGTGATTCCAGTTTCAAGATCTTGAATTGTAATACATACACCTGTTGGAAGGTTTAAAACTTCGGATACCGAGAATGTATAGTCACCAGCTGCAGGCATTTCTACGAATAGTGGGAATGAAATGGATTCTTCAAAAGCGTTGATTGTATTGATACACATTTTCACGCTATCACTTCCTAATATTGCAAGCTCTGGAGCTGTTGCTACTGGGCTATCCCACTTAAGTGCATCGTATGCTACGTCAAACGCACCTGTAGCATCATCCATAATTGTGAATAATACTTCATCCGTCATTGTTCCTTTTGTAAGGTTTAAGCGCACGAGCATTGATTCATCTGTATTTCTTTGGAAAGCGGCGTCAGAAGTGGATTTCGCAGATTCAGTAAATTGAAGCGATTGATTTAAACCAGTAGCTTGAATAAAGAATGCTTGACCACTTGCAATATATCTGTTTGCAGTACCACCTTGAGAAGAAGCGTTGTATGCTCTATAATTTGATTCTGTGGCATTGTAGACATAGTATGTGCTGTTGCCTGTAACCCATGAAGTACTCGCAGTATGCAATGCTTGCCAGTCGATAGCGCATGGATATACGTTACCAACCAAATTCCAACCATCAGGATTTAAACTTCCTGTTCCTGGTTCAACATCTGTGTAATCAAGTGGAACGTTTACATTACCTTTTTGAAAGTCACCACTCATTGAAATAGTAGCAGCGTTGGCATTCATGTATACAATGTATCCCGCTTGCGGATCCATTGCGTCTGTTACGTTTGTAACACCTGTCCAACCGGTGTTTTTGCTACCAGCAACAGGTTCGTTGTAGGTATACAAACTCATAAAATTATATGAAGGATAATCAGAGCCAGGGAAACCAGTCGTGACAATATCATCATTCCAGTTTTGAATAGTTTGATTCAGAATAGGGTTAGTAAGATAAACATAATGCTGCGGTGCTTGTGGCACAAAACGCTGCATTGTGATTTGTCCAATTACATCTGCTCCTGAATAGATTCTACCTATTGATCCAGAACCTTGAAGGTTGGAGATCAACGTTAGCTGATTGTTAGTATTAAACGTTCCTTCAATTGGACGCAATTGACCTTTCAACGAAACTGGAATATTTGCAGTTAATCCTGCGGCATTTTCTAGTTCAATATTATTGAATGTTGTAGCGCCTGTTCCTCCGATTGATTGCACTGCATTTCCAATAAATCGGAAAGTAGATGTGCCCGCATTAAAGGTTCCATTATTCAAGAATTGACCTAGCAATGAAACTTGATTCGTGTTTGCGTTCAATGTTCCATTAGCATTTACTGTGAGGTCGTTGCACTTTAAAGTTTGCGCGATATCAACTACGTGATTTGCTTGCACTACGAGACTTGTAAATGGTCCTGAAGTAATAGCTTGAGCTGTTCCAACTGGCTGTGGAGCCCAAATAACATCATCATTTTCTCCCGTTGCTTGGGAATAATATGTTACTGCGCAACTGCTTTGATCAATGGTGATATCGTCGATACTAAATTTTCCTTTTGTAGAAGTATTGTAGGCGTAGAATGCGCCGAAATATCCTGTATGATCCCAGAATGTATTGGTTACAGATCCATAATCAACGAGATTATTAAAGTCGCCATCTAAGTCCATTTTCAAATTCCAAACGCCATTTGCATCGCGTGTGATTTGAAATCCAACTTCACCTTGTGCTGTTCCCCAATCAAGGCTTGTAGTCAAGATAGGATAAAGCATGTCATTCTCTGTTCTGCATAATCTCACAAAGTCTTGTGTGCCTCCAAATGGCATGATAGTAATGGCATAGCCATCAATAACTTCATTTGCGATATCATCATTGATATTAGTCAAACAAATGATCATATAGTCCGAGCTATTTGGCTCTGTATTGTAGTGATTGAGATTGAATTTCCAAGTTGTTTCTGATCCTTGCAATCCAGCTCCGTCGTAGGCAAATGAGCATGATGCTGTGCCTGAAGCTGTTTGTCCAGAGTCTACATGCCTTAGAGAATATGAGCCACTAATAGGTCCATTTGTGGATGCTGAGAAAGAGCTTGCTGGAGTTGTATTCCAACCATTGGCATTTCCACTTTCAAAGTTTTCAGACATCAGCGTCATGCCGTAATACTCGTCGTCTGAAATTACAAGTGCCGTGGATGTTGTTGTACCAAGAAGTGCTGCATATCCTCCAGCTTGATTTTGCAGTGCAAAAGTGAATGCACTTTCTATTTCACAAGTTTCATTATCCGTGATTGTAATTGTTACGTTTTGACTTGTAACGCTCGCTGCAGGAAATGTGATTGTTTGTGTGGTATAGTTATTAATCGCTGATGCAGTTCCACTTGTTAATACCAATTGCACAGTGGTTGCCAAAGTGGGATGCGGATTTGTGATTGAAACAGGAATGGTTATAGAACCTGCTGTTTCTGTTGTGCTATAAGAAGAAGATACAATTTGTACTGTCGTGTTAGGTAGGCAGGGTTTAAATTGAATATTATCGAATTCTGTTGTTCTTCTATTTGTTGAGGTAAGACCAGATGTCATATTTACTTTGAATCCAAAGTAATTTGTTCCTGATGGAATAAATGTATTATCAGTGCCAGTGCCAAGCGACACTGTAGTATTCGTTGTTGGATCTGCGGTTGGTGATGCACCAGAACCATTGGCCACAGGGATAGTTGAAGAAAATAGCTGCCAACCGCCCGTTTCACTTCTTACAACTCGGATTGAAAGACCAAAGTCATTACGAGTGCTTGAAATAACACTACTAGAAACTATGATGTCGGTGCCAGATTGGACACCGTTTACCATTCTTTGAAGACGAATTTCATGGCTTCCGTTGCCGTCACCAATCATCAATCGATAACCGTCTACGGTGTTTGATTCCAAGTTCGATTCGTTTGCATATAGCCAAATTTCTACTGTACTAGTAGAAGAATACTGATATCTTCTACCAACCCAAAAGGCCCATTCCTGAGCGGCTTGCCAATCAGAAATTGGAGTAGTAAGATAATACGAGCCCCCATTATTATTATCAGGGTCTAATCGCAGTAAATTGGTATTTGTTGTTCCGGAACCAATTGTGGTTGAGCTTTGAATATCCCAATCAATATTTTCACCCGACCAAACTGGATTTGAAGTGAAATTTCCATCGCTGAAATTATCCAATACGGTGAATGCACAAGGCGGAGGCGGGGCCAATGGAGGCGAGGCTGTGAGGCCATTTGTTGCGTACAATGTGAAGGGTAAGCCAAGAGCTACCCAAAGGGTGAAGAAGAGTCTGTTCATGACGATTTTACTTGAATTCCGTAATCATTAACTTAGGTTGGCACTACAAAACCGTAGATCTTCCGGGGTTGTGATTTTGATATTCTCTCTGTTGCCTTCAACAAGATTTATTGCAACACCGAGAGACTCAACGACTGAAGCGTCGTCTGTGAAACTAGGGTTGTAGCCTTGTTGAAAGGCTTTTTTCAGCAGAGAAATTTCAAAGCACTGTGGTGTTTGCACCAGCCGAAATTTGCTGCGGTCTACTATTTCATTTTTTCCGTCAGCGACAAATCGAAGACTGTCGTTTACGGGCAAAACTGGAACAGCAGTGCCATTGATACGGGCACTTTCGTAACAGGTTACAAAAGTGCGTTTTGAGACAAGAGGTCTCACGGCGTCATGAACGCCTACAATCCCTTCTGAATCAGGGATTTTGTTTAATCCGTGTAGCACAGAGAAAAAGCGTTCTTTTCCTCCTTTTACTACTTGATGTGGAATGCTTAGGCCTATCGTTCTGCATAAATCACCCCAATAATCAATGTACTCCTCGTTCATAACAACGATGATATTCAGTTGATTATTAAAATTATAGAATCGTTCAATAGTATGCACTAGAATGGGTTTTCCATTCAATTCAAGAAACTGTTTGGGCAATTCTGTACCCATTCTTTTTCCCGAGCCTCCAGCTACTATGATAAGGTGATCCTGCATTTGAGTTAGCAAAGCTAATGACCAATATTAGGAAATTGGTTGAATTGTAAATTTTTAGAGTAAAATGCTTATTTTCACACCGTATTTAGTTTTTCCTTACCTAAACAAATGTTTTAACCAATCATTTTTCAAATGAGCAAGATGAAAATCGCGTTCGTCGCGTTGTGTGCACTTCTGTCATTAAATGCTGATGCTGCTTGGGGACACTTTAAATCTGGAGTTCAAATCAATAGTGCTTTTTATGATTTGAATCCTACTTCAGTTGCAGCAGATTTCAATCAAAGTTATTTTGGTCGATATACAACTGGGGGCAATCTCACATTTAATTTTGCAGAGGTATGCACGTACAAGGATCCGGGATCAAATACCTGCGTGCCTGTTTTAAGCTACCGCGTTTATCGCACTTGCGATGCAGCGCCGAGTTTCACCAATGTTAACTTGGCTTTCAACTGTAATAATTGCGGTGTTTGTGTTGGTGGTAATAATCAGATTTGGTCTTCAAACATCAACTCGAATTTGATTTCTGGTTTGACTCTGCCCGGAACATATATTATTGAAATGTATATTACACATACAGGAGATTCAAACACTACAACAGATTGTGATGAAACTCAATACGACAGTAACGGCGGGTTGAATTATAGAGCTTATTTTGAATTCGATAATACCGATTCCTTTGGAGATGGTGATTTTTCTGCATCTGCCGTTTGGGGTGGAGAGACAAGCAGTTTTCAAATCGTAAATAATTCTGATGTATCAGGTCTTATAGGCTCTGAGAATGGCAGGACTCACACAATGCGTTTGAATTCTGCGGCAGCTGACGATCGCCAGATTTCTACACAAATTGCAACTTGGGATTCTCAACAAGAGTGGTCTTTTTGGCTTGGACGCAGAAATCTAGGAGCGTCAGATACCAACCGCCTTCGCGTGTGGCTTTATTCGAATAACAGCAATTTAGAAGCTACTACAGGCATTAATGGCTACTTTATAGAAATAGGTGATGCTGGTAATGATGAAATTCGATTGTATAAATGCACCAATGGAACTAACGCTGTTATTTGGACTTCAACAGCTTCTGTTTTAGACGGCTTAGTTGACTACGGTGTTAGTTTTTATATATCGCGCAGTCAATCGGGTTTGTGGACGATTCGAACATCAACGTTACCACAAAGCTCTATAGATG
>CALRZB010000165.1:0-5763 GCA_943372555.1 Chryseobacterium gleum | reverse complement strand
CCTTACGCCAGTCTTGGCGTAATTGAGGAGGGAACAATGCCACCTTGGCCAGCTAATGAGAACTACACCCACTTTGTAGATGAAAATGTGTTGACCGAAGATGAAAAGACCGCAATTATAAATTGGGTGAATAATGGTTTTCCTGAAGGTGGCGGCGAGGCCCCTACTGCGCCAAGCTATAATGATGGATTTCAAATTGCTTCTCCAGACGAAATAGTAGAAATTCCAGACTATACCGTTACTTCTTCTGAAGATGTGTACCGCAGTTTTCTTATTCCAACAACGAGCGGCGGAGTAACACGCTATATCGGTTCTGTTGAATTCGATCCTGATAATACAGATATCGTGCATCACGTTTTGGCTTTCTATGATCCGTCTGGCGTGCCGCAACAGAGTGATAATGCAGATCCGGGAGTGGGGTGGACGAGCACAGGAGGTTCATTTCCAAGTGATGATGCTGTTTTAATCGGTATATGGGTTCCTGGAATGGGACACATGGAATTTCCGGAGAACTTGGCGATTCCTCTTCCTTCGAATGCAAAATTTGTTATTGAAGTGCATTACGCACCTGGAAGTCAAGATCAATCTTCTGCCGTAAAAATGAGATTGAAATACAAACCTGCAGGGAATATTAGAACAGTTTATCATGATCCTCTTTTATTTCACGGACCTCCAAGTTTGCAGGAACCAGCGTTAATCATTCCACCGAATGAAATAAGTACTTTTCATGAAGAATCTGTGACTACTAATGTCCCGTTGTCTTTTCTTTCGGTATTTCCTCATATGCACTTATTAGGAAAGACATTTAAAGTATATGCCTTGGATGCTAACCAAGACACTATTCGTTTCATAGACGTGGATAATTATGATTTTCATTGGCAGTTCAATTATAAGTTTCCAACCTTATTGCCAGTGCCGACAGGCAGCAGACTTTATGGGGTGGCTACTTATGATAACACGACTGCAAATGAAGAGAATCCAAACAATCCCCCTCAATGGGTGTTTTTAGGTGAAAACACGACCGATGAAATGATGGTTTGTTTTTTCATGTACACCGTTTACCAGGCCGGTGATGAGAATATGAGCCAAGTTTCGGTACATGAATATTCTAATGATTCCCCCACACGCATGCTCGTTTATCCAAATCCTGTGTTGGACAAATTGTATGTGGATTATCCAAATGACATCAAAAACATTCAAACTATTGAGCTGTTTGATTCCAACGGCAGAGTGGTCGCAGCGCCTTTTGTTTTATACAATGGACGGCTAGAGATTACCACGAGTGGATTGGCTTCAGGTGTATATGATTTGGTAATCAAAGGCGAAGGCCGCACCCTAACCGAAAAAGTAATTAAGCAATAACCCTGCAACCCCACTACCCCACTACCTCACGACCCCGCTATCTAGATTGTATCTAAATGGAAATTGATATTCGTGTGTAGCGTTTTGAGCACTATTTTCGCCCTCGCAAAACATTCTATGATTATGGCTTCAGGCTTGTTTAAATCTTCAATCACAAAGAAATTCTGGATGGCCCTAACAGGGATTTTCCTCATTTCTTTTCTAGTCGTGCACTGCGCGATTAATGCAACAATCTTCTTCGGCGACGGAGGAAAAACGTTCAATTTATGGGCCCATTTTATGGGAACGAACATCATCGTTCGCACCATGGAAATTGGACTTTTTGCTGGATTGATTCTTCACATCGTTGATGGACTTATGCTTTATTTTCAAAATAGATCAGCACGTCCGGTGAAGTACGCTTATGAAAAACCATCAGCAAGCAGCAAATGGTATTCAAGAAGCATGGCACTTTTAGGAACACTTCTTTTGCTATTCCTCATTCTTCACATGTACCATTTTTGGTTGAAGACACGTGTTACTGGATTGACTATTGAACATCCAGAAATGCTTATCGGAACTCGCATGTATGAGGATCTATTTGGAGAAATGATGTTTGTATTCTCACACCTTTGGGTGGTGATTGTTTATGTACTTGGATGTATTTCTCTATTCTGGCACCTCCTTCACGGATTCAAAAGTGCATTCCAATCTTTGGGATTCAATTACAGTAAATACAAAAATGCAATCGCTTTTGCTGGGGATGCTTTCTCTGTAATTATACCTGCTGTGTTCGCTGCGATGCCAATTGCAATGTACATCTGGGGCCTAGCTAATAAATGAACGTAATTCGACAAGTCAATCTATAAGAACATGACGTTGAAATCAAATATTCCAGACGGACCACTCGATCAGAAGTGGACCAAGTATAAAAACACTGCGCGCCTCGTAAATCCTGCCAACAAGCGCAGTATTGACGTAATCGTTGTAGGAACAGGGTTGGCAGGCGCTTCAGCTGCAGCTTCTCTTGCGGAGATGGGTTATAAAGTGAAAGCGCTTTGCTTTCAGGATAGTCCTCGTCGTGCTCACTCTATCGCCGCTCAAGGTGGTATCAATGCAGCAAAGAATTATATGAATGACGGTGATAGTACATTCCGTCTTTTCTACGATACAATAAAGGGTGGTGACTACCGCGCACGTGAGGCAAACGTTCATCGTTTGGCTGAAGTGAGCTCAAGTATCATCGACCAATGTGTTGCACAAGGTGTTCCTTTCGCTCGTGATTACGGCGGATTGCTTGATAACCGTTCATTCGGAGGAACTCAAGTATCTCGTACGTTCTACGCAAAAGGACAAACCGGTCAACAACTACTGTTGGGTGCATACTCAGCATTGTCTCGTCAAGTGGGTAAAGGCAATATCGAATTGCTTAACCGCCATGAGATGCTTGACGTGGTGGTAATCAACGGTAAGGCTAGAGGTATCATCGCTCGCAATCTTGTGACTGGTGAAATCGAACGCCACTCGGGCCACGCAGTTGTGCTCTGCACTGGTGGATATGGTAACGTGTTCTTCCTTTCCACAAATGCAATGGGTTCCAATGTGACAGCAGCGTGGAGAGCTCACCGTCGTGGTGCGCATTTCGCAAATCCCTGCTTCACACAAATTCACCCAACGTGTATTCCGGTATCAGGAGATCACCAATCGAAGTTGACTTTGATGTCAGAGTCATTGCGTAACGATGGTCGTATCTGGGTTCCAAAACACAAAGAAGATGCCGAGGCGATTCGCTCAAAGAAAATGCGTCCGACAGAAATTTCTGAAGATCGTCGCGATTATTACCTAGAAAGAAGATATCCTGCATTCGGTAACCTTGTTCCTCGTGATATCGCATCTCGAGCGGCAAAAGAGCGTTGCGACGAAGGATTTGGTGTGAATTCTACGGGCGAGGCTGTATACTTGGACTTTAGCTCAGCTATATTCCGCTATGGCAAAGCAGAAGCGAATGTGAAAGGTCTTCACAATATTTCTGATGCAGAAATTATTGCTCTTGGTAAAAAAGTAGTGGAGTCGAAATACGGCAACCTATTCCAAATGTATGAGCAAATTGTAGCAGAGAATCCATATGAAACTCCAATGATGATTTATCCAGCGGTTCACTATACTATGGGTGGACTATGGGTGGATTATGAATTGATGACCACTATTCCTGGTTGCTTCGCAGCTGGTGAAGCAAACTTCAGCGATCACGGTGCAAATCGTCTTGGTGCATCAGCTTTGATGCAAGGTTTGGCTGATGGTTACTTCGTATTGCCATACACGATCGGAAACTATTTGGCTGACGAAATCCGCACAGGAAAAATTTCTACAGACTCTCCCGAATTCGTTGAGGCAGAAAATAATATTCGAAAAGGACTAGAAGCTTTCTTCACTAACAACGGGACTAAGCCAGTTGATTATTTCCATAAGAAACTTGGAAAAATCATTTGGAATAAATGCGGTATGGCAAGAAATAAGTCAGGTCTTGAAGAAGCCATTGCTGATATCCAAGCGTTAAGAGAAGATTTCTATAAGAACGTTCGCGTTCCTGGTTCAATGGTAGGTACAAATCCCGAATTGGAAAAAGCTGCACGTGTGGCAGACTTTATCGAACTTGGTGAATTGATGTGCAAAGACGCTCTTGAAAGAAATGAAAGCTGCGGAGGTCATTTTAGAGAAGAGTATCAAACAGAAGATGGAGAAGCACTTCGTGATGATGAAAATTACATGTATGTAGCTTCATGGGAATTCACAGGAAACCCAAGTGAACCAAAGCTGAATAAAGAAGCTCTCATTTATGAGAATATCAAAGTATCAGCAAGATCTTACAAATAAGCAGAGATTAAAAAAACAATAGCAATGAATCTCACATTAAAAATCTGGCGCCAAAAAAGCACCAAGGAGCAAGGAAAAATCGTTGATTACAATGTGCAAGACATCTCTGAGGATATGTCGTTCCTTGAAATGATCGATGTGTTGAACTATCAACTAATTGAGAAAGGTGATGATCCAGTGACATTCGACCACGACTGTCGCGAAGGTATATGCGGAATGTGCAGCATGTTTATCAATGGTGAAGCGCACGGTCCAAACCGTGGTGTAACTACTTGTCAATTGCACATGCGTTCGTTTAAAGATGGTGATACTATTTATATTGAGCCATGGAGAAGTGCTGCATTCCCAGTAATTAAAGACTTGATGGTTGACCGCGGTGCATTCGACCGCATTCAACAAGCAGGTGGATTTGTTTCTGTGAATACAAGTGGACGCACTCTTGATGCAAATGCTATTCTTGTTCCGAAAGAAGATGCGGATAAGGCTTTTGACGCAGCTTCTTGCATCGGTTGCGGTGCTTGCGTAGCATCTTGTCCAAATGGATCTGCAATGCTTTTTGTTTCAGCAAAAGTTTCTCAATACGCGCTTCTCCCACAAGGTCAAGTTGAACGTAAAGAACGTGTGTTGAACATGGTGAAGAAAATGGACGAAGAAGGATTTGGTAATTGTTCTAACATCGGTGCATGTGAAGTACAGTGTCCAAAGCACATTTCTTTAGAAAATATCGCACGTATGAACCGTGAGTATCTTATGGCCAACGTGAAGCCTGAGAATTAAGAAGATAATAATTTTTTTTGTTATTACTCTCTTGTAAGCGGAGCCATTTCTTCGGCTTTTAGCTTTTGGAAGAATTCACTTTCTTCAAAGGCAGGAAGGATGACAAGGGAGAAGTTGTATATCGGTTCGTAGAGATACGACTTCTTTTTTTGTTCTTCTGACATCAAATCATATTTCGCATCAAGCGAATTGAAGAGAATAAATATCACACTGAGTGAAAGAATGAATTTCGTTAGTGAGAAAAAAGCACCGCCCACTTTATTCCATGTTTCTGCTCCACCAGCTTTCACCGATTTGGTAATTAATCTTCCCAAGAAGAATAGTCCGACGATTACCAAAATGAGAATTAGCAAAAATGAAATAATAGGCAAATTAGAAGATTGGACATCGAATTTCTCGCGAAGAACCGAAGAGGTCCAATCACTAAGATGAATACCCAAATAGATTCCGACAAAAATGGAGAGTAGCGAGAATACCTCGATTACAAATCCATTTTTCCATCCTCTCCATATCGCGAATCCGATAGGAATCAAAAGAAATAAGTCTAGATAGCTAACCATAAGCCGAAAGTAGTTCGCTCTTTTTTATCCTTGGAAGCTCTCAAGGGTATTTATAGAACGAGCGATGTTGATAGATGGACGGAGGCCGGTAGTAAGTAGTAGGTGGTAAGTAGTTGGTAATAGGTAATGAGTAATGAGTGGTTGGTGGCAGGTAGTAAGGGAACTAACCAACAACTAAAGGCTTACGGCTTAAAGCTAACAGCCAACAGCC
>CALRZB010000164.1:0-5788 GCA_943372555.1 Chryseobacterium gleum | reverse complement strand
TAAGTAATTGGTAACAGGTTTGGGTACGAAGTACGAGCCAGTCACCGGTCACTTGTCACCAGTCACCAGTCACCGGTCGTCGGTCGTCGGTCACCAAACAGCAGCGCCCCCATCACTGGAGGCGCTGCTGCTGAAAAAGCCTTCGCTCTAAAGCGAAAGAGTTCTATTATTCGAAAGGCACTAGGCTCAATCCTACTGTTATAGGATATACCTCTGGACCCTTGTCATTTTTAAATAATGAAGTCAATCCATAAGTCGCAAACAATGTCAAGTTGCGATATCCAATGCGCGCTGTAGCGTCTAGTGTTAGTGGCGACAAGTTGTAATCGTCAGAAACTTTCACCTTGTATTCTTTACCCTCAGATTCAAATCTTTGCTTGTATTGACTACCAATTTTCCATCCACCTATTATACCTGCTGCCACGTGGAATGTTCTTTCAGGATCGTTGCTCGTATTGAACTCAAGCATCAATGGAACTTGCAGATAAGTAGCGCGAAGTTTGTTCTTGCTGTATTGTGAAACAGTATCCAACACTGCGAAAGTGGAATCGGAATTGGCAAATAGGGCAACATTCTTATCAAATGAATAGCTGTTATATACCAGACTCACACCTGTAATGATACCCGCGTAATCCTTCACAATTCGGATCTTTTGCTCAAAAAGGTTGAATCTCCAGCTCAAAGAATGCGCTTGATCCAATTCAATCCACTCATCATTTGTAGGATACTTCATCTTGTTGTCGCTATTCACCAAGAAGTTCACCCCTAAATCCAAACCGCCCCAATGCGTCAAATCATTCTTAGTTGGCACATCTGGCGCGTCAATTGACCCGCTAAGGCTATCACTCGGTGTATTTGATGTGTCAGGTTTGCTGACAACAAGTATCTCTACTTCTCCAAGAGGGAATCGAGCGGTGTCAGATTTAGCTTCATTTTGAGCGTTCATAGCAAATGCTCCGAGCATCACTGCGAACAAGAGTACAATCTTTTTCATATCGTTTGTTTTATTGGTTTGCATGTTGTTGTGCGTTTCTGAACATAGGGCGAACACCTCTCGAAATAAGTTACAGCACCACCCAAAAAAAATTCCATTCACCTGCCAAATATGACCATTGGTCTGATTTGTGATAAAAAGATTTGAACCTTTCTTCACGAAATGCGACCTTTCGTGCAAAGAATGCGTCACGTATTATTTAGACGTGTAACTTTAAAGACACTTACAGCGTCTTCTTTTTGTACTTATGTTACTGAAGCGACTCTTGATATACTTGTTTCTGGCAACTGCCTCTCTGGGCAGCCCTCTCCTATTACACGCGCAAAAGGAACCGAAAGTCGTTAAGTCAAAAGAGCTCGAAGGCACCGTAGAAGTTAGTTTCAAAATCGATGGCGCAGGAAAAGTCGAAATCCTAAACATCAACGCCACTAGTCCACAACTCGCGGACTACGTGATCAAAAAGCTCAAGAAAATCCAACTAGAAAAAGGCGACCCCCAAATCGGCCAGGTCATCAAGTACCGATTTGTGTTTAAGAAGCAAGCGTAAACTGACGACCGACTACCGGTGACCAGTGACCAACGACTGGTGACTAGTGACAAGTGACCGACTACTACTGCCCTGAAGCACTCGTACTCCGTACTCGAACTCTCAACCACCTACTACCTATTACTTACTACCTGCTACCAGTCACTGGTCACCGGTCACTGGTCACCAGTCACTAGTCGTTGGTCGTCGGTCGTTGGTCACTATCTTCGCGTCATGAACTTCCTTGAATCAATAGAACTTCCCGCTTGGGCTTCTGTCAGCATTGTGGCAGTAGTGATTATCGCTTTTGTATGGTGGAAATTCCGCGATGAATTGATGTTTCCTTTTAATCATGAAAAAGCAGAAGGTGTCATCACCAACTGGATGTCGATGAACGAGGGGGGCGTGAGGTACTTCTACCCTATCATTGAATTCACAACCAAAACTGGACAAGTGATGAAATTCAGATCGGAAGAAAGATGCGAGGGCCAGCCTCTTTTTGAGCCCGGTACTAACGTGATTGTAAAATATCTGCCTTCAGATCCGAAGAATACGAAAACAATCTTCCCAGCTTAGTCAACTAGACTTATCGCTGTCCTCACATACTCAAACAAATCCACCGGATGATGCTTCTCGCGTTCCTTCGATTGTTCATGTCCCATTCGTACAACTATAATATCAAAGTCTGGAACGACAACTACATATTGACCGCGCAAACCTTTCAAGCAATAAAACGGATGTCCGTCGCAATCGCCCATCCACCATTGATATCCGTACCAATAGCAATTCTCCACCTTCTGCTTTATCGGAGAAATATCCGGATTCATGCAAGGAGTAAGCGATGCCTTCACATATTCAGGTGACACCAAAGTATCTGGCCCTAAAACACCATTGTGCTCATAAAGCATTCCCATGCGGGCAAAATCGCGAGCAGTAGCATAAAACCCTGAAAACACTTTTTCCATTCCGCCTTCATGATCGAGATTCCAATACGCATCGTGCTCTGCACCGATACACGACCATATTTTTTGGTGGAAATAATCACTCACACTGCGACCTGTTGCTTTAATCAAAATCTCGCCAAGCAACACCGTATTCCCGCCTTCATATACCCATCCTGAACCCGGTTCAATAGTTACTTTATAAGGACGAGTAGCTTCTACTAGATCATCGCCAAAATAAGCTTTCGCCATATAGCCCATCGGATTACCATAGCTTTCTCCAAAAGGGATTCCGCTTGACATCTGCAATAAGTGTTTGATGGTCAATTTCGCATTCAAACCATCTTTAAATTCAGGCAGAAAATCACTAACGGGTTGATCTACACTTTGAATATAGCCTTCATCAATAGCCACTCCAATAAGCACTCCCACAAGGCTTTTCGCCATAGAAAAAGAATTTGAAACAGTGCTGGAATCCGTATTTTCAAAATAACTTTCGAGCAAAAGTGAATCATGCTGGAACACAAGAAAAGCTGTTGTTTGAAAGCTATCCAAATATTTTTTCTGATCTTCTGAAATAGACAGTTTTCCAAAATTGGAATGCTTTGGCCAAGCCTCTGGCTTATCCGCCTTAATAACACTCAGATCAAAAAAGGCCATATCATCAATATCCGGCTTCGACTTTCCGATGAGATAGGTACTTCGAAGTCCACGCAACATGTGCTGGTTTCCAGTAGCCCAAAGTCCAAGAACAGCTAGAACGAGGAAGATTAGCAATCCAATCAGGATGTTTTTAAGAATACGCATAGAGCCTAATTTTTCTGAAAAGTAATAAAAAGAGAAACCTTTTTTCTCATTTTCGTATACAAGAGGAATAATGAAGCCTTTCATGGTACGAAAAATCTCCTATATCTCACTTTTTATACTCGGTTCGTTTTGTTCTGTTCAAGCCCAAGACGAAATACCAACCGCTCGTGAACTATACGACAGCGCGCACTATGAGCAGGCGCTAGTTGTGCTTACAGAGTTTCTAGAACAGGGAGCGAATCCTGAGGCATTCATGCTTCGCGGCGATTGCCTGCAAAAAATTGGTGATGCCAGCATGGCATTGAACGACTATGACAAAGCCCGAGTATACGGTTACAAAGAAGATGATTTGTTCTTGCACCGCGGCATTTGTAAGTCCACGATGGGGCAAATGGAAAGTGCTCGTCTCGATTTAATAAGCTATATCGATCGCCGCAAGGATGATCCAAGAGGATACTATTGGATGGGCGCTCTAGAATATCTCAGCGCGGAAAACAAAGCTTGCGAGAGATATGTAGATATGGCCATTGCATTAGACTCTACTTATTCTGACGCCTACTATTTAAGAGGAGCAAACCTTGCCGACCAAGGAAAATCTCTTCAAGCCATGGAGTCATTTCAAACTTCAATGGAGCTAAATCCAAAACAACACAGAGCAAAATTAAATGTAGCCATCATGCTTATTGAAATGAGCCAATTCAGAAGTTCCATCGAAATACTTTCAGAATTGCGTCTCGAAAATATTGACTTTCATGCAGAAGTCTTATACTATCGTGGTGAAGCAATGTACTTGATGCATGACTTAGAAGGTGCGTGCGCAGAATGGAGTGAGGCCGCAGAACTTGGTGATCCTGATTCGGCTGTCAATCACAAAAAACTTTGCATGGATCATTCGGGCAAACCGAAATTCAAACGCAGATCATTTGGGCAATTCTAAACTAGCCTTTATTTCCCAGTTCGCTCTTACATTAATTTTTGCAGTCTGATAATACACCTCTTCAAATCTCCCTTGAAGCGGCCAGTCTATTGGATCCCAACCTCCATTATTATTGTTGTCAATATAATAGCGGAGATTGTATTCAGCGGGTATGATATCCTTTATCATCAATATTCCATTCGCGGGCGAAGCAAATTCCTTGTAGACTTTACCTTTCTTATCAATCATTTGAATTCTACCCAAAGGATCACGCATACTCTCGGCAACAGTTAAATTGATAATTCCCAAGTCTTCCTTTCTATAGGTTGAGAATTTAATTTTCAAAGTGTCATTTGTGTGATTGTAATCATCTGTGAAAAGTCCCGGATAAAGGCGCAATTCATACTTTTTTCCCCAACCAAGATTATTCAGCCATGCATAGTGAAGAGGACTGCTCATATCCAAATAAATTTCACCAAGAGAAATAGAATCTTCAAATAATTCCGTCCGACTTGTATTCACCGAATCTACTAAATAGGGCAAATAAAAACCTACCTCTTCAGCAGGAACTATCTTACTTGAAACGCCATGAGAAAATTTCACTTTCTCCGGAAAAGCCTCTTTAAAAAACGGTACTTGAACAGTGTCTACCTCACTATTGTGCGTGTATTCTATAAAAACTCTTTTATCCAAAGCAATTCCCTTAAAAACATAGCGCAAAGTATCTTGTTCCAAATTGATTATACTAAACCAATCCAAGTTATTCTCATTCAAAATTCGAAAAGACTCTGCACTTGTATAGCTGAAAGAATGTGACCAAGGAATAGTGAATATTCCTGTAGAATCAACATCGTAATCAAAGAATCGAATTTCCTTTTCACGCTGAGGAGTCATTCCAATTTCATATCCCTTAATTGTGCTATCTTCAGTCGAAGGAGCAACATTTTTTTCAATTAAAGAAATACGCTCGTCGCTGTCTACCGCATAGTTTCCATTCAAATCCTCCAACGCAATCATTTGAAAATTGCGCGCAGGCAAATATTGAATTGCAAATTCTCCATTACCATTTGCCTTGCCAAAGAATGCGGGCGGTGGTGTCTTCGCGGCGAGCAAATCAACTGTGTCTTCAAAAAGCAAAACCTTAATTCCACCAGCCTTCTCATTCGTGAAAGGATAACTCACATTGCCCACTACAGCAAGCGAATCCAATGCACTTCCTGTTGAAATAACATAAATCAAGTCCTGAGCTTTGTTGCTCTCGTTCAAGTCAACAACTCCATCACCAAAATTGAACGTATAAGTAGTATTTGGTTTTAATTCTTCTTTCAATTCAACAATCACAGAGCGAGACTTCACTTTGATAGTTGGTTTTGTTTGAAGTGGCGGAGAAATGATTAGTTCATCATAAATGTTATTGAGCTGAATGTATTCATCAAATTCAAAAACTATTGTTCTTGAATTGAAATTGGTCGATAACGAAGCAGGAACGACTCCCACTAAAACAGGCGCAGTTCCATCTTTATCTCCACCCTGTAAAGCACGTTGATTCGCACATCCAATAAGAAATGCAACAACAATTGAGAATATAAAAACGCTTTTAATTT
>CALRZB010000163.1:0-5796 GCA_943372555.1 Chryseobacterium gleum | reverse complement strand
AAAGCTGACTATGATCAAATCCTTCCCATTTTCGTTGTTGGAACAGAAGAGACGGCAAAAGATGCTTTTGCTGAAATGGAAAGAGCGATCGAGAAAACAGAAAAGGTAATCAATCGCCACACGATCAAGAAAGAGGCGAACAAGGATAAAAAAAGACCAAAGTTTAATAAATGGATTGACGATAATTATATGGCTATGGGTAAAGCCCATTTCTATAAAAGAAATTATCTCAAGGCGGAGCAGGTTTTCAAATTTGTGAATGGAAAGTATAAGGGCGATGATGAACAATTGAGCAGCGCGATTTGGCTTGCACGCACCTACACAGAAATGGGGGAGTATTCGAAAGCGACACAAGCCCTAAATCGTTTCGAGCCTACTTCTGAAAATGCTGATGCTCTAAAGGCTGATTATTATATGGCGCTTGCTGATAATTTGATGCGCTCCGGAAAGTTGGATGAAGCGGTGAAGGAAATGGAAAAGTCTATTGACTATATCAAGAAAAAGAAAGATAGAGCGCGTCCACATTTCATCTTGGCACAGATGTATCAGCAATTGAATCGCAGCAATGATGCATTAACGCATTATGAAGCTGTGCTTCACTGCCGCCCAGTTTATGAATTAGAATTCTACGCAAAAATCAATAAAGCACTTTCATTCAGTCGTCGTGGCGGAAGCTCTGATGAGATCAAGAAAGAGTTGATGAAAATGCTTAAGGACGAGAAGAACGAGTCGTATAAAGATCAGATTTATTATGCACTCGGTGATATCGAATTGGAAGAGCAAAATCGCGAAATGGCGGTGTATTATTTCGAAGAATCTTTAGCGGCAAATACGGATAACAAAAAACAAAAAGCGAAGACTTTTTTGAAACTCGCTGACTTGTATTTTGAGCAACGTCAATATGTGAATGCACAGCATTCCTATGATAGTACTTTCGTTAATATTGATGATAAGCATCCGCGATATAAAGAGATTAAAGCGCGTGCAGAAAGTTTGACAGAATTGGTGCAATACATCAACATCATTGAATTAAATGATAGTATGGTGAGTCTCTGTAATATGTCGGAGCAAGAGCTGGACAAAGCGCTGCGCAAGGCGGTAAAAGATGCCGAGAATTTGGTGGAAGAGCGCAAAAGAAAAGATGCTGAGTTGGCAGCTAAACAGCAAGACAATGCAGTTGGTGCCGTGGCGAATGGTTCTTTCTGGGCGTATAACACGCAGCTTCGAGAAAAAGGGCAGCAAAACTTTAAAGAATACTGGGGTGATCGTCCGTTGAAAGACAACTGGCGCTTGAATGCGAAACTCTCGATGGACTTCAGTTCTCCCGATGAATCAAAACTGGATGCTGTGGTGGATACGGCCGGAGTAGCAGTGGAGAGCGACTTATATCGTATTCCAACTTATGAGGAATTAAAAGCACAATTGCCTTGCGGTGATGATAAGAAGTTGCAAGAGCAGTCTGCTAGTTTAGCTGAGGCATATTACAAGGCTGGAGTTCTTTATAAAGAAAAACTCGATGACCCTGATAATGCGACCGATTCTTGGGAGCAATTGGTAGTGAACATGGAGGAGAGTGATTACCATACTATGAGCTATTATCAGCTTTATCGTACATGGTTATTTAAGGAGCAAATGGCCGGCTACAAGTCCAATCCATTTTGTACAACTTGTTCCTCTGTGTATTGGGGAGATGAAATCAAATCGCGCTACCCTGGAAGTGAATGGGCGAAGCTTGTTGACAATCCAGAATACCTGGATCAGAAAGATGTGAAGGATAAAGAAGAAAGCAAAGCTTACGAGTTGGTTTATCAAATGTATGTTACACGTGATTATTACAATGCGCTTGGAGCTTGCAATAAAGTAATTACAGAAGAGCCAAACAATCACTTGCTTTGTAAATACAGATTTATGCGCGCCGTGTGCATTGGATATAGCGACGCACCAATGGGTATTCAAGATAATTTCATAGCTGAATTGAATAAAGTAAAAGCCGATTGTCCAGAGACAGAAGAAGCTTTGAAAGCGGATGAAATTTTGAGGACTTTGCTAAAGGGCCCAGAGCCGGAAACAACGCAGAAGCCTGATCAAGGAGACACTCCTGATTCTGAAGCGCCAAAACCAAGTCCATACAAATTTGATGCAGGGGCAGAACATTATTTTGCTGTGATACTTCCTGTTCAAGGAACTGATTTGACCAAAGTGCGTTCAGCGATGTCTGACTTTAATTTGCAGATGTATGCATCATCTGGATTTAAAGTGACTAATAATCTTTTGGATAAGAATAATCACATTGTTTTGGTAAAACCATTTCAAGGTGCAGATATGGCTGACGAGTACATGCGTGTATTCTTGGACGACCAGGATAAATTGAAAGACTTGAATAGTGCGCCCTATACTTACTTTTTGATATCAAAAACGAACTATATTGCATTGTTCAAAAGCAAGAACGTAGATGAATATCTTCAGTTCTTTAATGAAAATTATTAACCCCATGTTTTCCAAAAAACAAAGAACCATGGCTAGAACACCAGAGACAGCGCCAGATATGGCGATTAACCGCATTGTGGAAGGCACTTCAATAGAAGGCGAGATCCGCTGCGAAAGCAACATCAGAATTGACGGTGTATTCAAGGGAAACTTGACTACCAAAGGTCGTTTGGTGATTGGCCCAATGGGCAAAATAGAAGGAACGATTACTTGCCAAAATGGAGAAATCGAAGGATTCGTGAAGGGAAGGGTTACTGTTCAGCAGTTGCTTTCTTTGAAAGGTTCTGCGAAAGTGGAGGGCGATATTTTCACCGATAAACTCAGCATTGAACCAGGAGCTTCGTTTACTGGTGCATGCAATATGGGTGCGAAGGTGAAAGAGTTTAAGAAAGATGGAGCAAAGATCGCCGAGGCCGAAGCCGCTGCAGTCTAATTCATTTATTAAGTATTCTTCTATGGCCATTCAAATGGCAGTCACGATAGGGCTGGGCGTTTGGGGTGGACTGAAGCTTGATGAGAAATTTCCGAATAAGGCACATGCTTGGACACTTACATTCTCATTGATAAGTGTGGTAGTGGCCATGTATTTTGCGATTAAAGATTTGATGAAAAAATGATTGGAAAAACGTTTTATCCTTGGCTCATAGCCACGGCAGCAGTGCTCCTCACCGGTATTTACGGGTTGAGTTTAGTTATGATAATGCCGATCGTTTTGTATGTCGCTGTGGTCTTTTTCGGATTGTTGACGATAGTTCTTTACAGAAATATTCTTCAAGCGAATGAGAAGAGTCCACGTCGATTTGTAACGGCTTTTATGGGTTCGGTGACAATTAAGTTGTTGGCGACCTTGGCTTTTTTAGCGATCTATTTGTATTTTGATAGAGTAAATAAGGTTCAGGTTGCTCTTGGTTTTTTTGTCATTTATATTGGGTACACCATTGTCTTGGTGAAGAGTTTGACCACACATTTGGGTAATACAACAGAGCAGAAATAGGAGTCCAATCTGGCTGGTGATATTATAATTGTTATAAGGCGCTTTATGGGCCTTTTTTATTTGTTGACACTCCAAGAATAACTCTCCTTATGTTAGGTTAGCGTTAACAAAATGACCTTTGTGGTTAGCAATAACATAACCATTTGAACGACTGAGAATTAGGAGTGCGCTGTAATTTTGCATCAACAAATTTCTATACCAAAACAAATGAAAAGTAACTACACGAAAGTGCGCGCCGCGCAATTTTTGATGTTTACACTATCGTTGTTCGCCTTCCTTACGGTGTCAACGAGAATGAATGGTCAAACTCCGTATGTTATGTCATCGGCTAACTATTCTCAAGATTTCGCAAACATTTCTGGCTGGACTGCGGACTATGCTTCAGGAACGGGCGCGGCTAATTGGAGAGAGGCAGCAACAGTTGCAACTTCTACAATTAATACCTTTAATTTCCCTGTGACGAGTGCAACTGGCGGTGTTCAAGTAGGAACTCAAGCAATGGTTTTATTGGCTACTGGAACGAATTCGACAGGTACCGATTTGTTGCTTGATTTTACCGGTCGTTCAGCTGGAACAATCACTTTGGATTACGCTAAAGTTGTTAATACTGCCTCCGCTACACCGCGTACATCAGATTTGAAAATTCAATATAGCACGGATAATGGTGTTACGTTTACGGATTTAACTGGATATATTTTCCCTCGTGTTACTAATAATGCGACTGCGGAAACGGGTTCATTGACATCTATTGCTTTGCCGTCAGCTTTAAACAACGAAGCAGATGTCGTTATTCGTTTTTATACTTGGAATAACGGTCAAACAGGTGGTTCAGGTAACCGTCCAAAGATTAGCATTGATAATATTTCGGTGACTTCTACGGGTTTGGCCGATATCATTCCAGTAGCATCACTTTCTAATTTTGGAAGTGTTAATACTGGAAGCAGTTCGGTTTCACAAGCATTCACAGTTACTGCAACTGGTCTTTCTACTTCAGTAACAGTAACAGCTCCAACGGGATTTGAAGTTAGCGCTGATGATGTTACTTTTTCATCTTCAATTTCCTTGACTCAAACTGCTGGTTCATTGGATGGATCTCCAGTTACTGTGCATGTAAGATTTTCTCCAACTGTGCCAGGTGCAGCTTCAGGAAACGTTACTCTTGTTTCTACTGGTGCTACTACTGAGAATATTGCAGTCAGCGGCACAGGAACAACTGCTGCTTCTAATACTTCTGACATCATCGTTGATGGTGGATTTACATACACAAGCAATATCGCTTATGCTTCTTATCAAGCAGCAGATGTAACTAACTCTAACTCTGTTGCTATTGGACAATTCATCATTCGTGATGGCGGTTCTTCGGCTCCAGATGCTGATGCATTGAGCACAATTTTGAATTCTATTTCTTTCTCAGTTACCAACTTTGCATCACTTCGTAGTGTAGCTCTTTATGATGGAACTACAGAACTTGGTGAAGTAGCTGGTGGTGCAACATTGTCTTTCACAGGACTTACAGTTGCTGCATCTGACGATGTAACAAAGACCCTTACATTGTATGCTACTTTCAATAGCTCTGTAACAGACAATCAACAGTTCTCTGTTGCATTGGCAACTGCGGATGATGATAATAGTGGATCGCTTTTCGGAACGCTTGGCACTCCTGTCACTACAACTACTACTGACGAAAACAGAATTGAAGTAACTGCAAGTGCACTTACGTTCTTTGTTCAACCAGTAAGCACACCAACAGGATCTGCAATGGCACCAGCACCAATCGTTCGTGCGATTGATGCTTTGTCAAATAGAGATTTGGATTATGTAACAGCAATTGATATCACATCATCTGGTACATTGACAGGGTCTCCTGTAAGTGTTGTTCCAACAACTGGTTCGGCAACATTTTCTTCATTGGTGCACACAGCTGCAGGCTCAGCTCGTCAATTGACAGCAACTTCTGGTAGCTTGTCAGTGGTGAGTTCTTCATTTAATATTATTACATTAATAGCTGCTTGGGATTTCACAGGCGAGAGTGCTACAGTTGGCGCTGCAACATCTGCTGCTGAGGTATATGATGCCTTGTTGGATAACTCTGCATCACAAAGCAATTTGACAAGAGGTGCAGGCGCTGCAGCAAGTGTTGGATCTAATAGCTTTAGAACAGCTGGTTTCCTTAACAATGGAATTGCGACTTCAAACACGGATTATTTCCAATTTACATTGGCTCCAACAACAGGCAATTCTGTTTCAGTATCTACTATTGATGCTAGACAAGCTGGAACGGCATCTTATGCTGTTTCACCGGGTGTTTCTTCTCA
>CALRZB010000162.1:0-5840 GCA_943372555.1 Chryseobacterium gleum | reverse complement strand
GCAAACACCTACAACAGTTCCGGTATTGAACATAGTATTGATACCACTCTTGGAGTGATCGCCCATGATTAGACCGCAGAAAGTAAGGCCAGTATCTCCGTAATTATTTAGCTCATAATTCCAGATTTTCACGAGCGAATAATTATTCTTCAAATTAGATGTATTGGTGTCTGCACCTAGGTTGCACCATTCGCCCATCACGGTATTTCCAATGAAGCCGTCATGGCCTTTATTTGAATATCCAAAGATGACTGAATTACTTACCTCCCCTCCTACTTTGCAATGCGGGCCAAAGGTAGAAGGGCCGTAAATTTTAGCGCCCATTTTAAGCGCTGAGTGTTCGCCTAAAACCAAGCCACCGCGCACCATAGAACCCTCCATGATCTCGGCGTCTTTGCAGAGTATTATTGGACCATCTAACGTGTTTAATATGCTGGCATACACTTTTGCTCCTTCTGCAAGAAATACTCGATTTGGATCACCAATAATCGTATTCGATTCGTGAATAGGTTGGCATGTATTTTCAGCTTGCCAAAGCGGCAAATCGAGTTCTATTGCCTTTCCATTTTTAGAAAAAATATCGGTTACTTTTTCAAGCATGAAAATCTCTCCATTGAATTCAGAAGCAATTTGATATTCTTCCTCTTCATCCGAAGATGCGCGCATGGCGATTAACTGTCCGTTTCCGAGCAAAGCTTGTCCTTGCGACAATGCCGAAATAGATTCGATAAGATCTGGAGTTGGCAATACGCGTGCATTAATCAACAATACATCTTTCTCTTTTGTGCCTGGAAAAAGCTCGCGCAAATGTTCGCGCGTTCTATGAGAAACTTCACAGTTGAGAGACTTGCCCCACTTCTCCGCAATAGTATAAATTCCGATTCGAATTTCACCTACTGGGCGAGTAAAGACCAAAGGAAGAAATGCTTTCCATTGGTTATCTTCAAACAATACTGTTACCATTTCTTTTTGTTTTAGTATCCGAATGCTTTTCGAATTTCTGCAATGACATAAGTTACCTCTTCATCTGTCATCGGCACATAAAGCGGAATGACAATGCTTCTATCGCTCGCTTTTTCTGAACGAGGTAAAGATATTTCTTTGCATCTCTCTGCATAAGCTGTTTCGCGATGCGATGTCATCACACCACGGCGTGTTGACAGGCCTCTGTCAAGCAATTTTTGCATGACTTCATTGCGTTCCATTTTGCACTCATCATTCAAAAATATACTGAATGATTGATAGCTTGTAAAGTATCCTTCAGGTTCGAAAGGAAGTCTAATTTCTTTGATATCGGATAATTCGTTTTGGTATCTGTGCGCAATCTTTCTTCGCTCTTCTATGAGCCAATCTAAGCGCTCGAGTTGTTTGATACCTACAGCAGCTTGAATATCTGTTAATCGATAGTTGAAACCGATTTCGAGATGGTCTTCAATAATTACTTTATCACTCAAATGTCTTACGCGATCATTGACCGACATACAGTGTTGACGAAGCAATTTCAAACGATCATAATATTTTTCATTGCTCGTGGTCACCATTCCTCCGTCTCCGGTGGTGATTACTTTTCTTGGGTGAAAACTGAAGCAGACCAAATCAGAATGACTTCCTATTTTTTTTCCCATGTAAGAAGAACCAGCAGCACAGGCAGCGTCTTCGATTAATACAAGATTATGTTTTTCACAAAGCGTTGTAAATGCATTGATATCAGCGGGCATTCCGATTTGATGTACAATCAGAATCGCTTTTGTCTTTGGAGTAATGCGAGCTTCAACATCAGCTACATCAATATTGTATGTTTCAGGATGAACTTCTGCGAAAACAGGAGTTGCTCCCACATAGGTGATACAATTTGCTGTGGCGATGTAACTCATCGAAGGGCATATAACCTCATCACCAGCGCTCACTCCCGCGACAATCATAGCGAGATGTAATCCAGTAGTACAATTGCTAACGGCCACGGCGTATTTAGACCCGCAATAGTTCGCAAATTTCTCTTCGAACTCAGCCACACGAGGACCTTGTGTAACCCAATTGGTAAGGATTGTATCGTAGGCTAATTGTGCTTCTTCCTTTCCAAGAAAAGGTTTTGCAACTGGGATTTTCATTATCTGGTCGCTCATTATTTCTCCCAATTTTTTACTTGAATTTCAGAAAGCATATCTTTCGAAGTCATCAAGTTTTTATAATATTCTATTGTTTCTTTCAAGCCTTCTGAAAAAGTAACAGACGCTTTGAAATTTGTAATTCTATTGAACTTGGATGGATCTACCCACAATCTCGGAACATCGGCAGGACGATCTTCTTGAAAATCGATTTTCATTTCACCTGTGAGTCCCATTGCCTCGATCAATTGTTCCATCAGAACCTTCATGGTTATTTCCTCACCAGTTCCGATGTTGATGATTTCAGCAGTGATATTTTTGATTTCCATTAAATCAGAAAGAGCGCGTGCAGTATCTTTTACAAAAAAGAAATCACGTGTAACACTTCCGTCTCCAAAAATAATGGGCGCTTTGCCATAAAGCATTTGCACAATGCTGCGTGGAATGATCTCTCCAGCATCGCCTTCGTAATGGGCGCGAGGTCCATAGTTATTGAATATACGCGTTACGGTGACATCAAGTCCATAGCACTTATTGTAAGAATAAGCGTAGTTTTCTCCAGCGAGCTTGCTGCTTCCATAAACTGTTTTTGGAAGAGGAACGCCATCTTCATTTATCGGAAATTGTTTGATATCCCCGTAGATTTCTGAAGTGGATATGTAAAAGAACTTTCCAACTTTATTCTTTCGTGCAGCTTCAAGTACATTTAGGCTGCCCTCGGCATTTACTAGATGATTTTCATACGGGCTATGAATGGAGTGACGCACTCCAAGACAGGCTAAATGAAAAATTACATCAACACCTTCGCAAATAGAATCCAAAGCGGAAGGTTCGAGAATATCGATTTCAGCGAAAGTAAAATTTGGGGTTTCGCTAGCTGAAGCCAGGTTATCAACTTTACCGTTGATCAAGTTATCAATTGCTATAACATGATTGCCCCTCGAAAGAAGTTCATCCACCAAATGCGAGCCGATAAAGCCTGCTCCTCCTGTCACTAACACTTTTTTCATATTCGATATTATTGTCGTAAAACTATGAATTTATAAGAAAGTTTGTTTATCCCTCCGACTTCTGCTTTCGAAGTTGGGTCCATGTTTCGAGGAACTTGGCGCTCAACATTGCGAAACCGATTACCATAAAGGGGTATGCAGGTGCCAAATATCTTTGTTCGGCGTAGCCAAAAAAAGCTCCTATCAACAGTACGATCAATATAGGAAAAAGGAAAACAATGGTGGTCGTATGCGTTTTAAAGATTAGAGAATAAATGAAAGAAACAAAGAAAAAGCCAGCTACAACAATCAGCAGAATGGAGTAAAAGTACTTCACCAGTTTTTCGAACACATTCATTTGTGCCATCGCAGGCAAAGGAAGGTTTTCGATATTTCCTTGAAAAACAAACAAACGTATTAATCGAATTCGATTAATAAAATAATAGTCTATTGGGTGTTCACTTTTGTAAGATGCAGTGTATCGCAAAGACATTTCTTGTACTTTATTCGCGCTGAAATCCCGAACTGTACTATCTGTTTGTTCGTCTAAAGAAGACGTCAAATACTGTTTTAATAACTGGAGAGAATCAGCGTTGTATTGGACCGTAAAAATTCGTTCAGGAAAATCAAATTGAGTTGATGTATTCTTATCTAAAAACCAAGCTAATTCTGTGTTTTTTGACCACCCTTTATAATCCCCGCCCCAGGCTATCACCATGTTTCGAAAACTCACGTAATGTTCTGAAAGTGCACCAAAACAAACTTCGTTTTTATCTTGTAGAAATACAGGGCGTCCGAGAAGAGAATAGTTTCGATAAGTCCAAGCGGAAATAGAAATAACAAGTGGAAGAAAGAGAATTATACTTGTTTTGAATACAATACCTATTGATTTGAAACCTTGCCAATGTTTGAATAAAAGAAGCAATCCTAAAACAGGAACCAACAAGATATGAGTCGGCCTTACAAATACTGTCCATGCTAAAAATACGCCTGACCAAAAAAGGCTTTTCCAATCCGAATATTCGACATACTTCATTGTAAAGTAAACGCTGTAGATCAAAAAAGAAACAGACAAACTATCTGACAATAAAGCCTGATCCCAGATTGAAATAAACGAACTGAAAGCAGCAACAAAAAAAGTTATTGTGAAAAGCACCTGCGATTTTTTGAGAAGAAACGCTGTTTTTGCAAGTAAATAAACAGCAAATAGACTTGCAAAAAATTGAATGAAAATCAAAACAACTTCCGAAATCTCCGGTGAAAAGAAAACTCGCAAAGCCGCATAAATAGGGAGTAATCCAGGCATGCGGCAAGAACTAGAATAGCCTTCACCCGCAATGAACGATTCCATTGGTATAAAATAACCGGGAGTATCATTATGCAGAACAACAAAACTAGAATGCAGTAAGTCTGGACTCCAATTGGCTTGAAATTCGAAAGAAAAGAAAAGCATCATGGCCGCGCGAATAAAAAATGCGAGCAGCATCCATTTCAAAACAGAATCAACAGACCATTTTAACGGATTCCATTTTGAGAGGAAAGAATTATTCATGCTGAATGAAGTTTCAGTTTATTACTTGGAGTTTTCTTGAATTTCTTCTTCGACAAAATACAATGGACGTGGTCGAGACTCTTCAAGATTTCTCCATAAATATTCACCAAGTACACCAAGCATAGTCATCATCGTCCCTGATGCAATCAATATTATGATCACAGAAGATGCCCATCCAGGAGCTGTATAGTTCATCAGTGCATAAATGAATATGTAGGTAGCGTAAGCAAAGCCAAGCAAAGCTGTTCCGATACCGATGTAGGTAATCAATTTCAATGGAATACCAGAAAAAGCTATTATCCAATCTTTGGCCAATCTCATTCTACTAGAAAAATTCCATTTGGACTTGCCACTAAATCGCTCTCTTCGTTTATACGTTACACCTGTTTGCTTAAACCCGAGCCAAATAATTAATCCAAACAGAGAAGTGTTTCGCTCTTTGCATTGATTAATAGCGTTAACGGTTTTTCTGCTCAACAAATAGAAGTCGGCATTTGACAAATCAATATTTGAAAGGTCGTTTGAGGTAAACGACATTAGTAATTTGTAAAAAAGTTTTGCCGAAAGTTTATCCAAGAAACCTTCGTCACGAGATTCGCGAATACCCCATACTGTGTGTGACCCAGAATCAAGATGCGAAATCATTTCAGCAAGCATTTCTGGATTGTCTTGTCCATCTGCTGAAATGCAAAGCACAGCATCCCCATCAGCGCGATGAAGTCCGGCGCGAATAGCGGTGTGGCTTCCACTTCTTCTGCTTAATCTAACGCAGTTCACTTTACTATTCTGAAGTGCTACTACGGCTTCGTATGTTCCGTCAGAACTGTGATCATCAATAATAATTACTTGGTAATCATTTACCCTTTGGCACTTCCCTATTGTTGAAATGAGTTCGGTTACTACCGCAGAAATATTATCCGCTTCGTTAAAGGCTGGTATTACAACTGATAGCTTCATTTTTTTCCCAAAGGTTTAGCAGGATTTCCAACAATGACAGAATGGCTTTCAATAGAAGAGACAACATTTGAGCCCATTCCCACGAGCGTGAATTCTCCTACTGTTATGCCATTGATTAAACTGCTTCTACTTCCAATGTAGCAGTTCTGATGCACAACAGTTCCTCCAGCGATTACAACACCGCTTCCAACGAGAGAATAATTCTCTACGATGGAATCATGATGAACGACTGTATTA
>CALRZB010000161.1:0-5909 GCA_943372555.1 Chryseobacterium gleum | reverse complement strand
GCTTGTTTTGTTCTTTATGAGTTGGATGTTCACATTAGGTTCATCAGCTCAAACTTCGAGTCTTTGGTTGCTAAACCAAGACACAACGTGGCGTGATAATTATTTAATGTTTTCCCTTGGCGGAAGCGCAGATTGGGGTTCCAATATATTGGAAAGAAGTTGGATGAATACGATGGTTTCGGGCGGCCATTTAAGTTCTACTCGGAATAGAAACTATGTCGATCGTATGGAACAAATCAATCGATTTGGTGCCAATGCGCATGCGTCATTTGATGTGTTTAGTTTTAATGATTCTTTGTTTGGAAAGCAAAATCTTGGTTTGAAATTAGGCGTATCATCCGTGTATGCTCTAAGCGCGGGATTTGATAAAGATCTTTTCGAATTGACTTTCCTCGGAAATTCTCAAATGCTTGGAGACACTGTTGAATTAGGCCCTTTTTATGGAGATTTTCAAATTTTTCAGAAATATGGTGTAGGGGTTTTTGATAAAAGAAATCTAAGTTTTGTTCAATTGAGTTATGTGAGTGGACAAGAGATGCAACAGGTTCGAATTGACCGTGCAAGAATGTTTACTTCAGCTTCTGGTGATGAAATTCAACTAGACTATACTGGAGAATATTACGCGGCCGATACTTCTAAGAGTGGCTTGGGCCAAACAAAAGGTTTGGGCTTGTGTATAGATGGAGATTTTAATTTGCCATTGGAAAATAACAAAGGCATTGTTTCACTTTCAGTTCGAAATCTTGGTTTTATAAAATGGTCAAGTCTCACTGACCACTATTCTGTTGATTCAAGTTTTGTCTGGAATGGATTGAATGTAGACGATGTGATTGCCTTATCTGAAGATGGCTTTGAAATGCCTTCGCTAAAGGACACGCTTGGAATAAAAAGCAATAAAAGTCAAAAGTTGCTTGCATTGCCAACTTCATTTCATTTTAGAATGCTTCGCAAAATGAATGGAAGAAAATCCTACGAAGCGGGATTGATGGTGATGCCAGGCAGAACATCCTTGCCATTCATTTATGGGGGATTCAACCATTACGTAGCACCAGGATTGTTGCTCACGGAGCGTGTAACTTTCGGTGGTTTTGGCAATTTGAATTTAGGGATTGAAGCACAATGGCTGCTCAATAATAGACTTTACCTTCGCGCGGGCACAAATCAGATGTTAGGATTTCTAAGTCCTAGTAGCCGCGGAATGAATGGGTTTTTTGGTCTTTCCTTTTTTGTAAAAAGATCAGATTCAATAATCGAAACAGAAAAATAAATAGGATGATTAGTCAATTACCAAATATTAAACACACGGAATCTGGCAATTTCTTTTTGATTGCTGGTCCATGTGTAGTTGAAGGAGAGGATCTCGTTTTTGAAGTGGCTGAAAAAGTGAAAGCTATAGCAGATCGTTTAGAAATTCCTTACATTTTTAAAGCGTCTTATCGCAAGGCAAATCGTTCGAGAGGAGATTCTTTCGCAGGTATTGGCGATGAGAAAGCGTTAGAGATGATTCAGAAAGTGGGCAAGACTTTGGGTTTGCCGACCACTACTGATTTTCACTCAGCAGAAGAAGCAGGATTGGCAGCGCAGTTTGTTGATGTATTGCAAGTGCCGGCTTTCCTATGTCGTCAAACGGATATTCTTTTGGCAGCTGCTGCAACTGGAAAAGTGGTGAATGTGAAGAAAGGTCAATTCCTATCGGCTGAGTCAATGGTTCACGCTGTAAATAAAATTAAAGAAGCGGGTAATGATCAAGTGTGGTTGACCGAGCGTGGAAATACGTTTGGCTATCAAGACTTGGTGGTAGATTTTAGAGGTATTCCGACGATGCGCCAATATGCTCCGACGATAATGGACTGCACGCATAGTTTGCAGCAACCAAATCAAAGCAGTGGTGTCACAGGTGGAAGACCAGAGTTGATTGAAACTATTGCTAAAGCTGCGATTGCAGTTGGTGCAGATGGATTGTTTATTGAAACACATCCAAATCCAAAAGTAGCATTGAGTGATGGAGCAAATATGCTTCGACTCGAGTTGCTCGAAGAGATGTTGGTGAAATTGATTAAAGTTAGAAAGGCGATACTATGAGATCATTCCTAATTCTCTTATTTGCTTTCACAAGTATTGCTGTTTGTGCTCAAGAAGACCAAGCAGAGATTAGAACATTTGGTGGAGATCAGTCCGAATACGGTCGTGATATTATTGAATGTGCAAATGGAGATGTGATGATGTTGGGCATGACAACAAGTGATGCCGCAAATCAAAGCCAAGCATATATTATCCGTGTAGACCAAGATTTGAATTGTATTTGGTCAAAGTCTGTGGGTTTATTTGGTGTTGAAAGTCCAGAAAAAATAATCGAAATGACCAATGGTGATTTCGTGATGGTAGGCACTGTTCTCAATACATCGAATATGTCTTATGACGGCTGGGTGGTGAGACTTGATGCTTCTGGAAACGTTCTTTGGACTCGCACCATCGGTGATGATTCTTGGAACTTTTTAACGAGTGTGGTTCAATTGAATGATGGCACAATTGCAGTTGGAGGATATACTGAAAACAATAGAAAGGAAACTAATTTTTATTGGTTGGACAGTGATGGCACCGATATATTCAGCCATACTATTCTTGGTGATGGTGATTATGCGCTAATAGATATGGTGGCGGATGATAATGGAAATGTTTTTTCGGCAATCAATTTTATACCTGATTTTACCGGTGTTGAAATGGGATTAATTCTCCGAGTAAACGGGTTGAACGAAACAATGATTGAAAACACGGTGTCTCAAATACAAGATGTTCATTTGACGGATTTAGAATACCGCAATGATTCAGTTTTCGTTGGTGGTTATTATGTATATGATGATGAATTCCATCATGGCGGTGCTACGTGGATGTTTACTTCCGATTTGGATTTGCTATGGGAAGATTATATGCAGTTTGGTGGTAATTATGAGATAACAGGTGTTTCATTCGGACCGAATTGTCTATTGATAAACGGATGGAATGATGTCTTCGGCGCTGGGTCTATTGACTTTATGGTGATTAGAAGAAACTTGGATGGCGCTTGGACTGCTGGTCCCACTTTCGGTTCTCCAATGGAGGAAGGAAGTTCTGGAATTATAGTGCACTCCAATGATCGAGTATATTTTCTAGGACAGTCTTTGGCTTATTCTGAGGGAGACTTGGATCTGTACGTGGGTATGCTGGAAGACTCTGAAATTACCTATTCGTATTTCCTGAATACACAATATAATCAAGGTTGTTTTACTGTAGATATAGAAGAAAATCCTGCACCAATATCCCTAATCAATTTCGCACAGAATGAGTTGCGCTTTTCAGGGTGTGATGAAAAGTATATTTATGAAATCCGAGATTTACAGGGCAAAATCTTGAAACAAGGCTATACTGATGAGGTAGTAAACACCTCAAAATGGAATACTGGTATCTACTTCGTTTCTGTGGTAGAAAAAGGTATTTCCAAAAAAATATTTATTTCTCAAGAACAGTTTTAATATCCGGCTTGAAGTAGCGATTCGACTTCATCACTTTTCCGTCTTCACGATAAATAGGTTTACCATTTTCATCCAACTTGCTCATATTACTGCGGTGAATTTCTGTAAACACCTCAGCTATTTTTGATTGTAAGCCATGCGCGTTTAGAGTGCCACAAAGGATATACAGCATGTCGCCAAGTGCATCTGCAATTTCTACTAAATCTCCATTCTTTGCAGCTTCCAAGTATTCTTCGTTTTCTTCCTTCATCAAGTTGAAGCGAAGAGTAAATTCTTTTTCTGTAAGAACTGCAGTTGGCTCAGTGCGATTTGGAATTCCAAATGCCTCATGAAATTCTCCTACAGAATCAATGGTTTCAATCAGTTTCATTTTAATTTAGGCTTATTTATTCAATCCTCAAAAGAAACAAATGTAGGAAAGAGGAGCGGGGCGGGGAGAGGACTAGCGGTTTTTTATTGCACAGAAGTCAAGTCCGAAAAAGAAACGCTCACGAAGGAAAGAATTGCTCTTCCATTTCTGTTGTTCTTTTTCTATCAAAGCATTTGAATTTCCTTTGAATAGGAATGGAGGGTATAATCTCACATAATGCAATGTGTCCAAGGGCATTGCGAAGCCAGCTTTTTCAAAAAGTGTTTTCCAAGCTGTATAAGGACGGATGTTCTCGTTTCCAAGAAGTATCGTTTTTCCTAGGCGTTCATCATGGTAATTGATAATACGTTTATTACCGCGCTGCATATAGAGCTTGGCCGATTGAATCCAATTGTTTCCGTTTTCTTCCACCGCAATCACTTTTCCACCAGGCACCAATGCCGATTTGATGATTTGCAATGCTTCATCAATAGGTTCGGTGTGGTGCAATGTATCTTGAACAACTACTGCAGCAAAGCTTTCTGGAGTTGCATCAGAGTCGTATAGGTTTTCATAATCAAACGTAAAACCGCTGATATCACCGATTTTTGACCAATAATCAAGACGTTGAGGAATTTCATTGAAATAGTACTCTAGCGTCGAGCCATGAACTTTGTATCCATTCAAAGCCAAATACAAAGCAGTTGTTCCGTATCCGCAGCCAATATCCCAAACGGGACCATTCACGTCATGCATTTGGTCTGCTATATATTGAAGGCGTTGAACGTAGTAGGCTTTACGGAATTCAAATGTCTTTGGGTCGTTGAGAAAACGATAATACCCCTTAAGCACCGGATGGGACTCCAGTTCTTTAAGAAGGTGTTCAAAGAATTGCTCGACTGTCAATTTCATAATCGGGCGGCGAAGATAGTAACTAACAACTAACGGCTGGTTACTGGTTACTGAATACTAGTTACAAATGCCTACAGCCTATAGCTTAAAGCCAATAGCTAACAGCCAACAGCCAACAGCCCAATCAAAAAAAATGTAAAAACTTTCGATACAAATGCAACATTTATTTCTCTGCCCTCGTTTCACAGGTATATTCTCGCTTCTCATAGAGAATTTGGTTTTGGTTAAGGAATAGAAACATGCCCTTCAACGGAAGGGCATTTTCTTTGTATATACTTTATCTTTGCCGCTATGAGATTGATGTTTCGACTTTGCCTTTCAATTATTTTGGCCTTCACTTCTGCTCTTTTGAGCGGCCAAACTTTGTTTTCCGGCACCATCAGTCAAGTTCCGCCACCTGTCAATGGCAATGTCATTCTCGAATTTTGGAAAGACGATGGTTGGAAACAATTGGCCAATTTGCCCATTAATCCTGAAGGTTTGTTTTCAGGTGACGTAGTATTTCCGCATCGAGGTCAATATCGTGTGAGACTAAGTTCGAACCCAAATAAATGGGGGGATTTTATTATCAATCCTAACACATTGCCTCAAGCAGGAATTTCATTTAAAGTTTCATTTAATGATTTAGCCGCGCGACCAATTCGTGTTTTAGACGACACGGAGAATGCAGCCTATGTTGAACTCATGGCGGAATACAGCGCTATGCTAAGTCGCACAGAGGTTTTGAAAGAAAAGCCTTTAGAGAAAATGAAGGAAGAAAAAGCTTTTTCAGAGAAATGTGGTTTGATTAAAGAGCAGTACAAAGGAACCTTTGCTGCCGACGTAGTAGCCTCTATTTTTTATAAAAATACTGCCCCTTCTTGGACTATTGAGCCATTTGTACTAGACAGTGTGATTTCCTTCAACATGGATCACGGCATGGATAAAGTGCCTTTTTTGAATCCGGAAATTCTCAATCATTACGCGTTAGTTCGCACCTTGAATGAGTTTTATTATCCTTTCAATGAAAAAAATAAGGCGCCTCAATACATCGATGAGGTGATGATGAAAGGCAGCGGCGACGATGTTGTGAATGCATTTTTATTCAAATTTATTTTGGATAAAATGATTGACTACAAATGTGAAGATGGCCTCGCTTA
>CALRZB010000160.1:0-6009 GCA_943372555.1 Chryseobacterium gleum | reverse complement strand
ACTGTGGCCGATTAGCTCTGGAATTTCTTTTCCCATCGTTGCGAATTTTCCGAGTTTGAATCGAGAAATTCCTACTCCGTATTGAAGAGGGTAGAATATTCTATTCCAAGTTTTCATTTCAGCCAAATACTCAACTGGAAATAAATCACCTTCCATAAAAGCAACCAAGAATTCCATCAATTCAGATGATGTGCTTACTATTCCACCATCGGCCTTAAAAGAAGCCATGGAATGAGGAATACTAAGTGCATTCTTTTTGTAATAAATATTTACCGGTTTCGTATCGGTTGGATCGACGTACACATATGTTTTTGTTAATTGAAGAGGTTTGCAAATGCGTTCTTGAACTTGATCAGCAAAAGTGCTCTTTGTAATATTCTCTATTATTCTTCCGAGTAATTGATAATTCGTATCAGAATAAAAAGCTTTACCAACAGTGCCTGGTGCGAACTTCGGCTTCATCGATTTTGAAATAGCAATGGCTTCTTCGAATGTCCAACTTTGATCAATTCCTGCTGACAACTCATGGCGAATGCTTTTTCCATTTGCTTTCTTTCCTTGAAAATAATCAGGCAGTCCTGATGTCTGCGCGAGCAATTGCTTGATGGTAATATCATTTGAATAATCCTTTCCATCAAGGATGTGAAGGTTCTTCATTGTTTCCGCATCAAGATACAAATTGATTTTGTCATCTAGTTGAAGCTTGCCTTCTACTCTCAATTGCATCACTACCGCAGTTACGTATAGCTTAGTAGTGCTAGCAATGAAGAATTGGCTTTCATTATTCAAATTGCCTGTGCTCCCTTTCCACTCTTTATCTCCTGATTGGATCATGAACGAAGTGCCATGTACCAATTTATTATCAGTAACTTTTTCAATTATTTCGTTGTAATAATTGTCCTGCGCAACGGTAGCGTGACAGAGACAAAGTGTTAGAAAAGTGAAAATTGATTTTTTCATGAAATGGAATTGTAGCGCGAAAATAGGGCTTTTGGCGGGAGTTCGTGGGGTTGTGGGGTTCGGGGGGTTGTGGGGTTGCTATTTCAATAAGCAATCAAAAATAAGAAATAAAAAATCCCTCAACCATAAGCCATAAGCCATCAACCATTAAAAAAAAAGCAAGCCCTGAGGCTTGCAGTTTTTTTGTGGACCCGGCGGGAGTCGAACCCGCGTCCAAACAAGGAATATCTGAGCTTTCTACATGCTTATTCTGCGATTAGTTTTCGATGCGGGCCAGGCCACAGTCAACCAAGCACCTCACTTATCTTGTGTTTTTTAATCTCTGGCTACAAGATTCGCCTTCAACGATCTCCCTTTGATGGAGCCTCATTGCCAAGAACCAGGAGCGGGGTCACTTGGCGAGACTTACTCGTCGCGCCACATGTGGCGGGATGAAGCGTAATCACAATCTGTGATTAGGCAGCGAGTGCGTATGAATTGTTGTCATTTCTGACTTGGGGCCTGATATTAAAGAGCTAAACCTCAAAACGCTCTGCATGCTTACACAGCTACTCATCTCGCTGTCGAATCCAAGGGTCGGGCCCATATTGGAATTGCAAAGTTACGATATCCACAGCACCATAAAGCAATATTTTATGGCACTAAATTCGTAGTGTCATAATTATGTTTAAATTTAAGACCATGAAACGTTTACACCTCTTATTGCTCTTTATTGGATTCTCGCTGAGCGGGTTCGCTCAAAAGGTCTTTTCTGTTGACTACGAGAGCCAAGCAGACGTTAAAATATTTGTAGTGGACTATGAGAGCCAAGCAGATTTGTTGGTTTTCAAAGTTGATTATGAAAGTCAGGCAACCGGAAATGAAGGATTATGGAGTTTTGTGAAATATGCTTCACAGGCATCCAAGAAGATATACTTTGTGGATTACGAAAGTCAAGCAGACGTAAAAGTCTTCTTTGTAGAATACCAATCACAAGCTGGTTGGAAAAACAAAGAGAAACAGCATTTCTTTTATTAAAAAAAAACGCGCTTCGAAAAGCGCGTTTTTTTATGTCTTTATTCAAAAGGAATTGCAGGCAGAACTTTTCCTCGGTTTTCACCGAAGCCAACGCGAACGCCATTTTTCTCAGCATACCCTCTCACTACCACAGTATCACCATCCTGAATAAAACTACGTGTACTTCCGTCGTTCATTGCAACGGGTTTTGTTCCTTTCCAAGCGATTTCAAGCATAGAACCGAATGAACCTTCGGTCGGACCTGAAATCGTGCCACTAGCCATCATATCACCGCAGCGGATATTACATCCATTCACCGTATGATGAGCCAATTGTTGAGTCATGTTCCAGTACATGAACTTATAATTACTATTTGAAACTACAGTCTCATCAGCACTTTCAGGCTGAATGGCCACTTGTAGATTGATATCAATATTTCTATCTCCAGCATACTTCAAATAAGGAAGTACCTCTGGTTCTTGCTTTGTGCCTGGCACTCTGAATGGTTCAAGTGCATCTAGTGTAACAACCCATGGTGAAATTGTAGAAGCAAAATTCTTCGCCAAAAATGGTCCGAGTGGAACATATTCCCAACGCTGAATATCGCGTGCACTCCAGTCGTTGAACAACACCATTCCAAAAATAAAATCGTCTGCCTCACCAGTGCTGATGCGCTCGCCCATTGGCTTGCCATCATAGGTGATGAATGCAACTTCCAATTCAAAATCCAATTGGCCTGAAGCTTTAAAAACAGGTGGTGTATCATCCGAAGGATTCACTTGCCCCATTGGACGGCGAATATCCGTGTTAGAAATTACAATGCTTGAAGCTCTTCCATGATAACCAACTGGGATGTGTTTCCAATTGGGTAAAAGTGCTTTCGCTGGATCGCGAAACATGGTGCCAACGTTTCTCGCGTGATCTTCGCTGCTGTAGAAGTCGGTGTAATCACCAACTCTTACGGGCATAATCATGATCACCTCTGATTGTGGAACGAGCACTTGTTTTACATGATGCTCTCTATCGCGCAAATCAGGCATATCGCTGCGAAGCAATTTAGAAATACGATTGCGAAGATCGCGCGTAGCTTTCTTTCCATAACCCATAAGAGGGTTGAGCGAATCGCAAAGCAGGTCTTCTAATTTGAATGGAAGATTCTCAAGATATCCTAGGATGTGAAGTGCTTTGAGATCGACAATTTTATCGCCTATAGCAACACCTACTCTCGGCAATTGACTTTCCGTTCTAAAAATTCCAAAAGGTAAATTTTGAATTGGGAAATCGCTGCCAGAAGGCACATCTACCCATGATTTTAGTTTCGGATCGTTTGCAGAAATTTCCATAAATAAAAGTATTCTAAATTATGTGCAAGGTATCGTAAAGATTTGAGATTATGTTTGTCTCAGATTAAAAATAATGGGGCAAAAGAAACATAGAATTGTTGCGGTTTTGGGAATTTGTTTCCTTGCCATTCATTTTGTTTTAACTAGTATCTATTCCATGGATTTTCTAGTATTGCCGCGCAGTGTGCGACAAGTCAGTCAGATTTATACTGTTCCATTTTTTCATCAAAACTGGAGCATGTTTGCCCCAGAGGTTCCTGAATATGATTTGCAATTGCAATACAGATTCCCCACAAATGGCACATGGTCAGAATGGAACGAGACCACGGAGAGTTGTGGCTTTGAATACCGCAATCGTGCAGAGTATTTGGAACAAAGCATCTGCAGTGGATTAGCTTATCAAGTAGCTCAGAACATATATTTTGAAAATGGAGTTCGAAAGCTCGATCGCATCGAAGCCGGATTTGACTATGGGAAAGCATTGAACTATGCTCTAAAAATGCACGAGCATTATTATTCAAAAGAAATAGCAGATAGTGTTCAAATTAGATTGCAATTTGTATTCACACCAAAGCCTGGTGAAGAAGAAGAAAAGACGGATTATTTAGAGTTCAACACATATATAATCCCAGCGCACTAATGAGCAAAATTTGGACATGGATCGACGGACTCTCTAGCCCTTATGCGTATAAGAGTGGCTTGCGCATTTTCACTGCTTTGGTCTATCTATGGTTTGTAATAAGTGCCTTTTTAGTTTGGGATATCCGTGAACTTATTTGGGGACCACAGAGTGTATTGCTCCGATTTGGAATGCAATCCGAATTGAGTGTGACGTATGCTTATTCATTGATGTTTAGCCCGGAATTATTCCCTTACATTTTCTATCCCCATGTTATCGCAGCAGTATTAAGCATCTTTGAATTCAGATGGGTTTTTATTCCGCGCATCATAACGTGGATAACAGGAATTCTATTGGTATTCGCGGGATTCAACGCGTTCAATGCAGGATTTATGTTTATGCTTTTGCTGGCGTTTTATTGCATTCCAATCAACACATCACGCAATACTCCTATTCAGAATACCATTAATCATCTTGGAGCTTATGCAGCGATGATTCAGATAGCATTGGGCTATGGTTTTTCTGCGTTGTACAAACTCAGCGGAGAAATGTGGCCAAGTGGTGAAGCTGTGTATTACACATTAGAACTGCGTCGTTTTTCAACCGATTGGGTAACGCATTTAGGCATTACCAAACAATATTGGTTGATGCATTTGTTTACATGGATTGCGCTTGGCTATCAAATGCTCTTTCCGATTGCAGTATGGTTTAGCAAATCCAGAAAAATTCTTATTTGGATAGGCGTAGCAATGCATGTGACTATTGCGGCAGTCATGCATTTGTGGGATTTCTCCTTAGCGATGCTTTTTAGCTACGCTGTTTTTCTAAAGAAAAAATAAGGATTAAAGAATCGAATCAACGATTTTCTCAACGGTATATCCTTCTGCTTCCGCTTTGTAGTTTCTTACGATACGGTGACGAAGAATTGGCACAGCAACAGCTTTGATGTCTTCGATATCTGGGCTGTATTTACCATTCAATGCAGCGTGGCATTTAGCGGCAACAACCAAGTTTTGTGAAGCACGAGGACCGGCACCCCAAGAAAGGAATTGATTGATCATTTCAGGCGCATTTTCGCCACCTGGACGTGTTTTGCTAACCAACTTAACAGCATACTCAATTACATTATCTGTAACCGGCATTTTGCGAATGAGTTGTTGGTAGAAAACTATTTCTTCACCAGAAATAACTGGGTTGACTTGAACTTTTTTATTGGTTGTAGTGCTTCTCACGATTTCCATCTCTTCGTTGAAAGAAGGATAATCTACCCAGATATTGAACATGAAACGGTCTAGCTGAGCTTCTGGCAAAGGGTAAGTACCTTCTTGTTCGATTGGGTTTTGTGTAGCAAGTACAAAAAACGGTGATGGCAATTCGTACGTGTGTCCTGCAGCAGTTACTCTTCTTTCTTGCATCGCTTCGAGCAAAGCAGACTGTGTTTTTGGAGGAGTACGGTTGATCTCATCGGCCAAGATAATGTTGGCGAAAAGAGGACCTTTTACGAATTTGAAATGACGAGATTCGTCGAGTATTTCTGATCCGATGATGTCGCTTGGCATCAAATCGGGAGTGAATTGAATTCTATTGAAAGTAAGACCAAGTGAGTTGGCTATTGTGTTTACCAAAAGAGTTTTAGCCAAACCTGGAACACCCACTAGAAGGCAGTGACCATTTCCAAAAACGGAAATAAGTACATTCTTAACTACATCATCTTGTCCGACGATTGCCTTTTTGATTTCAGCTTGTAGCTGAGCGTATTTTACTTTTAAAGAATCTAAAGCTTCCGCGTCTGAGTTGAATCTTATTTCTGCCATAGTAGTATTTCCTTCTCTTCGTTATAAATGCGAATATAATGATTGCAATTAAGGTTTGACCTTTATCCAATTGAAATCGTATGGACAGCCTTGGTATTCTGCATTTATATTGATAAATGTGTTGCTAATGGTTTTACGCACCCATTTATCTGTAGCTTCTTGATTTATTATCTCATCAGCCATTCTTTTGAAAATCTCGTAGTCAAGTTCGAGTGAAGCTCTGTGGGCAGGAATACGATCATCTAATTTGTAGACTACATAAGCTTGGGAGCCGTCG
>CALRZB010000159.1:0-6043 GCA_943372555.1 Chryseobacterium gleum | reverse complement strand
TTGGTTAAAGACATTATCAAAGAGATGGGATTGGATGACAAAATATACAAGCCTGGCACGGTATACAACCGTATTAGTAGTTGTAAAAACAACCTGGTTTCTCCCACAGATTATTTGAAAGATGTTGATATTGTAGCAGAAGATAGGCAAGCCGGCAGACCTAAGATGGGAGAGATTTATGCGAAGTATGATATGCGCTTGTTTAAAGCAGGTGCAATGGATTTTGATGATTTGCTCTTTAAAACGAATGTGCTACTTCGCGACTACCCTGATGTGTTGAACAGATATCAGCACAAGTTCAGATACATTCTTGTGGATGAGTATCAAGATACCAATTTTGCTCAATATCTTATTGTAAAGCAATTAGGCGCGGCATATACTAATGTCTGCGTTGTGGGTGATGACGCGCAAAGTATCTACGCATTTCGTGGAGCGAATATTCAAAATATTCTGAACTTTAGAAGAGACTATCCAGAATTTGTAATGTACAAATTGGAACAGAATTATCGAAGCACCAAAGTGATTGTAGAAGCTGCCAATAGTATTATTTCAAAAAATAAGGATCAGATTCAGAAGAAAGTTTGGACTGACAATGAGCAGGGTGCCCGCATTCAAGTGCACAAGGCGGCTACAGATAACGACGAGGGTTCGTTCGTGGCTAATCAAATTTTCGCCATCAAACAGCAAGAAGCATCTGCTTTTAGTGATTTTGCAATTCTTTACCGCACCAATGCACAAAGCCGATCATTTGAGGAAGCTTTAAGAAAACTAAATATTCCATACAGAATCTACGGCGGACTTAGTTTCTATCAAAGAAAAGAAATTAAGGATTTGCTAGCCTATTTTCGATTGACATGCAATCCCAATGATGAAGAGGCATTAAAGCGTATTATCAATTACCCCACGCGAGGAATTGGAAAAACAACGCTCGATAAATTAATTGTTGGTGCTTCTGAAAAGGAGATCAGCATTTGGGATATGATAGCAAGGGCGAATGAGATAGGACTTGGTGGTGCGAGCCTCAACAAAGTTCTTGATTTCGTGATGATGATCAAAAGTTTTCAAGTCGAATTAAATACTAAAAACGCTTATGACCTTGGGCATCATATAGCAAGTCATAGCGGATTATTAAAGGATCTCTATTCTGATAGAACTCCAGAGGGTGTTGCTCGTTACGATAATATTCAGGAGCTTCTTAACGGTATGAAAGAATTTAGTGATAGAGAGAATCCAACAGATCCTTTGGCTATTAATTCATTGAGTGATTTCTTGATTGATGTTGCGCTTTTAACAGACGCAGATAATGTTAGTGAAGACGACAAGAATACGGTGAGTATGATGACCATTCACGGTTCTAAGGGACTTGAGTTTCCGTTCGTGAACATAGTGGGTATGGAAGAGAATCTATTCCCTTCGCAGCTTTCTCTCAATTCAAGAGAGGAAATGGAGGAGGAGCGAAGATTATTTTATGTGGCATTAACGAGGGCAGAAAAAAAAGCAACGCTTTCTTATGCGCTAACAAGATATCGATGGGGTCAACTGAGTTATTGTGAACCTTCTAGGTTTATTGAGGATATTGATCCAATGTATTTGGAACTTCCTTCTCAAGAGCGCACACCACCAAGAGCAGTTCCAAGGGGGATTGATTTTTCTCAAGAGAGATCTGGTTTCAGTGGTGGTCGATTGCAAGACAAGGAGCGTAACTATAGTACTTCGTCTCGTCCGAATGAAAAGTCTGAAGTGCCAGCTAGTGCGCCGGTTTTACCTCCTTCGAATTTCAAGAAAGTATCGAGTTCTCCCGCTTCAGTCGGTGAGGTAAACGCGAATATTTCGGTTGGGATGGAAGTAATGCACGAGAAATTCGGCAAAGGAAAAGTGCTCAGTATTGAAGGTGATGCTCCAGATTTGAAAGCGACTATTTTCTTTCCAGCAGCTGGTCAAAAGCAGCTTTTGCTCAAATTTGCCAAACTTCAAGTTTTATAGTCAACATTGACTACATTTGCTCATCTTATTTAAACTCCTATGTCGGAGACGATCAACAATCATTTGGCTTTTCAGCCGTACAACAGTCAGAGACCAGATTTAATCATCCCAGAATATGGCAGAAATATTCAAAAGATGGTTGAATATGCTATGACTATTCAAGACCGTGAGGAGCGAAACAAATGTGTTCGCGCAATCCTCTCGGTGATGGGACAATTGTTTCCATACTTGCGAGACATTGAAGATTTCAATCATAAACTTTGGGACCATTTATATATCATGTCCAATTTCAAATTGGATGTAGATAGCCCATATCCTATACCTAATCCAGAGGAATTGGATAGCCCACCATCTCGCATTCCATATCCCAATGGCGATGTGAAATTCCTACACTACGGAAGATATGTGGAGCGCATGATTGATAAATGTTCGGCAATGGAAGATGGAGAAGAGAAAAGAGCTTTTGCTCTTTCAATTGCCACTGTCATGAAACAAAATGCGCTCAACTGGAATAGGAGCACCGTTACAGATGATGTAATAATAAAAGACTTAGTTAACTTGAGTAAGGGAAAAGTTACCCTCGAAGGTGTGACGGAGTTAAGTGCTGTAAAAACTCTTGCAGTCAACAAATTTCAAGATGATTATTCAGACGGATTTAGAAAGAATAACTATAAGCACAAGAAGTTTATTCCAAAGAAAAAATTCAAGAAACATAAGTAGTTCTTATGTCAGAGATTATTGAAGGGATAAGTCATATTACAGATTTGGATGGATATGATCATATGCTTTTCCTATTGGCGTTAAGCGCTCCATTTGTAGAAAAAGATTACAAGAAACTAATTTTCCTTGCATCAGCATTTACTGTAGGTCATAGTCTGACCTTGGCAGCAGCAGCAATGGGTATTTTGCGTTTTAACAGTTCGACAGTAGAATTATTGATTGTAGTTTCAATCGCCATTACAGCATTACTTAATTTCTTAATCAAGGAATCAAAAGTTTATTGGTGGAATTATTTGATTGCCGTAGGATTTGGATTAATACATGGAATGGGATTCTCTTCTTATTTTAGAATGATGTATTCGAATGACGATGGATGGCTTTTGAAATTGTTAAAGTTCAACATTGGAGTAGAGATAGGTCAGTTGTTTATTTTGGCAATAATCATAGGAATTGGATACGTGGTGAACAAAGTTTTGAAAGTGAAAGGATTATACTGGTCTTATGCGCTTTCAGTGTTGTCTTTATTGGTTGCAATTAGGTTGATTTTTGATAACCTAAATCAATAATTGGCTCGTGAAAAATTCTACCTTTGTCCTTGTGATTTATAAAGGTTTAAAGAAGCTATTTATCCTACCCATTCGAATTTACCAGTGGACGATTTCTCCTTTTTTGGGAAGTAATTGTAGACATGCACCTACATGCAGTGCCTATGCAGTAGAAGCAATAGAAGAATGGGGACCCATAAAGGGAATGTGGCTTGGTTTGAAAAGAATATTGAGGTGTCATCCCTGGGGGACACAAGGTTTTGACCCAGTACCTAAGAAACCCGTAATTAAAAAATAAAACATAATGAAAACATCAGTTAAAATTTTCTCATTCTTTTTTGCAGTTGCAACAATGGTCGCATGCGCAAGCGCTGAGAGCGAACAACTAAAAGAAGCTCGCACAATTCAAGAGGCTATGATGAAGCAAAAGCACAATCTAGATTCGACACTGAACGTGAAAATGGATGAATTGGGAGCACAAATAAGCGCTTTGTCTGCGGATACAACTTTGGCAACAGACTCCTTAAAAATAGCAACTTATGTGGAAGTAAAAAGTCAGTATTCAAGCCTTGAAAATTTGAAGTCACAAATGTCTGATTGGTCTGGCAACATTAAAACGCTTCCTACCTTAGAAGAGCTTGCTAGTGGTGCGGAGAATCCATTTGGAAAAGACGCTAAAGATCAAGATATCCTTGCAGGCATCAAAGCAAATCAATCTTCTTTTGAAGAATTGAAATCACAAATTGAAACAGCAATCCAATAAAATGCTAATTCGTCCAAGACGCAACCGCAAGTCGGAAACGATAAGATCAATGGTAAGGGAAACAGAAGTTTCCCTTACTAGCTTAATGTATCCTCTATTCATGGTAGATGGAACAAACAAGCAGATTCCGATAAACTCAATGCCTGGTATTAATAGATGGTCTGTGGATCTTTTATTAAAGGAAATTGAAACTTGCCTAAAACTAGGTGTCAAATCTTTCGTGTTGTTCCCTGCAGTGGAGGATGCACTCAAAGATCAGTTTGCTACGCATAGTTATGACCCCTCGAATTTTTATTTGAGAGCTATTAGAGAGATTAAAAAGCAATTTCCTGAGGCGTGTTTAATGAGTGACGTGGCTATGGATCCATATAGCAGTGATGGTCATGATGGATTGGTGATAGATGGAAAGATCGTAAATGACGAAACATTACCCATATTAAGCGCAATGGCTGTCGCTCAAGCGGAAGCAGGAATTGATATCATAGGACCAAGCGATATGATGGATGGTAGAGTGGGAGTGATTCGTGATGCGTTAGATAATAATGGATTTACTGATACAAGCATCATGTCCTATACGGCGAAGTACGCTAGTGCTTTTTATGGTCCTTTTAGAGAAGCATTGGATTCAGCGCCAAAATCAGGAGACAAGAAGACTTATCAAATGGATCCTGCAAATAAGTGGGAAGCTATTCGTGAAGCGGAGTTGGATTCAGCAGAGGGTGCAGACTTTTTAATGGTAAAGCCAGCGTTGTGTTATTTGGATATAATTCATATGCTGAAAGAACGTGCCGATGTTCCAATCAGTGCTTATAATGTAAGTGGCGAATATGCTATGTTAAAGGCTGCAGCTCAAAATGGTTGGGTGCAATATGAGCGGGCAATGCCTGAAATGTTATTGAGTATTAAGCGAGCTGGAGCCGATATTATTCTCACTTATTTTGCAAAAGAATTTGCAGAAATGCGCGCTACTGGATTGATTTAATCAACTGTTACTTGCAACACTATTGACGAAGTTTGTAAGGTCTTTCTCCTTACATGGTTATTAATTCCATACCTTGCGTGTGATTGATAGTCATTGTATTGTAATCTTATGAAGAAGCTTCGCAAAACGAGTATAGTGGATGATGACCGAATTTATATTTTCGGCTTGTCTAAGCTCATTGAGATGAACGATTTCTGCCAAGAGATACAAGTGTTTAACAATGGCAAAGAAGCTTTAGATACTTTCCTACAAGATATAGAAGCAGGAAATGAACTTCCCGAAGTGATTCTACTCGATATCAATATGCCTCTGATGGATGGGTGGGAGTTTCTTGACGAATATGTCAAAGTCAAGCATAAAATAAAGAACAAAGTAAAAATCTACATGGTAAGTTCCTCGGTTAATTTATCAGATTTAGATAAGGCTAAGACGTATGATGACATTGTGGATTATGTAGTAAAGCCAATCAAGTCATCAGATCTTCAGAAAATTTCCAAAGATTATTTCTAGGCGGTTAAGTATTATGCCTTGTTAATTTTATCGGCTAGATCCGAGAATTCTTCAGGACTTAATTTAACCCTTTCCTTAGTGAAATTTAGATCTCCAATGTGGTTCATTGGCACAAGATGCATATGTGCATGAGGAACTTCAAGTCCGATTACAGCAACCCCAATCTTAACGCAGGGTACAACTTTTTTAATTTTGATTGCTACTTCTTTGGCGAACAAATTATACTCTGATAGAATATCAGAATCAAGATCGAAGAAATAGTCAACTTCTTTTTTAGGTATTACAAGACAATGACCTTTGGCCAAAGGCATTACATCTAGAAAGGCTAGAAACATATCGTTTTCAGCGACTTTGTAGCAAGGGATTTCTCCAGCTAATATTTTACTGAAAATGGTACTCATTAACGTGTGATATCTAGAACCTCTAATTTCAGTACACCCGCTGGGATTTTCACTTCGGTAATTTCTCCGACTTTTTTACCAAGCAAACCTTTGCCAATTGGTGAGTCAACAGAAATCTTTTTGTCGGCTAGATTAGCTT
>CALRZB010000158.1:0-6093 GCA_943372555.1 Chryseobacterium gleum | reverse complement strand
ATCCCGGAGTGACGGAACCTTTTTTATAGGACGACTAAGTACCTCTTTGAACTCATCTGCTTGAGAAAAAATTAATTCAATATCCTCTCTTGTCAGATCGGTAATTCCAAGTAGGTGCTTGACGCTAAGTTTTTTTTCCATTATTCAACGTCCGTTAAAAGTAAAACCTTGTCTTCTCCTGATTCTTTACGCCACATCACTTTGACTTGTTGATTGTCGTAGCTATCAATAGATCGACCAATATACTTCGGTTCGATGGGAAGTTCACGACTGAAACGACGATCGATAAGAACCAATAATTCAATTGATTTTGGTCGCCCATATTCCATTAATCCTTCGATTCCTGCTCTAATTGTTCTTCCGGTGTAAAGCACATCGTCGATAAGAATAACGGTCTTGTTTTCTAAGTCAAAAGGAATCTCCGTAGGACTTGCAACTAGCGTTTTGTCATTTCTTCGAAAATCATCGCGGTAGAACGTCGGATCGACCTTGCCATATTTTATATTCGCTTCGGGCTTGATTTCTTTTAATTTCTCCACGATACGTTCTGCAAAAAGAACACCTCGTGGCTGTAATCCTAAGATCACAGTATTATTAAATAGATCATGGTTTTCGATCAATTGATAGCACAGCCTGTTAATGATCAGACCCAGATGCTTGCTATCTATGAGTGTAAGCGTCGGCATAAGTGAGTACAAATATAGTTCGAAGTACGTCAATAAATCGCGTCAACTCAAATGAATGAATTCAATTATTACTTAATACCAGGAATGGGAGCCAATCATAGAATCTATGAAAAGTTCAAGTTGGAAAATGGAAGAGTCCATTATTTAGATTGGGTTGACCATCGAAAATCAGCTACACTAAAAGATCTAGCCGTGATTATGGCGGAGCGTATAAACACCTCCAACAACATTATCATTGGTTCTTCCATGGGAGGAATGATGGCCGTGGAGCTGAGCCACATTGTAAAACCTGTTTCTACGATACTTATCAGCGCTCCTACTAAGAAAGGTCAGTTTCCTGCAGTGTTAAAGTTGATTGAAAAATTGAAAATTCATAGGCTTACTTCAGTGAACACTATTCCCAAGCTCTACAAATTGGCCAATACTTTCATGGATTTTAAAAATGAAGAACAAAAAGAAATGTTTTTCGAAATGCTAAATGGTCTGCCTCCAGAATTCATCCATTTTTCGGTTCGAGCTGTGCTCGAATGGGAAAATCAAATAGGGCCTTCAGGAAAACATATTCAAATTATTGGATCAGAAGATCGTCTTTTTAATCCCAAAAAAATGTACCGGCCAATTGTGCTGCAGGGAGGAGGACACTTTTCTGCTTTTGATAGGGGAGAACAGATTTCTGAAATTATTAATGAGTATATTAGAAAAGAATTCATTGAAAAGCGTAACGAATAGGCTTTTTTCACGTATCACACGCAAAATTTACCACCCAATGCGTTATTTATTTTTAGTCTCTATTGCACTTTGTTCTTTATCAGGAATTAGTCAAAAAACAGAAACAAAAGTTCACAGCGTTCAACTTTTTACTGGAGACGTATTCGAAGGCACTCGTCTGATTTATGCGAGTCCAATATTGAAAACACCTGTTTTTGAGTTGGATGAAAAAAAGTTTGAATCACCAACTGTGGCTTTCTTTCAAAACAATCATGGCTATTTCGCGAATTTGACCAATATCTACGGACCGAAAAACGAGCGCTTTGCACTGCGCATTCGTACAGGGAAAATTAATCTTTTTGAAGAAATAGAAATTGAGCCTTATGCTGGCGATGAATTGGCTGCAACGGATTCAGAAGAAAACGAAATGCTCGCTACAGGTGAGGTATTTGGTTTTTACAATATGGGCAATGGCGCGATTAAAAAAGCCAACTACAAGAATCTTCGCACAGATATGGCCGAAAACGAAGCTGCCTCAAAGGAATTGAAAGGATATCGAAATATGCGATTACTTCAGTTTGGCTTGATTGGAGCAGGTGCTGGTATTATTGCCTACGATATTTTCAAACAACGCGACAATAATGTAGAATTCTCAGTGCCTATAGCACTTGGAATCGCTATCGGAGGTTCTTCTTATTTCCTAGAATCGAAAAAAGAGGATGCTCTTTGGTTAGCCGCAGATGCTTACAATAAATAGAAATTAGATGCTATTGACCATCTTGCTTACCTGCTTGATGTCGTTTTTCAAATAGCCTTTCGTATCATATTTTTTAGACTCAGCGAGAAGTGTCAAAGCTTCTCGCTTTTTTCTTTTATTGGCAGAAATTACAGCAAGATTTAAATAAACCATTGCCTTATCGTGATCCATTCTTAAACCATGACTCAAGGCTGATTTGAAGTATTTCTCGCTTTGTGTAAGGCTATTCTTTTGAGAATCTACAGAACCGAGCAAAAAGAAATAATAACCTTTTTGATTTTTCCAGAGATGTTTGGGGTCAATTCGCTCAAGCCAGATTTTAGCTTTGTCCATTTTTTGTTGACGCAACTGAAAAAAGGCCATAATCAAACGTGTACTTCTTAAAACAAGCAATACCATCACTGCTGTTAGCAAGGTCATGAAAATGCCGCTGATCCAACTGCCATCAGCAAATAAGTAAACACTGTATGCTAAAGCTGAAGCAGCAAAGGCTATTTTTACAATTCTTCCGTCAATTGATTTCATATCGCATATTAAAAAAGGAGTGCAAATCTACGATGAATCTCCTCTTTAATTCAAACTCGATTCAATCTTGGAATATCACGTTGTTGAATTTTTTGAAGATTAGAAAGCAATTCAAGACTTCTTCGCTGAGTTTCTATTGATATAGTCTTGTAATGGCTATTCAGCTCTTGACTGCCTTGCTTGTACGAATGTGCGTCTATTCTAAGGAGCTGATAATTAAGCTCATCTGTCGCATCTTTTATGATAATATTCAATTCGTCACTTTGCTGAGGATGATTAATCAAATGATGAAATCCTTGTTCGATTACATCGTTCAAAAACTCCTGAACAGCATAACGAAGTTGGTCGCGATCCGTGTTCATTGATACTCTTTATTTTGGTTAGAATTAGCTAAGGTTTCTCGAATGTACACTGTTTTTTGGTGATTTCCAAATTTCTTGGATCTGCCTGTTTTCATTTAAATTTGTCGAAAATTCAGTTATGGAAAACGGCACAGTAGAGGTTTCGCTCATCAATGGAATAGCGACAATTACATTTTTTCACCCTCAAAGCAACTCTCTTCCAGGGACTTTGCTCCGTGAGTTGGCTCAGACAATAACAGCTACATCTGAAAGTGAAGAGGTTAAAGTTATCATTTTAAAAAGTAAGGGTGAAAAGGCTTTTTGCGCTGGTGCAAGTTTCGACGAACTTATAGCTATAGATAATTTAGAAACAGGCAAACATTTTTTCAGTGGTTTTGCATTGGTGATAAACGCAATGCGCAAATCATCAAAGTTGATTATTGGTCGTGTTCAAAATAAAGCAGTTGGCGGTGGAGTAGGATTGGCTTCTTCTGTAGATTATTGTTTTGCAACAACAAGCGCATCGATAAAACTGAGCGAATTGGCTGTTGGAATTGGACCATTCGTAGTTGGTCCGGCAGTAGAACGCAAAATGGGCTTGTCTGCGATGTCTCAATTGGCCATCAATGCCACCGAATGGGCTTCGGCTCAATGGGCTCGCGAAAAAGGCTTGTACACTGATATTTTTGAAACTGAAGAAGAAATGGATGCTGCAATTGATGCATTGGCTCAACGTCTTGCTAAAAGCAGTCCTGAAGCAATGGCCGAAATCAAAAAAATCCTTTGGAGAGGTACCGAAAACTGGGACGAACTTCTAATCGAACGCGCTGGAATCAGCGGGAGACTGGTTCTTTCAGATTTTACAAGAAATGCCATCGCTAAATTTAAAGCGAAAGCCTAACTACTTCGCTGTAAACATCAAGTCTAGCAAATCATTGTAATTCGCCATACTACCAGTATTGGCTACAACAGCGTATTCTACGGATTTGGTATTTAAAGTTGTTGTTGTCATCTTCGCTGTTGCATCTGTTGTTTGCGAAAAAGTGTAGCCAGTGCTAGTTGAGTTAGATTGATTTGATGTTATTGTCACTGCATCTTTGTTTTCAACAGGCACTCTTTCTGCGATTGTCTCTTCCATAGATTCAGCTTTTGCTAGATCACTCTCATCATAATTATTACTCCCTGAGTCACTGCTTACCACTTCTTCTTGCTGTACTGTTGGCATTGGAGCTACCATTGCAAGTACTTTTGGAGCTTCTGGAATTGCATTGCTCATTGATGTATCTACAACAGTTTTTGTTGTCTCAGCTAATAAAGTTCCATTTTGTGTGGTATCTATTTTTGTAGAATTACCAACTTGGTTTTCTGTTTTTTGATTTTCTGCTAATAGTATTTGATTGCCATTTGGCTTAAAAAAGAAAAATGCACCGGCAATAAGAGCAACACCGAAACTCCATTGCACTCCACGTTGCATATAAATAGGACGTTCAGGCATTGCGAATAATGAATTCAACCAAATGCCGAATCTGCCTTTTCGTTCGCGCGCAAACTCAGCCATCAGAGCTTTTTTGATAGATGGGTCGGGGGTCAACCATTCATCAGTGCCTTCAGAATTCTTTAATTCTAAAAGCATTCTGCGCATGGATTCATATTCCTCAATACCCTCAAGGTGTCGAAGAACAAATTCCTTTTCTTCAGGATAAAGTTCATTGAATTGCTTGTACAGCAACAATGATTCTATATCCTCAGGATCGTATTTTGAAAATTGCTTCATGCTATTCCAATCATTAATGTGATAAACAATCCAAGCATTCCCTCATATACTTTGAGGCGAGTATTCAATTGTTTTAATGTATAAAAAAGTCGTGATTTCACTGTTCCCTCGCTGCATTCCATGATTTCACTAATTTCTTGTATGCTCATGTCCTGCTTAAATCTCAATTCAAAAGTGGTGCGTTTTACTTCATCCAGTTCTAAAAGTGCTTTTTCTAATTCTTCGTTAAAAGCTTTGCGATCCATAATTTGGCTTGCACCGCTGTCTGTCTGAAATGACGAGGTGCTCTTGATTTCTTCATGCGCCACTTGTCTCACTTCATGCTTGGCATATTCATTCTTGCACATGTTGTGCGCAACGCTGTACAACCATGTCTTAAATGAACGGTCTGCATTGAAAAGTTCAGGTTTGTGTATCAATTTGGAGAAAAGATCTTGCGTAAAATCGCGAGACTTCTCCTTGTCTTTCCAAAGCATTCGATGAAAATAATTATACATCAATCGGCTATATCGGTCATACAAAGCTTCAAAAGCCTTGCTGTCTTTTTTGCCAACAAGAAGCATTAATTCTTCATCAGCGAGTTTTTGATATGGTACTTTTATTTCTGCCATATCAATGGATATACTTTTCTACATTCTGATTCGCACCGATTGAATTGCTCAGAAAATCAATAGTCTGACGGTACTCTGCTTTCTTAGAAGCATCTTGTTCAGATTGGTAAAGAATAACAAGTGGTATCAAATAATTACGATTGATATCATCGTTGTTGTACAAGTATTTTCTTTTAAATAATGTTGTCCAATTATTCTCTAAACTTTCAATGTTTAAAACAGGCTTACTGCTATTGAGCATTGCTAGTCCAGTGCAATAAAGTTGACCGCTGAATTTTTTGAGAAAAGCGGGGGGAAGTGTTAATCCAAGATATATCTTCTTTTTGGAAGATTTTAGTATGGCTTCGAGCGCTTTTTCTTCAGAAACATTTAAAACACTTTCGGTCGTAATTCCAAGAACTTTAGCGATATCAGCTGAGTATTTTTCATTGCTCAACCATTCAAGACAAACAATTTTTACGTCTTTTCTAATGTTGAATTTCTCCTGCCAAATCAAAAGGGGATAGCTATCGATATTTCCGTAAGTCACGAGTACCCCGTTCTTCTCTACACTGCTGAGTACATTCTGATTGTACTCCATGATTGCACTTGAATATATTGATGAAGTGAATAGTTTATCAGTCATTTCAGCAACTCCTTTTTTGTCGCCTTTTAAGTAATAACTAAACAATAAATCATCTCACATTTCTGG
>CALRZB010000157.1:0-6116 GCA_943372555.1 Chryseobacterium gleum | reverse complement strand
TGTTTCATTCTGGTTAGTTCAGAAAAAAGTTCATTCACAAAGCAGTTTATAAAGCAATAATCCTTCTAATATATGCGCATCAAAAGAACACTTGTTTCCAAGGGAATACATGATTATACTTTAAATAAAGAGATTGTAAATAGCTATCTTCCAAAGGCCGGCGATCTTGCTTTATTTGAAGTAATAGAATTGGGGAGGCACAAAAGTGCACAAACGGATGATAAAAGGAATGCCGCTATTTTTCCGGGTGATTTTCTTCTAGCAACATTTGCAGATCGTTATGCTACCTCTCAATACGAAGGGTATGTTCCGAAACAGCATTATGAATTTTATCAAATCATTGGTGCTGGAGGAGTAATAGGAATTGTTGCTTCACAGAATGCTGATTTGGATGATTACGAACCTACAAGCGTGAAATTAATCGGGTATTGCTGCGAGTCTGATGGCTCTGTTATTAATACCAAGTTCTACAAGAAAGAAAGACATTCGTTCACGGGCAAGGTGCCTGGCGACATGAAAATTGTACTTAGTATTGGTAGTACAATGGATAGCGGAAAGACTACAACCGCGGCATTTACAGCTCGTGGGTTGAAAGCAACTGGCAAGAAGGTTGGCTTTATTAAATTCACGGGCACTGCTTACACAAAGGATAGAGATTTTGTGTTTGATTGTGGCGCTGATGTCGTTTCAGATTTTGCAGAGTTGGGCTTTCCTTCAACATTTATGTGTGAGAAGGATGTTCTACTTGATGTTTATCAGTCGTTACTTGAGAACATGGCAGCGCAGGGTGTCGAATATCTTGTAATGGAAATTGCAGATGGATTATTCCAGCAAGAAACAAGCGCATTGCTTAAGGACAAAGCATTTATGTCAACTATTCATAGTGTGATTTTCTCCTGCGGAGATAGCTTGAGTGCGATCCAAGGTTTAACAACGTTGAAGGCAATTGATATTACCCCTGTATTGATAAGCGGAAGATTTACAATGAGTCCTTTGCTTATTTCTGAGGTTAAGAATTTCGTTGAAATGCCCGTACTTACAATTGATGAGATTATGACAGGCGATTTCAATCATATTATTCTAGGTAAATAGGTGTAGCTTTGAATTTACATGAAAAGAGACAGTTCTAATCTCATTCTGAATTATGTTAGAATGCATGCAGGTACTTTTATTACTACCTGTTTGGTGGGTTTTATTGCCTCTTTTTTTAACGTACTGCTCCCATTGAGCGTGGGAAAATTCTTTGAATTGTTATACCAAGAACAATCTACTAAAGGAAAGCTTCTTGAAATGTTGTCTCTGCCAATTAACGACATGCAGAGTTTTTTCATCTTCTTCTTTAGTCTAATTGCCTTGCGAGGGGTTTTCGGTTTTTTTCAAAATTATTTAACCGCATATACAGGCGAGAGGTTTATTGCGGATTTAAGAGTGGAGTTGTTCAAAGCTCAGTTGACAATGAACTTGCGACATTTTGAGAAAAGACATTTGTCGCGACATCTTCAAAAATATACCGGCGACATGAGGTTCATTCAGAAGTGGATGACGAAAGGAGTGATTGGTGGACCGATTGATTTCTTTTTCCTTTTGTTCGCGTTTTTTGCGCTGTATCAAATCAATCCAGCTGTGACTTTAGGATTAATTCTAGCAATGTTTACCGCGGGCATTATTATGCTGTTTGTTTCAAAGATTATTGGGAAGTCTACTGAAAGAAGAAGCATTGAACGAGCAAAACTTTTAGAGTTTGTCGCAAATCGTTTGCAAAGAATTTTGAGTGTCAAGTTCTTCAATCGTGAATATGTAGAGGTGGATCGCTTTAAAAAAAGCAATGATGATTTTGTTGCAACAGGTAAAAAGACATTTGTTCGACAATCTTTGCTTGAGTCATTGTTGCCTGTGATGTTCTTTTTGATAATAGTAGTAGTAATGTGGCTCAGTGTGAAATATAATGGGACGAATTCGCCATCGAATTCCTTGACATTCATGCTTGTGTTGCTTTATTTACAAGGAGCTTTTAGAAGGATACTGCGCATACCTGCAATTTGGAATCAAGCGAAAGTTTCTTTTGTGTCTCTCGATAGACAATTGCTTAAAACGCGCGAAAGAAGGGCTAATAAGCAAGCTTTAGATGATACTTATGGGTTGATTAATTTCAATAATGTTAGCCTTGAATCCGACCATGAGGTTTTAGTGTCGAATTTTTCGACCTTGGTTCATCCAAATACCCTAGCTTTTTTTGAAGTTCAAAATAGTGAAGTTAGAAATTCATTCTTAAAAGTTTTTGGTGGCGCGGATAAACTTATAGAAGGTGAGATTAAAATTGATAGAGACTCACTTGCTGAGTTTAATCCTTTTCAGATTCGAAAAAACTTTGCATACGTAAGTCAAAGCTTGCCTCTAATAGGATACACTGTTTTTGAAGCAGTGAGTTTTTATACTTCGGATGAAAAACGGGATAAGGTCAATAGGGTTCTGAGTAGTCTGCGATTCCATGAACAATATTCAGGTGATCGATTGGCAATTCTGCTTCAAGGCGAACGTCCAAAATTGAATTCGAGTGATTTATTGAAGCTTTCTTTTGCAAGAGCAATACTAACTTCTAAGAAGACCATTATTTTAGACAATCCATTTGATGGAATGGATGAGCCTACTATTGTTTGTATTTCTGATGTTTTGAATAAGCTAAAGCAAAAGAGAACGATTATTCTAATGGCTCCATCTTGCCCCGATGTGTTGCATTTTGATAAAAAAGTAATTGTATGAAAAATTGGTACTTAATAGGAGTTTTACTTCTTTTCCTTTCTGCTTGCAAAAAGGAAGCTGGTCTCGGCGGGAATGCCTCAATTGAAGGTCATGTTACAGTGCAGGATTATAACAATGATTTCAGTGTTCTAATATCAGAATATGACGGTTATGATCGCTACGTTTATATAAAGTATGGTGGCGAAGGTTCTGGCTTTGATAAACGAGTGAAGACAGATTATGAAGGGAATTTCATTTTTGAATTTCTATATCCTGGAACCTATGAAATATATGTTTATGGAAAGGATAATACTTTTCTAATTCCAAGTGGAGTTGTTGCAGTTTCAAAAACACTGGAGATTTCGGATAGAAAAGAAAATGTGATCACAGAAGATTTTGTAATTCTGGAATAATTTCAACAACGATGAAACCAAGACCACATTTATTTTTTACGATATTAATCTCTTTTGCTAGTTTGTTTGGTATTTCCCAAACAGAAGCGCAGATTAAAAGTAGAAAAATCAAAGTTGTAGTAAGCTCCACAACAGAGCTTAAGGACGGAGTTGCAGTTAGTCGCCTAGAAAGAGAAACCTTTGACAAGAAAGGAAATGTTTTGGAAAGAAAGTCTTTTTCAAATGATAGCGTATGCGTCAGTTGGAAGCAATTTGAATATGATCGAAAAGGTAATCTAATCAAGGAATCAACTCTAAATCCAACTACAGGAGTAGCAAAGTCCATCAAGCAAATCGAGTACAATAAATTTAACGATGAAGTATTGGTTGTATTGAAAAATGAGAAAGGTGCAATTGAAGAGGAGACTGAAACGCAGTACGACAGTGATAGAAGAAGAATACTCGTTGTAAAAAGAGATGGTGAAAAGAAGACAATGACCAGTACTTCGTTTAAGTATGATAATATGGGTATGCTTGTTTCTCGTATTACGGTCAACGCAAAAGGCGATGTTATTGTGGAAAAGGCAATAAGCTATACCTATTGATGAGATTACGATTGATTCATATCGTTTCGCTTTTGTGTTTTCTAAGCATGGGAACAATTCTTTCTGCTCAGCAAAAGGATTTTGTGACAATGCCGCAGCTAGCCATTAGTCATAGGTTTAATGCATCGGTTTATGGAGAAGCATTTCAACAGTTCATGTTTAGTGATAACTCTCGTGAACTTTGGATGAGCAGTTCTGATATAGGAATCGGTTTTAGAATAAATAGAAGTCTAGCAACGGAGGTTCACTATAGGAATGTAAGTATTCGAAAAGTGAACAATCAATTCGAGAATCGAAATCTGTTCTATCACACAATTACTTTTCAAGATAACATAGGTAAATTTTTATTTTCCATCAGAAACAGGGTACAACAGTTATCTTTTGCTGAACATTTTAATGATGATTATAGAACTCCGAGGTGGTATGATAGAGTAAGGTTTAACGTATCGCGAAGAATGGACTATTATTGGTCTGGTGCTATTAATTGTGAGCTGTTTTACCCACTGAATAATCCGAAACGCACGGGGGTTGATCAATACAGACTTGGATTGGCAGTAAGCAGGAGATTTAATGAATCATTTTCTACCGCATTGAGTTATCAATTGCAACAACAAGTAGGAAGAACAGGAAATAATGCCTACTTTGTTTTAGGCATTCAAATAAATTATGAATTATGAGAAGAACACTTTTGATGTTCTTGTTATCCGCGCTTTTAATGACATCATGCGATAACAACGAATTGCCTAAAAATGCGAAGTCTATGGAAGAAGTAAAAAACATTGGGGTTCCAGTAATAGCAATTCATGGTGGTGCAGGGAATTTGAAAAAACTCAATCTAACTCCTGAACAAGAGGCTGAATATACTCAAGTGATGACTACTGCTTTGGAGACAGGCTATTCTCTCCTAAAGCAAGGAAAGACGTCGACGGAGGCTGTTGTTGCAGTTATTACTATTCTGGAAGATTGTCCTTTGTTCAATGCAGGCAAAGGGGCTGTTTTCAATCATGATGGTGTCAATGAATTGGATGCTGCCATCATGGATGGAAAGAGCTTGGATTGTGGTGCTATCGCAGGAGTAAGAAGAATCAAAAACCCGATTCAGCTTGCACAAATGGTATTAGATAGTTCTAAATATGTATTACTCGCGGGAGAAGGAGCAGAGAAATTTGCTCAAGATAATGGGGTTGGTTTTGTAGATCCGTCTTATTTCTATACAGAGCTGCGTTGGAATCAGCTTCAGGAAGCATTAGAAGAAAAAGACATGAAACTCGATCACAGTGGTCTCAGAGAAGAAGATCCTGATGCAGAGAAGAAGTTTGGGACTGTTGGTTGTGTTGCATTGGATGTGTATGGCAATATTGCAGCAGGCACAAGTACGGGAGGCTTAACAAATAAGCAATACGGTAGAATAGGGGACTCGCCGCTAATAGGTGCAGGAACTTATGCTAATAATGAAACATGCGCTGTATCGTGCACCGGAAAGGGAGAAGATTTCATTCGTTTGTCTGTTGCTCGTGATCTTTCTTCCATGATAGAATATCAAGGATTGTCGCTTGATAGCGCGGCTAATAGTGCAATTCGAAAAGTGAAGGAAATTGGAGGAAGAGGAGGTTGTATAGCTCTAAATACAAAAGGCGAAGTTGCTTTCGCCTTTTCGACAACGGGAATGTTTCGCGGATTGATAGATGTTCACGGAAATCTTAAAACAGAGATTTATAAATAATCTAGTCCAGGAATAACTCTCTTTCCTCTTTGCTCGGTAGTCGACATGTGTCGCTTTTGCCGAACCATTTGTAGCGGCGTGTAGCGATGGCGTAGTAGACGAAATCGCGAGCGAAAGCGGGAAGTATTAAGAATACACTTAAAAGTTTCCACCAGCCTCCCACATCCAATAATAGTCGGAGCACTGCTGAAGAGCGTACGAGGTATTTGCCATCTCTGTAATAGACTACAGAGTCCAAATCTTCTATGTACATCGTTGAAAGCAATCTACGCGCTGTGTAACCCTGAAGGGGTGCATAACGCAAAACCTTATTTGTGTCTTTCTGAATGAGAAAGTCAACTGTCTTGTTACAGAGTCCACAGACCCCGTCAAAGAAGACGATTCGATTTGGGATGTTTTCCAATGTAGTATAAGTCGCTTGCTACGAATATAAGGATTTTAACACTAAACTGAAAATCCAATTTTTCAAAAACAATACAAGGCTCACTCTATCTTTGATGAAAAATTAGACAGATGCTCGACTTACCAGTTTCGCTCCACACGTTCTTTATCATCACAACTGCTGTGTTTTATGTGATGTTCCTGTTTACTATGTTTAAGGGCAACGAACGTGTCAAGAAGCGAATGCACATGGTAATATTGTTGCTTCTTGCATGG
>CALRZB010000156.1:0-6247 GCA_943372555.1 Chryseobacterium gleum | reverse complement strand
GCAGCTGTTTACGGAATTCCTGTTGTCTTCGGGCCGAAATATAAAAAGTTCGACGAGGCAGTTTTGTTGGTAGAATCTGGTGCAGCATTAGCGTGTGATAGTGAGGAAATGATGATAAAAGAGCTGGATCAATTGATGAAGTCGGAAACAGAAACAGAAACTAAAGGTGCGAAATGTGGCGAAATAGTAGCTGCAGGAAGTGGCGCAATGGCCATAATAATGAAGCACTTAGAAACTTTTATTCAAAAAAAGTAATTTTTTTTTGATCAAACTCTTGCCCATTTAAATATACGTTATACATTTGCCGTCCCAAAAGTTCTTATAATTCAAGCGAGAGTAGCTCAGTTGGTAGAGCATAACCTTGCCAAGGTTAGGGTCGCGAGTTCGAGTCTCGTCTCTCGCTCAAATCCCGTTCTGAAAGGATCGGGATTTTTTTTTCTACCTGCCCGGGTGGTGGAATCGGTAGACACGCCGGACTTAAAATCCTGTGCCTGTACGGGCGTGCGGGTTCAAGTCCCGCCCCGGGTACTAAGCGGATCATTATATGATCCGCTTTTTTATTTTATATACATTCGCCTCATGTCCTATTGCCGCGTAATCGAATCCATGCCAAGCGAGCGCAAAGCGCTTCATAGCAACTATCACGATAATCATTATGGATTTCCTATACACGCATACACCCGATTGTAAGATTCATAAAAAGGTCTTGAAGCACACGCCAATGTGGCTTAAGATACAAGGTTAATTCTTGTTTTCCAAACGGAATCCAACACCGTGAACATTGACAATAGCTAGGTTTGGATCGTCGCTTAAGTATTTGCGAAGCTTAGTTATAAAAACATCCATGCTTCGACCAACAAAGTAGCTATCATCGCCCCAAATCATATTGGCGATAAGCTCCCTTTCTAAAACTTGACCTTGGTGTTCGGCCAAAAGCTTTAAGAGTTCTGCTTCTTTCTTGGTAAGTTTTTTTCTTTCCTCACCAATTCTTAATTCATAATTAGGAAAGTCGAAATGATATCCACCAATTTCAAATTTGGGTTTCTCCTTTGGTTCGTCTTTGAAATTTGGATTGCGCTTTAGAATAGCTTTAATGCGTAAAATGAGTTCTTCGCTGCTGAATGGTTTTGTAATGTAATCATCAGCCCCAAGTTTGAAGCCTTTGATTTTGTCTTCTGCCATTCCTTTTGCTGTTAGGAAAACGATTGGCACCTCTGTGTCTGTTTTGCGAATGTCTTCAGCCAAACTAAATCCATCTTTTTTAGGCATCATTACATCAAGAAGACAAAGGTCATATTTGTCTTTATTGAATTGAAGAAGCCCCTCCTTACCGTCTTTACACAAATGGACTTTATAACCCTCCATTTTGAGGGTATCTTGCACTACAAATCCAAGATTTGAATCGTCTTCTACGAGAAGTATTTTTGCTGATGACTTATTTTCCAATTCCATAATTAAGCTAATTTAAATTCTAGAGTAAAAGTGCTACCCTTACCTACTTTACTTTCAACGCTAATCTTGGCTTTATGGGCTTTCATTATAGTATTTACATAAAAAAGTCCAAGTCCAAAACCTTTCACATTGTGTAAGTTGCCGGTGGGCACTCTATAGAATTTATCAAATATCATCCCAAGATGACTTTGGTTGATTCCTACTCCATTGTCTTTTACTTTGACCACCAAACGATCCTTATCGTTGTATGATTCAATAGAAATAATTGGTTCGGCCTCTGTGTACTTTCGCGCATTATCCAAAAGATTGTAGATTACATTGGTAATGTGCACGATGTCTCCGAGAATAATCGACTTAGTAGCATTGAGTTTTGTGCTCAGCTCACCGCCGTCCTCAGCTACATTAATAGAAAAGGTTTCCGTGGCCTTTAGAATTATCTCGTGAATATCGATTTCCTCCATTTTGATGCTTACTTTTTTAGGAGTAAGCGTGGCGATTTGAAGCACTTTATCTACTTGACTTCGCAGTCGTTGGTTTTCATTTTTTATAATAGAAATATACTGCTTAAACCGATCTGGTTGATTGATAATATTTGGGTTTGAAAGCGCCTCTGCTGATAGACTTATTGTTGAAATCGGAGTTTTCAACTCATGTGTCATGTTATTGATAAAATCGCTTTTCACTTCCGAAAGTCGTTTGTGCTTGAGGATAACGAAGATGGTATAGGAAAAGAAAATAATGATTAGAAAAATAACGAAGCTAGAGTACATCCAAAAGTCGAGTTGTTTCAGAATAGTCGCGGTTTTATTGGGAAATAGTACTCCAAAATAATGTCCGTCTGGTTCGAACTTCGCTTTGATTTGCGTGGCTTCTGCTCTAACTTCATTATCGAGTGTATCGAAATTTACACGACTACCGAAAACGATTGAGTCTGTAAAGCAATCGTAAATTCCATATTCAAAATCCTCTTTGAGATTATACCGTTCGAATTGTTCTTTTAATAATGTCTCGAGGAGATAAGGTGATGGTGTATCATTGATGTTGGCAACAAAGAAATTGCTTTCTTTTTGGAGCACTGGTTCTGTGACTGACGAGTCATTATTCATGATAAGAATTTCGTCAACCACAGCAGTGAGGGCGAACATCACGTGTTCGTTGAATTGTCTTTCTTGGATTCCGTATGCTTTTCTAACCCAGAAAACCTGGCCTGCGATAATTACTCCGAGGGAGATTAGGGCCAGTAAAATGACGATGATAATTGTTCTTCTGCTCATATCTATATTCTACGAATTTATTGAAAAGCACGATTGATTATCTTCGCAGCAAACGATTTTTCTATGAAAGCATATGTATTTCCGGGACAAGGATCCCAATTTACCGGCATGGGCAAGGATTTGTACGAAAAATCTGCCCTTGCAAAAGAGATGATGGAAAAGGCCAATGAGATACTTGGATTCCGTCTTACTGACATCATGTTTGAAGGCAGCGAAGAGGATTTGAAGCAAACAAAAGTAACTCAACCTGCGATATTCCTTCACAGTGTGGTTTTGGCTGCATGCATGGGCGATTCATTTAAGCCTGACATGGTAGCAGGTCACAGCCTCGGCGAATTTTCTGCCTTGGTAGCTAACAAAGCGCTGGCATTTGAAGACGCTCTGCGCTTGGTTTCTGCACGTGCAATTGCGATGCAAAAAGCATGTGAAGCTCAGCCCTCCACAATGGCTGCGATACTAGGTCTTGAAGATTCTGTCGTTGAAGAAATATGTTCAGGTATCGATGGTGTTGTAGTAGCAGCTAATTACAATTGTCCGGGACAGCTTGTGATTTCGGGGGAAGTTGGAGCAATTGATGCGGCTTGTGCGGCATTGACAGCGGCAGGTGCAAAGCGCGCGCTCAAATTAGCCGTGGGTGGTGCTTTCCACAGTCCATTGATGCAACCAGCACAATTGGAATTGGAAGCAGCAATAGCATCTACCCCATTCGCTCAACCTATATGTCCTGTGTATCAAAACGTAACGGCTAGTGCAGTATCTGATCCAAATGAGATTAAGAAGAACTTGATTGTTCAGTTGACTGCTCCAGTTAAGTGGACACAAACAATGAATACAATGTTAGCAGATGGTTGCACAGAGGTAGTTGAAATTGGACCAGGAAAAGTATTACAAGGTCTATTCAAAAAAGTAAATAGAGAGCTTGTTGTTTCTAGCGGAGAGTTTTAAAATACAATAATATGAATTGAAAAGGGCCATCCTACATGACGTAAGATGGCCCTTTTTCTTGTATTACTAACTGGTTAAGCCTTAGTTGAGGTATTTGTTTCGATGTACGAAAACAAATTTTGCATTAACTCTTCACGCAAGGTTAATTCATCGCGAAGTTTTTGATTTTGTTCTGAGAGTGATTCTACCTCTAGAATAAGCGCTTCAATTTTTTTCGATTCAACTTCAGCATTTCGAAGAGGTTGCTTTCTGTATTCGTTTGGATTATTCACGGCTCTGTTTTTTTATTAATCAAATATGACCTTTAGAACGCAGATAAGTCAAACATGTTCACCTGAGTTGTGAACCCTTAAATGTTAAATACACTGATTTTGTGTGATTTAGAGTGACAACTGACAAAAGTCAGTTAAACGTCTGACTGCCCTCACGAAGACATTGAAACAATAGTGTGACTTTTGTTATTCCAAATAAATGAGTACAGTATGAAGACCATTATTGCAACTACTGATTTTTCGAAAGAATCGCGCGCTGCTGTGAATTATGCGGCACGTCTGGCAATATCCACGAAATGTGAATTGATATTGCTTCACGCGACATACATTCCTGTTGTGAGCGATTCGTTTATTGATGTGAGTATTACTCTGGATGAAATAGAGCAAAACGATCATCAAAAAATGGATGAATTGGTGAAGCATGTTCAATCAAAACAAGGTCCCGCATTGCGAATAAAGGGCATCGTGGAAGTTGGTTTATTGGGAGAATTACTTCAAGAACGCATTGGAAAAAATCGCGACATAATGGTGGTAATGGGAATGAAGCACGTGGATAAATTCAGCGAAGTTATGTTTGGTAGTTTAGCTACGAACATAGCAGGAGAATTGAACTGTCCTGTTCTAATCGTGCCGCCAGATGCGCGTTTCCGCCCCTGGAAAAAAGTGGCATTTGCATTTGATCAAAAAGAAATTCCAACTGATACTGGCATGGCAATTCTGAAAGAATTGACTGACTTGTATTTGCCAAAAATGCATTATGTGCACGTAATGGATTCTCCTTACGCTCCCAAAGATGGTAGTTCAATAGAAAAGGTAGAAAAATATGTGAGTGGTGTTTCTCAAAGACATTTCTTGAATGATGTTCCTGGAGAAACTGTTGAGGTAATGCAAGACTGGCTGCGTCGTTTTAAATGCAATGCCGTGGTAATGGTATCGCGCAAGCACAGTGTGCTATGGAGAATGTTCCATGAATCACACACAAAACAAATGGCTTTTCACAGTCCAGTTCCTGTGCTTGTAATCTCTGAGAAACACTAATTATGAAATCGCCTCAAATAAATATACATATTTCCGATGACGTAACTATCAAAGGAATACAACAAAAGTTCTCCTCTTTGTTTCCCTATTTGAAACTTGAGTTCTTTTCTCGTCCCCATCAAACAGGAAAGGGTTCTGAGAAAAAATATATGAAGACCGGGGATGCGCTATTAAAGGATTTTAGACTAGTTCACAGCGAAGGAGATTTAATTATTGAAGGCGCTATGACTGTCTCCAATCTTGAGAATTTATTTAAAGATCACTATGGTCTATATGTTCAAGTTTTCCGTCGATCGGGCAAGTTGTGGTTAGAAACTACAGCTACAGATAGCTGGACGCTTGCTGTTCAAAACGATCAAGGCGCTGAATTATCGAATGATTACAAAGAGTAAAACGCATGGCCATTGCCATTTCAATAGATGACAAAAAACTAAAATCTCTTGAAAAAGAGGATGTACTGTGCTTTCACTGTGGTGAGGCCTGTAATGATATAAATAACATTGCAGACGAGAAGCATTTTTGCTGTGATGGTTGCAAAGCTGTTTATCTGATGCTCTCAGAAAATGGACTTTGTTCTTACTATGACATTGATGATTCAAAGGGTATTTCCTTAAAGCTTGCCAAGAGCGATGAGAAGTTTGCCTACTTAGATGAGGCAGCCACCGTTAGGTCACTTCTTTCATTTGAAAATGAGACAGAAGCTCACGTTACATTGTCTCTTCCACAAATACACTGCAATTCATGTGTATGGCTGCTCGAGCATCTATATAAATTAAACCCAGGCATTGTCCGATCTCAAACCGATTTCATTCGCAAGAATGTTTCTGTGGTTTTTGAGAAAGAAAAAACATCCTTGCGGAGAGTAGTTGAATTATTGGCTACGCTTGGCTACGAGCCCGCTTTGAATTTTGTAGACTTGGGCGCAAAAACAACTACTAATCCAAACCGTCAGCGCATATATAGATTGACAGTTGCGGGATTCTGCTTCGGAAACATTATGATGCTCAGTTTTCCGGAATATTTGAGCAATGGAGATGTAGACCCTTCCATGCTGCGCATGTTTAGTTATGCTAGTTTGCTCTTGTCGCTGCCGGTATTGATTTATAGCGGAGGAGAATTCTTTGTATCCGCTTGGCAAGGTGTTAAAGCACGGTTCATCAATATCGACTTGCCATTAAGTTTGAGTCTAGCTATCACATTTGTAAGAAGTGTTTATGAAATTCTTTCGGGAACTGGTATGGGCTATCTTGATTCCATGGCCGGTAT
>CALRZB010000155.1:0-6281 GCA_943372555.1 Chryseobacterium gleum | reverse complement strand
ACACAAATTAAAACTAGTGAACACAAATGCACTCAAGTGGAAACAAGTGTACCCAAATGAACACAAATGGAAACAAATGAAAAACACTTTAATGCATTTTATTCATTCGGGTGCACTTGAGTGCATTTGGCTTCACTTGGGTACACTATATTCTTGGGTGCATTTTCCAGAATAAACTCGCATAATTATGTCAAGTTATGGCTCAAGGAGGGTTCTAACTTTGAAATAAAAATGTTTCTAACCAAAGAATTAAAACCTGAATTCAAAAGCGTTTTGGAAGAGAAAAGCTTTAAGTACGCAATGCTCGCTCTAAAAATAAAAAGGACTTTAAATGCCCAGCGAGAATATCATCTAGGAGATCAGTTTTACAGAAGCGCAACTAGTGTGGGCGCCAATATCGCTGAGGCGGGATATGCCTCTTCGAGAGCGGATTTCATCAATAAATTGAAAATTGCCTCAAAAGAGCTAAACGAATCAATTTTTTGGCTGCAATTGTTCCGAGAATCAAATTTTCAAATGCCCTTCGATGAAATTCTCCATCTGAGCTTGGATATTCGAAGAATTATGAATAAAAGCATTCAAACGGCCACTGAAAACAACAAAAAGTGAACACAAGTGGAAACAAGTGAACCCTAATAATAAAAGTGAACACAAATGAACACAAGTGGAAACAAGTGAACACAAATAATAAAAGTGAACACAAATGAACCCGAATGCACTCAAGTGGAAACAAATGAAAAGCACTTCAATGCATTTTAATCATTTGTGTTCACTTGAGTTCATTTGTTTTCACTTGGGTGCACTATATTCTTGGGTACATTTGGGTGCACTTTTATTTGTGTTCACTTGAGTGCATTTGTTTTCACTTGGGTGCACTAAAATCCCTCTTTACACCACGATATTCACTATCCGTTTAGGAACTACAATTATTTTTTTGGGCGACTTTCCTTCAAGGTATTGCTCGGCTTTTTCGTGCGCTAGTGCCGCTTTCTCTACATCTGCTGCAGGCATATCGATTGGCAAGGAAATGAAGTACCTCGTTTTTCCATTAAAAGAAACTGGATAATCGAAATTATCATCCTGCAAATGCTTTTCATCGAAAGCAGGCCAAGCCGCATCATTGATACTTGTCGAGTGACCCAACTTCTCCCATAACTCCTCAGCTATGTGCGGCGCATAAGGAGCGACCAAAACTACAAGAGGCTCAAGAATCGAACGCTTATTACACTTCTGTTCCGTCAATTCATTCACTCCAATCATACATGTGCTGACAACAGTATTCCAAGAAAAACGCTGAAGATCTTCGCCAACTTTTTTAATGGTCTTGTGAAGTGTCTTCAATTCCTCTTTCGTTGGCTCTGCATCAACAACATTAAACTGATTTTCTTGTCCATGATACAGTCTCCACGTCTTACGCAAGAAATTGTGCACGCCGTTGATCCCTTTCGTATCCCAAGGTTTGCTTTGCTCCACAGGACCGAGGAACATTTCATAACAACGCAATGTGTCCGCACCAAACTTCTCTACGAGTTCATCCGGAGTTTGAACATTGTATTTCGATTTCGACATTTTCTCTACTTCCGAACCGCAGATGTACTTGCCTTCTGCATTCAAAATGAATTCAGCATTTGCATATTCAGGAAGCCATTTCTTGAATGCTTCAACATCTAAAACATCATTATCTACAATACTGATATCTGCATACAATGCTTGCGTTTCATATTGTGATTTCAAATCACCAGAAACAAATTTATTCGTGTCTTTTATTCTATAAACAAAACTACTTCTACCAAGAATCATCCCTTGGTTGATCATCTTTTTGAACGGCTCATCAAATGGAATATACCCATGGTCACAAAGTACTTTTGTCCAAAAACGCGAGTATAATAAGTGACCTGTTGCGTGCTCTGCACCGCCCATGTACAAGTCTACTTGTCCCCAATAATCTACCTTATCTCGTGCAGCAAATTCTTCCGAATTATTTGCATCCATATAGCGCAAGAAATACCAAGAACTACCCGCCCAACCAGGCATGGTGTTGAATTCGTAGCGCTGACCATTGTACGTCCAATCCTGCGCTCTAGCCAAAGGAGGCTCACCGCTTTCTGTAGGCAAGTATTTATCTACATCTGGCAAAACAACAGGCATTTCATTATCTGAAATTACTGCTGGTAATTCACCTTTATAATAAACAGGGAAAGGTTCACCCCAGTAACGTTGACGACTGAAAACAGCGTCGCGCATTCTGTAGTTGATTTTACCTTTTCCAAAATCACCTTTCTCGATTTCCGCGATCACAGCCTTAGTTGCAGCTTTATAACTCATTCCATTCAAGAATGAAGAACTCGCCAAAACCGCTTCCTTGCTAGCTTCAGCTTTCTCACTAATATCCACCCCTTCGAAAATATTCGGAATAGGCAAATCAAATTTCTTCGCAAAATCATAGTCGCGCTGATCTCCTGCTGGAACAGCCATAACAGCACCTGTGCCATATCCTACAAGAACATATTCGCCAATCCAAACAGGAATTTTATCTCCTGTAAATGGATGAATCGCATATGCTCCAGTAAATTGACCACTTACATTTTTCACATCACTTTGACGATCGCGTTCCGTTTTCAATTTCGCTGAGGCGATGTAATTCTCAACTCCCGCTCGTTGTTCATCAGTTGTAATCTTCAACACTAAATCATGCTCCGGCGCAAGCGTCAAAAATGAAACACCAAAAATGGTGTCAGGTCGCGTCGTAAAAACTTCTATTTCTTCATCATGTCCTTCCAATGCAAAACGCACCGAAGCACCTTCTGAACGGCCTATCCAATTGCGTTGTATTTCTTTTATACTTTCTGGCCAATCAATAGTATCCAAACCATCTAGCAAACGCTGTGCATATGCTGTAATGCGCATGCTCCATTGACGCATCAATTTTTGCTCAACAGGATGTCCACCTCTTTCACTCACGCCGTCTTTCACCTCATCATTCGCCAAAACAGTTCCAAGTGCTGGACACCAATTCACCCACGAATCCGCCAAATATGCCAAACGATAATGCATCAAGATCATCTCCTTTTGCTCTTCGTTCATGCTCTTCCAATCAGTGGATGAAAAATCACCCTCCCAATTTTTTCCAAAGAAAAATTTATCAGAATCAATGTTGGTGTACCAATCTTCATTGATTGATGCATTCACATTGTAATTTCCATTGATTTCAAAAAGTGCAACAAGCGTATCAATTGATTCTGCTTTTTTGCTTTCTAAATTGAACCATGAATTATAAATCAATTTAAAAATCCACTGCGTCCATTTATAATACGAAGGGTCGCTCGTTCTTACTTCACGGCTCCAATCGTAAGAAAATCCTATCTTATCCAATTGCTCGCGATAGCGCGCAATGTTGTTCTCGGTTGTAACCGCAGGATGCTGACCAGTCTGAATGGCATATTGCTCTGCTGGTAATCCAAAACTATCATACCCCATCGGATGAAGGACATTAAATCCTTTGTGACGCATGAAACGCGCATAAATATCACTTGCAATATATCCTAATGGATGTCCCACGTGCAGACCTGCTCCGCTCGGATACGGAAACATATCCAAGACATAAAACTTCTCTTTCGACTGGTTTTCAGTCGTTTTATAACTTTCTCTTTTGCGCCATTCGTCCTGCCACTTGCGCTCTATGGCTCTAAAATCATATTCCATGGTACGAGTAAATTCAGAACCGCGAAGATAGACGCGATTTCGCCCTATTTTTAGCCTCGAATACACGAAATGGATCGAATTTGCGTTCCGCGTGTCCCAATTATGCTTTTATTGCCTCACATGAAAGGACTCTTAACCCTGATTTGCCTTGTATTTTCAGTACATACAGCGTTTTCTCAAAATATTTACAGCACCGGAACATGGCGCGATCACTTGCCTTATGGCAAAACCATCGACGTCTGCGAAGGTGAAGCTGGACTGATATACTGCGCCACACCATACGGTCTATTTTCATATGATCAATTTGATGGAGACATTACGCGCATTTCAAAAATCAATTATCTATCAGATGTCGGACTTTCCGCTCTTGAATATGACGAAACCAATAAAATCCTAATCGTTGGTTACGAAAATGGAAACCTGGATTTGATTTTTCCGGACAATAAAAAAATCAATCTAAATGATATAAAAATCAGTTCGATTATTGGTGACAAAAAAATCTACAGCATCTTACCTGCTAATGGCTACCTATACTTAGCAACAGGTATTGGTGTAGTGGTAGTCGATCCGGCGCGTCTCGAAGTAAAGGAAACCTACTTCCTCGGAGAAGGTGGATCACAAACAAAAATCAACGACATCGAATTCGCCAACGACACTCTCTATGCGGCTATATCAACGGGCATACTAAAAGCTAGCTCTAACGAACCTTTCTTAGCGAATTACGCCAATTGGGAATTTGAACAAAACATTCCTTCTGCTCCTCTAGGAGTTTTAGACATCGAGTTTTTTTTCAATAACATGTTTATCAATGTAATCGGAGAAAATACAGACGTTATCTGGAGAAGACAACCCAACAGTTCAACCTGGGAAGTTTTTGCTGAATATGAAAACATGAAATACAATGAGGTTTGGTCAAATGAAGAATGGCTCTGTCTTGCAGGCAGCGGAGCATACCAAGTCTATCACTTTGAATTAAATCAAAACCTCAATGGAGTCGGACACGCAGGTGTAGGCGTAAATGCCAACGCAGTTATAATGGATAATTACGGCGGATGTTGGACAGCGGACAACAACGATGGACTGCTTTGGAAAAATTATTCAGGTGCTGAAGCCATCATAAAGCCTCAAGGACCTGAGTATGCAGAGGCTCGAAAAATCAGTGCATATAATGATAACATTTGGATAGCTCATGGTGGCATTACACCTTACTGGGGAAATCAATGGAATGATCGTTCTATTTCAAGCTTTGTAAATGAATATTGGAAAGAAATCCCCAATGTGGATGGAATAAATTCAATAAGCAGAGTGCGCGACTACATGGATGTAGCCATTGATCCAGTTGATAATAACCACGTTTACTTAGGTTCCTGGGAAGAAGGACTAATCGAAATTCAAAACAACGAAATTGTTGGCATTTATAACAATACAAATAGCCCACTTCAACTTGCAGGCTTCGAATGGTCTCCATCTTGGCTTGGTGTTGCTGGTGTAAATTTCGATTCCTATGGCGTGTTATGGTATTCCAATAGTCATACCGACAAGGCCATTCAAGCGCGCGACCGAACGGGTTCTTTCTATTCATATGACTTTTCACCAACTATTGGCACGAATGATAAAATCGGAGAAATTCTGCCATCACAATCCGGATATATATGGGCCGTAGTCGAAGGTCGCGGACTTCTTGCCTTCAATCCAAATGCTACTCTCGACATTGCCTCAGATGATAATTTCAAACTGCTTACAGAAGCAGAAGGAAATGGCAAGCTGCCTAATAAAGATGTTTTCTGTATCAAAGAAGATCTCGATGGAGAAATATGGGTGGGCACATTGCAAGGTCTATCCATCTTTTACAATCAAGAAGCTGTTTTTAGTGAAGATCAATTCGATTCTGAACCTATCCTAATTGAGCAAGATGGCAACGTGCAGGAATTGCTCGGCACAGAAGCAATAACTGCAATCGAGGTAGATGGAGGAAACCGCAAGTGGATCGGCACACAAAACAGTGGGGTATTCCTTTTCAGTGATGATGGACTTCAACAGATTTATCATTTCACAGAAGAAAACAGTCCTCTTTTGGCCAACAATATTATTGATATAGCAATCAATCAACGCAATGGTGAAGTCTACTTCATCACCGAAAGAGGAATCGTATCTTTCTTCTCTACCGCTACTAATTTTGAAGCAGAAATAACGAGCGTTCGCGCCTTCCCAAATCCCGTTCGCGAGGACTACACAGGAAATATCACGGTAGATGGACTTGCTTATGATACTGTTGTAAAAATCACAGATATTCAAGGCAATGTGGTTTTCGAAACAACCAGCGAAGGTGGTCGTGCTGTATGGGATGGCAAAACCCTTTTAGGAGAAAGGCCTGCAACTGGGGTATATCTCATCTATGTTTCAACTCCTCTTGGAGAAACAGACAACGTTGGGAAGATTGCATTCATCAAATAAGTAACTTCGCTCCGTTATGACATACGGAGAAATTTTAGAATACCTATATGCACAGTTACCAATGTTTCACCGCATTGGTCCTGCTGCCTACAAGCCAGACCTGTCCAACACAATTGCGCTCTGCA
>CALRZB010000154.1:0-6301 GCA_943372555.1 Chryseobacterium gleum | reverse complement strand
GTTTTCATCATTCCATGACTTCGCTACACGCAAATTATAATTCAAATCCAACGTCCATGGAATCGATAAATCAATGAGCTTACCTTTATTTCGCTCTATGTAATCTTCCTCACTAGCAGTCATATCTTTTGACTTGTCGACGCCGTCTTTAGAACCACCTGAAAGCCTTGTTGTAAGCGCAAAAGTGGAACCTTCATTGCGCAAAAACCCTCCATTGTCCCACATAAAACTATTGATTTCCCTACCCTCATCATTCACGTCGTAAAAACTAAATGAACTGCTATAAGTAAAGGTGGTGTTCTTCGCTATCGTCGTAAATCCATTTACAGAAAGATTACTCCAATTCAAACTATCCGCAATGACATTGTATGACGCATTGGTTCGCAAACTTTCAATCAATTTCACTTTCTTAAATGCAACTTTAGAAGATGATTTATCTCTCACCTTGGCCTCGACGTTTTGCGTAACTCCAATATTTACATTGAACACTTGTCGCGTCTCACTAGGAGTAAAACGCGCTAAATCCCACTCACTATATCCAAGGAAACTTCCATCATCTCCGTAATAACCAAATCGCTGAACAGTTTTAAATGGAGTATAATTCACACCAACAGTAGGCTGAACAAGATGGCGGATAGCTTTCACATTCTTGTCTGGATTCTTGCGTGAATATGTCCCATACCATCTCCAGTTGAACGATCCGCCTGCATTCCAATTGAAATTTTGACGGAAACCATATAAGGTATCAGAAGAAACAGTTTGCGTTGTTTCGTCCAAACTTTTTTCTAAATACTTAAATGTCCACAACCAATTACCGCTAACACTCGGGTTGAATGAAATGCCTTTGGGTAATTTCAAACTAGTACTCAACGACCCATTGTAACTCGCTCCATTCTTTGCAATGCCTGACAAGTAATCCAAATTGTTAAACTGGAAATTGCTCTCATTAGTAGTAATCGAATTCTCAAGCGCTCCTGAAGCATTCAATCCAATCGGGTTTTTCACAAAAATTTTCTTGAAAATATTCACGCGAGACATCGTCAACGCCACAGCAGGAAGCGTAACACTCACATTTCTAGTCTGAGTATTCTGTGTGTGATTTGCACTTACGCCCAACGCAAATGGTGTTCCCGGAAATGACTTGTTCCATTGCACGGAAGATTGAAATGTGCTCGACAAGAAATCTTGCTGAGAGCTATTTAAATTATTCGTGAAATTTCTACTTGAACCAACATTCACATTAGCATTGAATCGTGAATTCGGACGAGCTTTAGCGTCTTGTGTATGATTCCATTGCACATTGAACGTCTTCAACTTTGCAACCGTATTCAACTCAGGAATACCAGACTTACTAACAGTGCGACTGACATTAAAACCCCCAGAATACTTATAGAGCTTTTTGTAATTCGTTTTATTCCTTGCTACCCAAGAACCTCGAGTATAAACATCAAACAACATACTTGTTTCCCAATGCTTTGAAAGAGGAATATAGTAGCCTAAATTCTGAAGAAAATAACCCCGTTCATTTCCATTTCCATAACCTGGCAAAAGAATTCCGTGCGAACTTTCTTTCTTATTCGGAAAAAATCCAAAGGGCAATGCAAGAGGAGTTGGAACCTTTCGAATCTTCATGTAGAGCGGTCCACTCACAACCTTCTCATCGGGAATAGCTATGGCTTTTTTTAAATGAAAATAATAATGCGGATTTGGATTATCGCAAGTAGTCAATTTTCCATTTCCGATATCAATCCAGTTATTGGCTTGTTTTTTTGAAACTCCTGCAATGAGATACATATCACCCTGTTGAGTGGTGGCACCATAACTCATCCCTTTTTTTGTTTTGAAATTATAAGAAAGGGAATCCTCTTCAAATTGACTTTCTCCTTCTTTAAAAACTGGACGGCCTATTAATTTTCCTGTACTATCAGGAATTCCTTTTGCAAAAGCTGTAAAATCTTGAAAAGAAAACTCAATTCTTGCCGCCTTAACTTCAAGATCACCGTACTTCACATAGGAGTCCATCCCGTACAAATAGATCTTTTCAGCATCTAAATCCATCACTGTGCTATCCTTTCCGTAGTAAAAGACTTCATTATCAATGGCTATTTCAGCCACATCTATAATAGAATCAGGATTGGCAACGTTATTGTTTTGAACCATTTGCAGAGAATCTGGGACCTGGGTTTGGGATACGGCGTTATTGCTGATGCTTATCAACATCAAAACAATGAAAAAACCATAAAAGCCGCGCTCCAACGCCATTTGAGCCAAATACTTTTGTAAGATCTGCAGATTATCGGCACCAAAGCTATGCATAAGGAAGCAAAATCAATTGAAATGAATAGGAGAGTTTCGACAAATACAGGGAAACGCTTAGCGATAGCAATTCTTGCCTGCGCTGCGATCTTTATTGGAGCAACTACAACTCCCCTGCGTGATCCATCAAAAACATTCACCGTTGTTCTCGATGCAGGCCACGGCGGAAAAGACCCAGGAAACCTTGGTACAGGCCGACATAAGCGCACGGAAAAGGACATTTCCCTTGATGTGGTCTTAGAATTAGGCAAAATGATCGAGACCAATTATCCAGATGTCGAAGTTGTTTACACTCGCAAAACAGATATCTTTCCATCTCTAAATGAACGCGTTAAGATTGCAAACAAAGCACAAGCCGACCTTTTTATATCTGTTCACTGCAATGCAAACGCCAACAAAGAAGCTTTCGGTTCTGAGACCTATGTAATGGGACTGCACAAATCAGAAGAAAGCTTGCAAACAGCAATGCGTGAAAATGCTTCAATCTACTTAGAGGATAACTACGAAAAGGACTACGATGGTTTCGACCCTAAAAATCCAGATACATACATAGCTTTGAGTTTGAGAGAAAACGTCTTTTTAGACCATAGTTTGTCTCTTGCCAAAGGAATTCAAGATGACTTCAGAGTAAAAGTAGGTCGCAAAGACCGCGGTGTGAAACAAGCTGGTTATTATGTGATTTCATTCACAAATATGCCTAGTGTTCTAGTAGAATTAGGCTTTTTGACAAATAGCACGGAAGAGGACTTTCTTCAAACCCCTGACGGAAAAAGTAAAATGTCGCTTTCAATCTACAAGGCATTCAAAGAATTCCGTGACAAGGCGGCCACAAAGGCAGGAGCAGTAGCGGCAGAAAAGCCAGTGGTGAAAGATGACAAGATTCCTGTCAAACCAAATACACCCGCGGCGAAAACGACCGCTGTTGTATACAAGGAAGTTACAACGGGTGTGAAGTTTCAGGTTCAGATTTTAACATCTTCAAAACCTTTGAATAAGAAATCATCCGAATTCAAGGGGCTTGACAAAGTAGATGAGTACATTAGCGGCAACGTTTATAAATACCTAGCGGGCTCAACACCCAATTTCCAAGAAGCGAAGGACATGCAAAAAATCCTGCGTGAAATGGGATTCAAAGACGCTTTTATAGTATCTTTTGAAAATGGCAAAAAGCTAGATTTGAACGAGGCTATTGCAAAATCAAACAAGTGAGATGAAAGTAACTAAGGAATTCATCATCGGTATAGTAGTCGTTTTAACAATTGCTGTTCTCTATATCGGGGTGAACTATTTGAAGGGTATAAATCTGTTTTCTAAACAGTCGCATTACTTTGCCGTATATGATAACCTCGCTGGCTTGACGGCATCCAACGCTGTCATTCTAAATGGTTACAAAATCGGAAGTGTTGCAGAAGTTTCAATGAACCCAGATGGAAGCGGAACCCTCATCGTAGAAGTAGTAATCAAAGACAGCAAACTCAATATTCCTTCCGACACCAGACTTGAAATATTCGACGCCGATCTTTTCGGAGGCAAAGCCATTCGATTGATTATGGGCGAGAGTCCCATCTTCGCGTCTGATGGCGATACACTTACGAGTTCTGTCGCACTAGGACTAACAGAAACAATCAGAGAAGAAATAGAACCATTGAAAAAGAAGACGCTCGATCTTTTCGCAAGCGTTGATAGCGTTCTAACTAATCTGAATGTAGTTCTTGGCACAGCGAACAGTAAAGACGGCTTAACCACGGTTTTCAATAGTCTCAAAGAGACCATGAAAAATCTTGAAAGTACCACCGGAAACCTCGACCTTCTTTTAGCCAATAACAGTGGGAAATTGGACGATATCTTCACCAACGTGGAGTCAATCACTACCAATCTAAAAGACAATAATGCAAGCTTAACCAAAGCCATCAATAACGTTTCGACCCTAAGCGATACCTTGGCTAGATTGGAATTAGCGACTACGGTGCTTCGCGTCAACAAAGCTTTGGGTGGATTTGAAGAGGTACTTACAAAAGTTAATTCCGGCGAAGGAACTCTCGGACAACTCATTAACAACGATTCTTTGCATACAGAATTAATGGCTGCATCTCATAGTCTTGATCTACTCTTAGATGATATGCGCGTGCATCCAAAGCGCTATGTAAGCTTCTCACTTATTGGCCGCAAAGACAAAGCTGAACTTTCTAAGCAAGAACTTGAACAAGTTCGTGAAGAAGTTGGGAAAATGAAGTAATCACCCTTATGGTGATTAACTGAAAAGGCCTTAAGTTTGGCACATCTTAACAAGATTCTATGATTGCACAGGTACTTTTTTTGGTGCTATTGGTTTCAGCATCCTATTTAGCTTGGAAACGATTTGCTTTCGTTAAGCGCAATATTCTCATTGGCAAAGATGTAACTCTCGAAGGGGACAAATCTGTTCGCTTAATGACAATGATTCGCGTGGCATTAGGTCAGGGAAAAATGTTCTCCCGCCCTATTCCCGCTATCATGCATCTCATTTTATATGCAGGTTTCATCATTATCAATATTGAAGTAATTGAAATTTTAATCGATGGAATATTCGGAACGCATCGTGTTCTCACTTTCATCGGACCACTTTATAATTTCCTTATTGGCTCATTTGAAATACTAGCTTTTCTGGTTTTGGTAGCTTGTGTGGTGTTCTTGATGAGAAGAAATGTCTTGAAGATTGCGCGCTTCCAAATGCGCGAAATGACTAAATGGCCTAAGAACGATGCCAACATCATTCTATTTATCGAAATCCTTTTGATGTCTGCATTTCTTACAATGAATGCCGCAGACTATTTATTACAACAAAAACACAGCATACATTATCATGAAGCTGGAAGTTTCCCCATAAGCCAATTCATCGTACCATTCTTGAGCAATTTCAGTGATATGGGCTTGATTGCTGTGGAGCGCTTTACATGGTGGTTCCATATCATTGGAATCCTAGGATTCATTGTTTACTTGACTTACAGCAAGCACTTGCATATTATTCTCGCTTTTCCAAATACCTATTATTCTAAATTAAAACCTGCTGGTGCATTTGACAACTTGGAGAGTGTTACACGCGAAGTAAAGTTGATGTTAGATCCAAATGCAGATCCTTATGCAGCAGCACCTGCAGGCGATGGAGCTCCTCAGCGTTTTGGAACAAAGGATGTTTTCGACATGAATTGGGTTCAATTGATGAACGCTTATTCATGCACTGAGTGCGGACGCTGCACATCCAGTTGTCCTGCGAATCAAACGGGTAAATTGCTATCTCCACGTAAAATAATGATGGATACGAGAGATCGTTTGGAAGAAGTTGGAAAAGCAATGGATAGCAATGGCGGTGAGTGGAAAGAAGATGGAAAATCATTGTTACGTGATTATATAACAGAAGAAGAAATTTGGGCATGCACTTCCTGCAACGCATGCACAGAAGCCTGTCCGGTAAATATCAATCCACTAGAGATCATCGTCGATCTTCGACGCTATCTCATCATGGAAGAATCAAAATCACCGGAGAGTATCACCGTAATGTTCAACAACATTGAGAACAACGGGGCACCATGGGCCTTTGCTGCGACAGACAGGGCGAATTGGAGAAATAGCTAACCGATTCAAGATGCTAAACCAAAAAAACTATGCTTCAAGAAAAAGAAGAAGATGGCAAAAAGATCTCCCCGGTCTTGCCAGAGCACATTAAAAACTTCCTAATCGATATCGATGGAACAGTTGGTGAAGATATTCCCAACGAAGAACCTTGGAGAATGGAAGATGCGGGAGTTTATCCCGATGCATTACAGAAATGCAATCAATGGCATGAAGAAGGACACATCATATTCTTCTTCACTTCTCGCACTGAAGCACATAGGGAAGTAACAGAAAAATGGTTGAAGAAAAGTGGATTCAAATACCACGGAATTATTTTCGGAAAACCACGCGGAGGAAATTACCATTGGATAGATAATCACATGGTAAGAGCAAC
>CALRZB010000153.1:0-6528 GCA_943372555.1 Chryseobacterium gleum | reverse complement strand
CAATCACCTGATCAAATAATACTTTGATAGAAGATGTAACAATGACCCGATCTTTTTCATACACGACACCATTAGTATCGGTAAGTTTTACTTTACCTGTTGAATAATCAATAGAAGAGATTGGTGTTTCTAAAGTAACCTTGGACAGTACCGATGAAAAAGCCGATTCAATAACAGAAAGTAAATCCGAATTTTGAAGCATGAGATTTTCTACTCCTGCTGACCAAAGTTGATCTGCTTGATAGAGTCCCGACATGCCGATTCGATTGTAATCTGTTCCGTTTTCATTACCTGTCCATGCATTGAAAATGGGACGAACAGAATCAGGCAGATTAATTGTGTTGGCATAAGCGGACGGAGGAATGTCCGATTCTGTATAGATTGAAATAGCGTCGAAGGCAGCGGACACAGCGATAAAATCAGGATTCGAAGCGGCTTGATCTTCGTCAAGCAATTGATCGTTTATATAATAATAATCCTTGAGATCACTTGTAATGAAAACACCGTTTTGTTTCCTTACCAAATCATACCAAGCGCTATGCTCGCCATGAATAGTTTCTGCACCGAGATCAATATCAAAATCTGAAAAGCCCGTGAGACTTCTAACGCGTCCGCCAATGCGATCTGACGCTTCGAATATTTGAACATTGATACCTTTTTGAGAAAGGAGATATGCAGCATAAAGTCCTGCGACTCCTGCTCCAATAATACCAACAGAACCTTTAAATTGAATATCATCAAAAGGACTTTCCTTTTTGCATGATTGAAGAAAGGAGGGAAGCAATAGCATTCCAGCCAAGCCTGTCGATGATGTATTTATAAATCGTCTTCTATTCATTTTGAAGAATGAAGTTTTTCCATTTTCTCTCCGAAGGTCCAAGCCAGAGTAGTTGCGCGAAATTTTGCATCCGATGCTTTTTGCCCCTCGAATAGCTCGTCAACGGTTTCATTAAAAATAGACAACCACTGACTAAAATGCGTCTTACCAATTTTCAAATGCGTGTGTTTATCAAATACATTAGTGGTATAACCTGGTTGATCGAGCAATACAAAAGCCCAAAACTGAACCATCTTAGGTTTGTGTGCTTCAAAATCTAGCCCTACGAAATGAGGGGCCAACATTTCATCTTTAAACACTTTGTTGTAGAATGTATCCACTAGCAAAGTCAGGTCATCATTATTTTGGATGTCATGTTTCATGATGATTTACTTTTTTTGAAACGATAGATTACACCTAAATGAGCTCCAACATAAGGTTGTCTAAAGTTCCAATTGGCAACACCTGTGGCATTGAGTCCCCAGTTATCATTGATAAAAAAACCTGCCTCAATCTGAACGGGAACACCTATGGTGACTCCAGTAACAGTTCTGAAAGCGGTGGTGTCTTCGATATCATCGCCATAGATTCTCACATTCAATCCCATTCCTGCGGCAGCACTGATATACCATCTGTTGCCACCAAAAGCCTCTCCCCACATCAATCCTAACTCAATTATTTTATTTTTGTTAAAGGTCACCGAGTCATCGGCGCCTTCTATAAGTTCCTGCGAATAGGCAAATCTTGCCGATGACATCAAAACGTCGCTGCGCTTTGAGTAAGTGAGCGCTGTTTGCCAAGAAAGGTTATCTGCTGTATTTACGCCATTCGAAAAGTTGACCCAACGTCTATTGGTCATTGGATTCTCAGAATATTGAGCCTTAGCTGATTGAATGCTTCCTGCAAAAAGGAAAGCGCTAGCAATGAGAATGTTAAATTTCTTGTTCATGGTTGGCTTCATACGTCAAATATCCGCATGTATTGCCCGTATATTGCGGTTTTAAAAGCGGGAGTTATTCAGTCAGGATGTTGATTCCGTGGAAATTTTGAGAAATTTCAGTCTAACGTATTGAATTCGTTGAAATTTAGTTACTTTTGCCCCCCATTAATTCAATCATTGTTAACAGGGTTTAGGACCCACAAAACAATTTATTTATGTCATTAAAATTAAGACTACAACGTCACGGTAAGAAGGGTAAACCATTCTTCCACATTGTTGCCGCAGATGCTCGCGCTCCACGCGATGGAAAATTCATTGAGCGTCTAGGTAGCTACAATCCAAACACCAACCCAGCAACAATCGTTCTTGACAACAAGAAAGCATTGACTTGGTTGCAAAATGGAGCTCAACCAACTGAAACCATGCGTGCTATCCTTAGCTACCGTGGTGTGCTTTATGCTCTTCACCTTCAAAAGGGTGTTGCTAAAGGCGCTTTGACTCAAGAACAAGCTGATGCTAAATTGGCTGCTTGGACTGAAGTGAAAGACAGCAAAATCCAAGCTAAGCGTGATGGCCTAGTAAAAGGTAAAGAAGAAGTTTTGCGCAGTCAGTTGAAACATGAAAAAGAAGTAAACGAAAACCGTCTTAAAGCTTTGGCTGCAGCACAACAAGTTGCTACTGCTCCTGAAGTTGAAGAGGCTCCTGTTGCTCAAGCTGAAGAAACTCCAGCAGTGGAAGTTCAAGCTGAAGAAGCTCCAGCAGCGGAAGTTCCAGCAGAAGAAGCACCGGCTGCTGACGCGGCTGCTGAAGAATCTACTGAAGCATAATTTTCGAAAGAAACTCATTTTAAAGCAGCCGTCTCGTATCCCGAGGCGGCTCTTTTTTTACAACAAGACAATGATTCCAGATCGTTCAGAACTATACGAATTAGGCTATTTCACCAAACTACACGGTTACAAAGGAGAATTGACCGCTTATCTTGATACTGAGTCACTTGACTTCTACGAAGGCGTTGAGAATATTTTCATAGAAATCAAAGGTCAGCTCGTTCCGTATTTTGTGGAATTGATTGAAACTAAGACCAATAAAACGGTTAAGATTAAATTGGAAGGTGTTGACACAGAGGAGCTTGCTAAGTCATTGGTAAAGTGTAAGTTCTTCATTCCACTAGAAGAAATCTCCCAAGGGGATGAATCAAGGATAGAATTGCGTTCTATCGTCGGATATCGCATTTTCGACGCCGAAAAAGGCGATATCGGCGTAGTTTCAGAGATTTTAGAATTAGCAGGAAATCCCCAGATAGAAATCAAATTCGGCAAGAAGACTATTTTAATCCCATTGCACGAAGATTTCATTACCAAGATTGATGCAGATAAAAAGGAAGTTCACATCAAGGCCCCTGAAGGGTTGATTGACTTGTTTTTGTAAAATTCAGATAGTCCAGATTATTTACTCGCTCTCTTTTTCTTTGAAGACAAACACGTCCTCATTATCGCGTTTCATGTAGTACGTTTCGCGCGCAAATTTTTCCAGAGATGAAGTATTGGAGTTGAGATCCTGCAAAGCTGTTTTGGCTTGTTGGTTTTTGCGATCCAATTCGCTTACCTCTTTTGTCAAAGAAGAAAGCTCCATTCGAGTGCGTAGTATATAGAAAAGATCCACCTCGCTAAAAAAGCAAATCCATAGCACAAAAATCGTTGTAGCAATGGTATATTGATTTCGGAAGAAGCGAATAATTCTCTTTTTCATACCACAAAGAAAACTCATTTCCCCAAACCCAAACCTGCCTTGTCGTGAGTTTATAAACAAGAGTTAGTTTGATAGTTTGGTAGTTTGATAGTTTGATAGTTTGATAGTTTGGTAGTTTGGTAGTTTGGTAGTTTGGTAGTTTGATAGTTGGTGATAGGTTGTAGGTAGCAAGTTTCAGGAATTAGGAATTAGGAATCAGGAATCCGGAATCCGGGATCCGGGATCAGGAATCCGGAATCCGGAATCCCGAGAGAATCGCCTGCTTTCGAGATATCGGTTGCAGAATGCATATTAGGACTTAGTTTTACAGTCGAATTATGAATCATTTTGATCAGCAATCCATTCAGGATTTAGAGTTTGATTTTTTGAGGCACTTGCTTCATGACTATTGCGTGCAGCCAACGGCTATGTTGCGCATGGCGGAGCTTGTTCCTCTGAACGATCATGCTCAACTTATGATCGAACTGAAACGTCTTGATGAATTCGTCAAAATTCGACGCGAAGCCATTCCTTTTCCAGCAATGGACTTTGAAGAATTGGAAAATGAAATCAAATTCCTTCAAATAAAAGATAGTGTTCTTAGTGAAGAAAGCTTTTCACGATTGCATAGAGCGAGCAATCTCTCGAATGAAATTTTAAAATGCTTTGAAGGCTTTGAGTTGGCATTCCCAGAACTTCAAACACTCTTGGATAATGTTGAGTCAACCGACGAGATTACGAAAGCTGTAGATAAAGTCTTCAACGCAAAATGGATAGTTCGTGATGATGCCTCACCAGAATTGATGGGGATTCGAAACGCTATCGGATCTGTGAGACGACAAATAGCAAAAAACTTTGCAAAGGTCCTCAAAGAATTTCAAGGCAAAGGATTCTTAGGCGACACTGGAGAAGCATATCTCAACGAACGTCGCGTATTAGCAATCTACAGCACACACAAAAGAAAGATACCGGGAGTAGTTGCTGGTAGCAGCAAGACGGGCAGTCTGACATACATCGAGCCTGAAATAAATATTCATCTCAACTTCGAAGTGGAATCGTTGATGGATGATGAGCGTCAAGAAATTCGAAGAATATTATTGCAACTAACCAATAGCATTCGACATCGATTGCCATTGATTAAAGAATATCAGAGACTGCTAACTGAGTTTGACTTTATTCAAGCGAAGGCAAAGTTGGCGATGGAACTCGATGCCAGGCTTCCTGAAATCTGCGAAGAGACGCAGATTGAATTGATCAAGGCATACCACCCTGTTTTATTTTTAAATAATAAAAAGCTAAAACGCCCCACGTTTCCTCAGTCTTTGGTGATGGATAAGTTTAGCCGCATGTTGGTGATCTCAGGTCCAAATGCAGGAGGGAAGTCAATCACGATGAAGACCATAGGATTGCTTCAAGTGATGCTTCAAAGTGGGCTAATGGTGCCCGTTGCAGAAAAAAGTAAAATGTCTTTCTTTCATTCTGTGCTAACGGATATCGGAGACAATCAGAGCATAGAAAATCAGCTTTCAACTTATAGCTATCGATTGAAGAGAATGAAATATTTTCTCGATGTAGCGAACCGAAAGACGTTGGTTTTATTAGATGAATTTGGAACAGGTTCTGACCCTGAACTCGGCGGTGCTTTGGCGGAGGTTTTCTTCGAAGAACTTTACACTAAAAAAGCTTTTGGTGTAATTACTACTCACTATGGCAACATCAAATTGAAAGCGGCTCAATTGCGAAATGCTGTCAATGGATGTATGCTTTTCAATACAGAAACGCTCGAACCTACATATAAGCTTTCAATTGGACAACCGGGTTCTTCATTCACGTTTGAAGTAGCAGAGATCAATGGTATTCCGATGAAATTGATCGAAACAGCTAAGACCAAGTTGAGTGAAAGTAAAGTGCATTTGGATGAATTACTTTCTTCATTACAAGAAGAAAAAAACAGACTCGAAGTTCTATCTCAAACAGCTGATGAAGCTGGTCAATTGGCAGGTAAAACCATTCGCGATTTTGAATCGAAGAAGGAGAAGTTCGAAGATAAACTGCAACGTCAACAAGAGACTATTGAACGAAACAATAAGTATCTCAATCATGGAAAGCGCATGGCTCAGTTTATTGAGTCATGGAATTTGAAGGCAAAGAATAAAGAACTTCTCGATGAATTGAAGAAGTACGTGGTGGTGGAAAAGACAAAGATTGACGAGGAACGAAAGCAAAAAACTATTCTCAAAAAGATTGGTCAAAAGGGCCAGGAAAAGGAGAAGAAGCAAGCTCACCGCGATCGCATAAAAACAGGCTCACTCGTAAGAATGGTGAATACTAAGCAAACAGGAACAGTCCTCGAAATCGAGAACGGTCAAGCCATTGTTGCTTTTGGTGTCTTTAAAACAAAGCTTGATTTAGGCAAGCTCGAGTTTATTCAATAATAATTTTTTCTGTAGAAATAGAACTAGCACTCTTCACTTGAACAGTGTAGATACCTTGTGCCCACACGCTAGTATCAATCATTCCAGATGATGCATTCAAGGAAAGATTAGAAACAAGATTTCCTAAAGCATCAAAAATCAATACCTGCTCAATTTTATTCTTCGTATTTGAGGAGATAAATAGAATACCATTTGAAGGATTTGGATAAACAGAAATACTAAAGTTCGTTTCTGCAGATTCAATAGTCAAATCGATAATGCTTTCTTCGAATGACAAAGTGCACCCATTATCATCAGTGATTTCGCATGAGAATGTACCTTGACCAATATTTTCCGCCAATGCATCTTCATCCCCATTCGACCAAACATAAGTGTAGGGCTCAGTACCACCGCTGATTTCGATTTCAATAGAACCATTATTTCCATTGAATGCGTCGGTAACTGAATTGGAAAGAACGATCAATTGTGAAGGTTCTGTAATAATAATAGATTCTTGCGTCCAACAGCCAAGTTGGTCAAAGAACAAAATGTTATAAGTACCAGCTTCCAATTGTTCAGCATCTGCGTCAACGATTGATCCAATTATTGCTGTGTTTCCGCCAGTAGCT
>CALRZB010000152.1:0-6547 GCA_943372555.1 Chryseobacterium gleum | reverse complement strand
TTAATTACGAGGGGTTCAGCTCCAAACTTTGTCATCGCAATGCCATATCCCTCGCTAATCCCTGCTGCATTTACAATATAAAATTGCTTTTCAGAAACAGACAATTTAATATCATCTTCTTGAGAAACAAAAGCTGGTCTTCCTAGTTGCTTAAGGCGCTCTAAGTATTCCGTTTTACTTTTTTCAAATATTGATTTGTTCTTCAAAAAAACAGCCTCACCTTTTTCAGCTAATTCTGCAGCACGCGTTGGGCTAGGTTCAAAAATAACGACTACTTCACCCGTAGCTCTAAATACGTTGTTATCTCCGACGCCGCCATTTGGCAATACTACATCTGGCTTTATAGGTTCTGCTGGTCTGCTTGATGACTGCTCGTTGTTGCACGAGAACAAAGCGACAAAACCAATCACAAAAAGGAAATTTTTCATGTAAAAAGATGGCATAAATTGGTGTTTAAGGAATATTCTCCTCCCTCAACTGAATCTTTTCGATTAATCATCTTGAGTTCAAGCACATCTTGGCTTACATCTTTTTCAGAAGAAAAAAGACAAAGAAGATTTCAAGAATAGAAACAGGCTAAGGCAGGCAAATATAAGTGAATGTCTTAATTAATCGACTTTTCTTTCGAGTTTATTCATGACCGAAAACCATGCAGGTGGAATCATGGCAAGCAGCATCATAGCAGGGTATCCTGCAGGAAGTGTAGAAGCTTCTTCCTTGGAGTCCAATATTTGATAATGCTTGCTTGGCGTGGTATGGTGATCACTATGTCGTGTTAGTTCAAACAAAACCAATCTCCCCAAAACAAAATCCGCATTCCATGAATGAATTGGGGTAACGTCTTCATAGCGGTGTTCGTTGATTCGTTTTCTCTCCAGCCCATAATGTTCGATGTAATCGACTGTTTCTAATAATATGATTCCAATTACAGCCGCAATACACACATTGAGCGCAATCCACCAGCCTATGAAAAATCCGACAGTCAAGATCATGATCACCTGAGCAAGTTGCAATTGAAGCATTTCGTTTCCTAGTGAAAATACGCTAAGGTTTTTTCGCCTTCTCTCCTTTGAAACAATCTCCCAAGCCGATATCCAACCCATTATCACAGCTCTGATCCAAAACACATACAACATCTCCCCTTTTCTCGCTGTTGCAGGATCTGCTTGAGTCCCCACATTTCTGTGATGTCCACGATTGTGCTCCACAAAAAAATGATTGTATAAGGATGTGGTCAACATCACTTTCGCCAAGAATTGATTGAACCTATCTGTTCGGTGTCCTAGTTCATGTGCCACGTTTATTCCAAATACGCCGCACATTAATCCCATCGCAGAAATTTGTCCCGCAACGGTGATATTATCCACATTCCAAAAATTCAAAAAGAAAATAAACCAGACGAACAATCCCAAATGTGAAATAACAGCGCCATAGAGCATCAAATCAAAGAATTTACTTGCTCTGGCCTTTTCAATTTCGCCGCTAGATAAGTTGTATTTATTCTGCCCTAATATTTGATCAATAATCGGTACGCAAACAAAAGCGAATATCAAAGGAGAAAACGTTGCTAAACCTTCCGATAGGAATGACACAACGGTGAGAAGGGGAAGGATGAAAGCCGCTGTGTATTTCAAGATGGTTGATGGTTGATGGTTGATGGTTGATGGTTGATGGTTGATGGTTGATGGTTGATTGATAAAAATACAAAAAAACACGAAACTACCAAACTATCAAACTACCATACTATCAAACTACCAAACTATCAAACTATCAAATTTTGAAGGCGAAGGTGAAGTGGTTGGCGGGGCCGGCGGCGTGATAGATGGCGCGGGCGTAGGAAATATCAATTCGCTTCACTTTTATGCCGAGACCAAACGAAATACCTGCCATGGCAGGCTTGTCTTGAAGCTTGAATTCTTGTCTTCTTCTGTAATTATATCCTACGCGGAAATTGAAGCTTTCTGAAAGTAAAAATTCTGTTCCGAAAACTAGGTGACGCATAAATTGATCACCCAATTCAAATTTCTTTTCTTCGATGATTTCTCCAGTAATCGGATCTGTCACGAGTGTTGCATTTGGATTGACGTAGGTCAAATCCCATTTCTGCAAATTCTCATACACCAATGAGAAGCGGAAGGGCGCGTGTTGTGGTCTTTTCGAAATACTTATTTGCATTTCGAATGGCAATTTTTCTCTCGTTCCTTCAGTGAATGTGTGAAGTTGTGTACCAATATTTTTAATTACTGCCGCTGCCACAAATCGCTTTGAGGGTTTGCTGTAAGTCACTGCAAAATCAGTTGCTATACCAATAGAATAATAGCTATCGATATTTGCATAAATCGTCTTAAGATTTGCGCCTATACTCCAAAGACTATCCACCTTGTAAGATGTTCCAAGCACCAATGAATATTCTCCAGCACTAAAACTTCCGATATTGTTTCCGAGCGGATCAAGTTCGTCCATTTGACCATGACTAATAAATTGCATGGTACCCACGGCAGTCCATTTGTGATTTAATTGGTGTCCGTAGGTTGCGTATCCGAAATTTGTTTTCGCGAAATAATCGACATAGCTAAAGGACACTTTTCGGTGCATTGTGCTATCGATAATCGAGGGATTTATTGAGGCAATATTGATATCGCCGTCTTTTACCGCAAAGTAATTTCCACCTAATGCGGCTACTCTTGCTGAGCCTTGAATATTCAAAGAATTGAATACAGTTTGACCACCCAACTGCGCTGAGGCTGAAAATATTGAAAGAAAAAATACAATAATGGTAAGGCTTCTCATAGGTGCGCAGTAACGATGCAATATCGTTTTTATTTTGATTTGGAGTCAAGAAACTTTGCCAAATCTTCTCCTTGCAGATCTACAATTGCTAAAGCGCCTTTTGCTTGATCGGCCCAGAAGGTATTTGGATAAAGCTCAATCGTCTTCTCATAATACTTGCGCGCTAATGCTACGTTGTGCAAACCGCTGTCATAGATGAACCCAACTAGATATGTTGCGTCAGCTCTTTTAGGGGCTGATTTAAACCCATCGTGGTAATTCATAAGCATATCAATAGCCTTCTGATGTCTGCCCAAAGCGGTACTAATATTCGCTGCCTTCCAAAGCATTTCTGCTGAGGTAGTGTCTGTGCTATTTGTATTGTAAAATTTCAAATAGGCATCGACCATTTTATTCGCTAAAGCTTTATCGAGGGTATCTGGCTTTGCGTTCATTTGATTTTCCAAAGAGGAAATATCGGCAAGCAATTGTTCGCGTTGTTGCTGCTTAGCAAATGCAACAGGATCTTGTTGCTGCTCTCCGCCTCCGCACGCTGCGAATAAAATTGCAATTGCTACTATCCAGATGGTGTGTTTCATTTTTGATTTTTTATTGATGCTGTTGGCTGTTGGCGGCTACCATAATGCGCCCCTTCGGGGCTACCCCACGACCTCACGACCCCACGACCCCACGACCTCTCTACCTCGGGAATTTCATCCTGTAGTTCACGTCTACGTCGCCGTGAGAGATATCGGTGAGTTTGCCTTTTAGCAAGGTACGTTTGATTGATTTTAGGTGATCGGTAAATAATACTCCTTCAATATGATCATACTCGTGTTGCACAACGCGAGCGGCGAAACCGTCGAGTTCTTCTTCGTATAAATCCCAATTTTCGTCGTAATATTCAATTTTCACGATTGGCTTGCGGAATACTTCCTCACGAATATTTGGGATGGATAAACAACCTTCTTCGAATCCCCACTCCTCCCCTTCTTCTTCGTAGATAATTGGATTGATAAAAACTCTTTTGAAGTCTGCGCATTCGGGTTCTCCATCTTCTCCTTCGGCAAATGGAGTGGCGTCGACTACAAAAAGTCGGATCGCTTTGCCAATTTGAGGGGCTGCAAGTCCAACGCCATGCGCATTGTACATGGTTTCAAACATATCCTCAATGAGCTGAGCTAGCCCTGGATAATCTTTCGTAATTTCTTCAGCCTTCTTTCTCAAGACTGGATCGCCGTATGCAACTATCGGATAAATCATTGTGCAAATATAATGACTTCGAACTTCTTATTTCTTGAGAAGCGCCAATGTTACTACTTCATGCATTTCTTGCACAAAGTGAAACTTCAATCCCTTCAAGTACCTTTCGTTGATTTCTTCGATGTCTTTTCTATTTCTTTCTGAGAGAATGATTTCTTTTATTCCAGCGCGTTTTGCTGCTAAAATTTTCTCTTTTATACCGCCGACTGGTAGCACTTTTCCGCGAAGCGTAATCTCTCCTGTCATCGCCAGGAATTTCTTCACGCGACGTTTTGTGAAAGAGCTCGCAAGCGCTGTCAGCAATGTGATACCGGCAGAAGGACCATCTTTTGGAACGGCGCCCTGAGGAACGTGAATATGCACATTCCATTTATCAAACTCTTCTGGTTGCATGTTGAGCATTTCGCTGTGTGCGCGCAAATATTCGAGTGCAATCATTGCAGATTCTTTCATCACGTCGCCCAAATTTCCCGTCATAGTTAATTTGCCCGTTCCTTTGGTCAAACTCGTTTCAATGAAAAGAATATCCCCACCGGTTGGTGTCCATGCAAGACCTGTTACTACACCCACAACATCATTGTCGGTGTATTTGTCTTTCTCATAGCTAGCGCCTAGAACTTTGGCAATATCAGTGATGTTTAATGCAACAGAATATTTCTCCTCCATCGCAATTTGCTTTGCTCTATTGCGAATCAATTTACCTATTCGTTTCTCAAGACTTCTTACTCCACTTTCATTCGTGTATTCTTCAATCAACTTGACAATAACTGCATCATTGAACGTGATTTGTTTTTCTTTCAAACCATTTTCACGAAGCTGTTTTGGTATCAAGTGACGCTTTGCGATTTCTACTTTTTCTTCAACTGTATAACCGTTTACTTCGATGATTTCTAATCGATCTCGAAGGGCAGGTTGAATTGTATTCAGTGAATTGCTTGTTGCAATGAACATGACTTTCGAAAGATCATAATCGAGTTCTACATAGTTATCGTAGAAAGCATGATTTTGTTCAGGATCTAAAACTTCCAAAAGCGCAGAACTTGGATCGCCGTGAACTCCTTGACCCAATTTATCAATTTCATCTAAAACGAAAAGTGGATTTGATGTTTCCGCTTTTTTTAGGCTTTGTAAAACACGACCAGGCATAGCGCCGATATATGTTTTGCGGTGACCACGAATTTCTGCTTCATCGTGCAAGCCGCCGAGCGACATGCGAATATATTTTCTACCTAATGCTTCTGCGATTGATTTCCCTAATGATGTTTTACCCACGCCAGGAGGGCCATACAAGCAGATAATCGGTGATTTCATGTCGCCTTTTATTTTCAACACAGCAAGGTGCTCGATAATTCTTTCTTTCACTTTCTCTAAGCCAAAATGATCGCGATCTAAAACTTGACGTGCATGTTTTAAATCAAAATTATCATTTGAATATTCTCCCCATGGAAGATCTAAAAGTGTATCGATATAATTGGATTGAACGCTGAACTCTGCAGATTGCGCATTCATTCTTTCCAATCTGGAAATTTCTTTTGTGAATGCCTTTTCTACTGATTCATTCCACTTTTTATTCTTTGCTTTTTGTTTCTTTTCTTCGATCTCTTCCTTCACAGGGTTTGCACCCAATTCGTCTTGAATTTGCTTCATCTGTTGTTGAAGAAAATACTCGCGCTGTTGCTTTGAAATGTCTGTATGAACTTTCTTTTGAATTTCATTTTTCATTTCGAGCATCTGAAGATCCTTGCCCAATTGTTCAAGAACTTTTTTCGCACGTTCTTCCAGATCAGCGATTTCGAGAAGCATCTGTTTCGTTTGAACAGGCGCCTTCATATTCGAAGAAATAAAATTGGTGAGGAAGCTCAATCCATTGATGTTTTTTAGAGCAACAGAAGCTTCACTTGGAATATCGGGCGACAACTGAATGATGCGCAAAGAATGCTCTTTAAGCGATTCGAAAAGGGCTTGTTGTTCCTTGCTATTGTCATCGCGATTTGTTTCTGCATACTCGACAACTTGCGCACGGAAATAAGGATCTGTTTCAACGAGTCCTTTAATTTCAAAACGCTTTTTACCTTGAAGAATAACCGTGGTGCTGCCATCCGGCATTTTTAAGGTTTTCATGATGGTGGCTTGCGTTCCGATTTTATTCAAATCATCGAACCCAGGCTCTTCAATATCTGGATTCACTTGTGCAACAACGCCAATTGTCTTATTGCCTTTATTGGCTTCTTGAACTAATTTTATGCTTTTATCGCGTCCCACGGTGATAGGAATAACTACACCTGGGAATAGAACAGTATTTCTTAGCGGTAGAATTGGCAGAGTTTCGGGAGTCAACTCCTTGCCCATTTGGTCTTCGTCTTCAGCAGAAATCAGGGGAATAAATTCATGATCTTGCCCGTCATCGCTGATAAGGGCGAAGATTTCGTCTTCTAAACTCATTGTCATTATTTTTAATTAATGAGGAATTGACAATGGTTATGCCATTGGAAAATATGCGTCAATTCGTCTGTAA
>CALRZB010000151.1:0-6555 GCA_943372555.1 Chryseobacterium gleum | reverse complement strand
AGGGGTTCGTCTTCAATTATTATACAAGTAATCTTCATTTTGTGATTTTCAATTTCACATGAAAAATCTCTCCTTCCACATCCATAGACAATTCATGATTATTCGGATACAAAAGATGCAAACGACGTTTTATCAAATCATTTCCAAGTCCAGAATCACTATCATTCTGACTATCATTAATTCTGAAAAAATTGGAGCACTCAAATAACACAAACGAATCTGAAGCTACGATATTTATCCGAATCGCATTCTCTTCTTTTCGATCTTCTGAATGTTTGAAAGCATTTTCGACGAAAGGAATAAAGACCATCGGAGTAATCATAAAATCGTTATCATGCTTATTGACAATAAAATTCACATAATTGGGAATAGATGTTCTGATCTTCTGCAACTCAATGTACTTCTCTATGTATTCTATTTCTTTTGAAACCGGAATCATTTCAGACTTCGTTTCATAAAGCATAAAGCGCATTATATCTGAAAGCTTGTTCAAATACAACGAAGCTCTGCTCGCATCAATTCCAATAAGAATATCAATATTGTTTATTGTATTAAACAAGAAATGCGGATTGAGTTGTGCTTTAACTAGAGATAATTCGATATCAGTATTCTTCCGAGTCAATTCCTCTTTAATTGAAATATCACCGTAGGATATGATAAAGCCTTTAAGCACAACACCGATTATCAAATTGACCAAGGCAACGAAACTCATCAAAATCAGTTGAGCTATTATCGATTCAGTTGAGAATAAGTCAAAAGAATCAGTCGGGTATAAAACCCACATTAAAAACAATGCGCTAACCGATGCTAAAACCATTGAGACAATCAATCCAATAAAAAAACTCAGAATTTTTCTCTTGCTCAAAAAACGATTGAACAAGAAAATATATCCCAAGTAAAATGCTATCACGCCTGGAGCAACCGCTAAGAACACCATGAATTGAAAATAATCCCAAAGTGCTACTTTGAAATTCATTCCTGGGGCTCTTTCTGAAGCTACTGTTAAGACGAAAAAGACGAATAGCAGAAACAGATACATTACCCAGTATCCCAGATTCAGTAATATAACAACTGACTTTTTCACTATCCTTTTTCTTTTTTGGAAATATACAAGATATAATTTACGACCGTTACAACAACAAACCAACCAGCTGAAATCCAATAAATATTAACCCAATCAGGTGTGCGCTTGCTTCCTGAGAGAGCTATCATATGATAAGGTGAATAGCTGTAAGGAAAAATGAACCCGTACTTCCAATTGATTGCGAAAATAGAACCAACTACCAGCGCCATTCCAATACCAACTGCAACCATGAAATTATTAAAGCGTAAACTGATGAGATATTGTATCGCCACAATCGGAAGGCATGTAACAAAGAAAGCGACAGTTTGTTTTACGAACATGTTCCAAGGAAATTCGCCCATAGGAAACACATGAGTTCCGTTTAATAAAGGCGGCAGATAAGCCGAAACGATTATACCAATTGTAAAAATCACAAAGAACTGAGCAAGCATAAATAATATAATCAAGAGCTTTGAAGAGAATATGCTAATCATTGTTTGTGGTAGGGTAAAAACTTGTTTCCACGCATTGTTCTTATACTCCAGCTGAGCGATCATACTTGTGCAGAGAATAACACCAACTGGCATTAAAAAAATGGCCATGCTTTCCCAGCTTTTTAGAAATAAGATCCCCCAATATTCAGCACCATCCGTTTTAGGTGAAAATTTATCAGGCACAAATATTTGTATGCATGTCATGATAAGTGGAATAAATAATCCACCGACAATAACAAGCCATGAGGCAGCTGTTCTGCGAGTTTTGAGCCATTCCGAAGAAAGGCTATGATTGAAAGTACTCATCGATTAATTATTTACTAGGTTAAAGAAAATAGACTCCAAATCATTCTTCACAATGCTCAATTCATAGACATCGAGTTGTTGTTGAATAAGAGCTTTGTTCATTTCAGCAATTACATTTCTGTTAAGAAGAGGCAGCACTATTTTATTGTTTTGCATTTGCGCTGCTGAGGCGAATCGAATGATAACATCCATTGCACGGACATTATCATTCGTATCTATAATTATTGATGAAGATTCGATTTGCTTGTTATTCAACTCACTCATGGTGCCTTGAAAAATCAATTTCCCGTGATTGATAATTCCAACATGGGTGGCAATCTTTTCGATTTCTGCAAGCAAGTGACTTGAGATAATAATCGTAATTCCCTTTTCGCGATTGAGCTGCTTAAGCAATTCTCGCATCTCAAGTATTCCTTGTGGATCGAGTCCGTTGGTAGGCTCATCGAGCACAAGTAGTTTCGGACTGTTGAGCAATGCCATGGCGATGCTGAGACGTTGTTTCATTCCAAGAGAGAATTTCCCTGCGCGCTTTTTTCCCGTGTTCGAAAGACCAACCAGCGCGAGCACTTCTTTTATTCTTTCTATAGGACATTGATAAATCTTTTGGAGAATAAGTAAATTCTCATACGCCGTAAGGTGGCCATATAGAGAAGGACTTTCGATAAGCGAACCGATATTTCTAAGAATATCAATTCTATTTTCACCAAATGACTTTCCGAAGATCGAGATGGTTCCAGATTGTTTTTTAATCAAACCAAGAATCAGTCGCAGCGTAGTAGTCTTTCCAGCTCCATTAGGGCCAAGGAATCCATAAATGGATCCATTAGGCACAAGGAGCGCTACATTATCCACAGCGGTCTCATTCGCACTGTAATGATGTGTAAGTTGGGATGTTTCGATGCAATTCATGAAGCGAATGTAGCTTCTTCATTTCGAGGGAGGTTTTAAGTATCGGTGAAATGGCGGGAGGAATCGGTGACCGACGACTGGTGACCAGTGACCGGTGACTGGTGAACTGCCACGGTCGGCGCCACCTCTCGACTTCGCATTGCCCGAGCCTTGCGGCTTTTCAATGCTCCGCTCGAGGACCGGGTGCACGCGCATCTAGGGGGAGATTTTGGGGTTGAAGAAAAAAACAAAGTTTTTTTCTTCAACCCCAAAATCTCCTATTAACGTGAATGCATACGGTCCCCGAGCGGCGGGAGCGAAGCGACCAAAGTCGAGGGGTGGTGCCAACAGTGGACCGCCACACTAACAATTTCCCCCCAGGTTCCGTAGTTTTACCCTTCAAAGACATCACTATGAAATCAATCTTGCTTTGCTTGGTGCTTTGGGCCGCTGTTTTGGTGGCTCACGCGCAGTACTCAGATGGACTTGTTATTCCAATTAGTAATAACCATGGAAATGCGAAGGGGTGGTTCTCATTGGGAGGACGATCTACCATTAGTGCTTTTAGTCATGATGGTGCTGGACTAGGCACGGGTGGACAATTTCGCATTCGCATTAGTCAAAGTGTTAATACGGATTGGTTTGCAGATTATATCATTGTCGGTGATCGTGATGGAATACGTAGCGAGTATTATCACATCGGTTGGTCTGTGCTTTTCTATCCTTTAGAAAATGTACTCATGAATAATAAATTTCAACCATACGTGCTTGCAGGACACTGTTTTGACTACAACCAAAAGACACTCATCGCTGACGCTTCCATTTCCAAAAGCCGCTGGGGGGGCGCAGTGCAAGGGGGACTTGGAACGCATTTCAATATAACAGAACGATTTGACCTTTCTCTCACTTGTCAATACATGATACACCTCACCAAGGAAATCGAACTTGAAATTCCTGGTGAAGTGGTGGAAGAACAGCACGAACACTCAGCGCTCGAAGGACATCTTCTTTCGACCCTTAGTTTCAATTACAAACTATTCAAACTTTGGAACCGATGAGAAAACTAATTGTTGTTCTATTCTTTCTGATTAACATTTGTGCATTTTCACAATCAGAAAATAAAGCATTCTTTCGAAGAGGAATGTTGAGTGCGCAACTCACCTTGAGTCCATCTTATATGCTTCAAGAAAAAGTAGGCTACTTCTATTTGCATGGAAATATCGAAGGCTTTGTTTCTGAAAATATTTCAATTTCTGGCGATGGATTTTTGAGCATGGGGAGCTTAACTTCAGATGAACAAAAATTAGATTACAATCACAATCTGCTATTTGGTGGATACTACCATTTTACAAATGGCGCCAACGATCTATATACTGGATTCCAACCTGGGCTAGCGTTCTCACAAATTCGTACAAACGAACTTATGCTCGTCTCAAGACCGAGTGTAACACCAATTATTTCACCTGTTGTTGGTTATAGCTATTTCATAAATGATTACTTTCATTTTTTTGCACAAGCGCGATATATTTTCGGCACACATTATTATGATGAAAAAATAAGTCTCTCAGAAATGAGATTGAGCGCGGGATTAGGATTCAACCTTAGTCTTTTAAAATTAAAGAAATAAATGGACCCAAGTGGAAAGAAATGAACCCAAGTGAACCCAAATGGAAAAAATGAACTCAAATGGAAACAAATGAACCCAAATGAAAAGGGCATCCTAAGGATGAAGTTGTATTAGCCCTGAAAGGGCGTTCTATGGTAGAAACAGGGATGCGATTGTTTTTTCAAGCCCCGAAGGGGCGTAATATGTTAAAGGGTAAAGGGGAAATTTTAGAGGGTATATTTAAAAAGCTAATAGCCAACAGCCTTATCAGAAATAAGGAATTCGAAATTCGGAATCACTTGTGTGCATTTGTATACACTTGGTTTAACTTTCCCCACTTCCCCATTTTCCCCGATCCCTGAGCCTGTCGAAGGGCCCATTTCCTCATTTCCCCAGCAGCCTCTTAATATCATTCAACTTCATAAGAGCTTCGACGGGGGTGAGTGTGTTGATGTCGATATTGATTATTTCTTCGCGGATTTGCTCGAGCATTGGATCGTCGAGTTGGAAGATACTGAGCTGCATTCCGGCGTCTTGCGCTACTTGCTGTATGTTGCCGTTGAGGTTTTCGCGAGAATGTGATTTTTCCAATTGTACTAATACTTCCTTTGCTCTTTCAACCACTCTGCTTGGCATTCCTGCAAGTTTTGCCACATGTATACCGAAGCTGTGATTACTTCCACCTTGTGCTAATTTTCTTAAGAAAATAATACGCTGACCCACTTCTTTCACACTGACATTGAAATTACGAATGCGTTTGAAGATGCCTTCCATTTCATTCAACTCGTGATAGTGGGTTGCGAAAAGTGTTTTACCTTTTGCTTTAGGATGCTCATGGATAAACTCCGCAATCGCCCATGCGATGCTGATTCCATCGTATGTGCTTGTTCCTCTACCAATTTCATCAAGAAGAATTAAACTGCGATCGCTTAAATTGTTGAGAATGCTAGCTGTCTCATTCATCTCGACCATGAAGGTAGATTCTCCACTCGAAATATTATCCGACGCACCAACGCGTGTGAAAATTTTATCTACTATTCCAATATCAGCGGCTGAGGCAGGAACAAAAGAACCCATCTGTGCCATCAATACGATAAGCGCCGTTTGACGGAGCACTGCTGATTTACCACTCATGTTGGGTCCTGTGATCATCATGATCTGTTGTGTATCATTATCAAGATACACATCATTGCTAATATACTCCTCTCCAACAGGCAAAGCCTTTTCTATCACAGGATGACGACCATTCAAAATCTTTAACACTTTCGTATCGTTGACAGATGGTCGCACATAATTATTTTTAATTGCAATTTTTGCAAATGACAATAGACAATCGATGCGCGCAATAAGCTGTGCATTTAACTGAATCGATGCAGTGTACTCCATAATAGAAGCCACCAAATCATTGAATAAACGCAATTCTATCGACGAGATTTTTTCTTCTGCACCGAGAATTTTTGTTTCGTATTCTTTTAATTCTTCAGTAATGTAACGCTCTGCTTGTGTTAGCGTTTGCTTGCGAATCCAGTCTGAAGGAACTTTATCTTTATGTGTATTTCTAACTTCTAAGTAGTAGCCGAAAACATTATTGTATGAAATTTTTAGAGAAGGAATTTCAGTGCGCAGTGATTCGCGCTCTTGAATTTGCATCAAGAAATCTTTTCCTGAAAATGCTAATCCGCGCAATTCATCCAAATCCTTATCTATTCCATCTGCGATCACCGCTCCTTTATTGAGTGCAATAGGTGGCTCAGGATGAATTTCACGTTTAATGCGTTCACTGATATCCGTGCAAGGGTTGAGTTGATTTCCGAAGGCGATCAATTCTGGATTTCCGCTTTTCAAACAAAGTTCTTTCACTGGTTGAATCGCTTCCAAAGCGCGGCGTATCTGTTGCACTTCACGTGGGTTGATTCTACCAACAGCCACTTTAGAAATCAATCGTTCTAAATCACCAATTTGTTTCAACTCACATCCAATGGTTTCCATCACTTCACTGTTTTTTGTGAAATGCTCAACCACAGACAAGCGTTGCTCGATGAGTTTTGTTTCTTTCAAAGGCAGCAGCATCCAGCGACGCAGTAGTCGGCTTCCCATGGGCGAAACAGTATCGTCGATGACACCAACCAGAGTTCTTGCGTTCTCATTCGTGCTGCCAATCAATTCCAAATTGCGAATAGTAAATTTATCTAACCAAA
>CALRZB010000150.1:0-6815 GCA_943372555.1 Chryseobacterium gleum | reverse complement strand
GTCATTTGCAGGTACGTAATAGTTTCCGTTGTCAGGTTGCTGAGCAATGTCGAAGCCGCCCACCACATAAATTTCGGTCCAGTTGTCACCACAATCTGTGCTGTAAAGGACTGCTAGAGTGTCGGAGTATTGACCACCATAGGGTTGATATGCTGCAGTGAAAGAAAGAACCATTTCATTGGCGAAATCTATTTTCCCTAACCAAATCTCGTCACGTTGTCCTTGGGCGTCATAATAGTAATTGTCGAACTTCATAGAGTACATATCAATACCAAAGGCACTGCCTTCGTCAGTAACAGTCCAAGACCCGTTTCCTTTGTTTGTCCAAGTTTCTGGAAAGCCACCCGTCTCAAAGTCTTCAACGATGTCGATGCCTGTTGTTTCTGTTGAACTGATATAAGCTGTCTTGGTCACGGTAATAGAATTTCCATTGTCTGTAACAGTCATAGACACATCATAAACGCCTGTTGTTTCGTAAGAAACTGTTGGGTTTTTTTCATCACTTGTAGAAGGTATCGCTCCAGGAAAACTCCAACTATATGTTGCCTGATTGCTCACCACACTGTGATCAACGAAATGCATAGGATCACCAGGACAGAAATAGGTAGAATACTCTGCCGAAAAATCAGCCATCATTTCACTCGCTTCATAAAGTGGCGCTTCCCACACTCCAAGATTCCACGTCGCTAAACGCAATACTCCTTGTTTGTAAAAAGGGACAATTCGCAAAGGTTCAGAACTCGCAGGAAGGCCAGCGCTGTAGCTTTCCCAATCACTCATTTCATTATTTCGATAATAAACAAGTCCATTGAGAATTGCTAAATACACTCCACCATTTGTTCCGTATTGATGACAAATAGCCCAAGGTGATTTGTTGTTCAAAGTTGTTGTTGACCAGTTGTCCCAGTTCAATCCTGCATCCGATGTTTTGTATACTTTCTGATTGTTTCCTCCATCGTAATACGAAACCCATAATTCATTTTCATTGGAAGATGAAAGTGTGAAGTTCATATTGCGGAATGTCTGCGGCAGTGTGATTTCTTCCCATGTTACACCATGATCTGTTGTTCTCCAAAGCTTACTTGAATTGCCCACCGCTTGATGCGCATAGATGTATTCAGGGTTGGCATAACTCTGTTCAATCCAAAGCACTGAATTATCCGCATTTGCTCCGAATGAATGAAGTAGAGAGAAAGAACCTCCGCCATTTGAAGAACGATAAATGCTATTCTCCTTTCCCAACCATGCAATATTGAAATAGGCATTGTCGAACATGATGCGAGAACTTCCATTGTTCCAATAGCTTTCGTTTGGTGTCATTCCAACAGAGAAATACTCTGGATTTCCGCTTAAGTCTTCTGGTAAACGATAGCCGCCGATGTCACTGAATAGAGATTCGTTTTCATCATTGTAGTTAACATACCCTGTTGCTGCTTCACCACCGCCAAGAGCGAGGAATTCGCCTGAGGGATAGTTTTCATGATAGGCCATGTTTCCATTGTGATAGCGGCCGGCCACCATCATATCTTCATTCCATCCTTGATCGTAACCCCAAAGATTTACAGCCTGAATTCCACGATTCAAATTTTGATGAGATGCCATGAAATCACTTGAATGTAAAATTCCTCCGTCATTTCCTATCCAAACTTCTTCTGTTGTTTCGCTTGTTTTGTAAATGCGAATCTCTTGTTGATCGACATGGAAATAGTCAATTCCGCCGATGTATCCGCCTACGCCTTCATACGTTGCGCAACCGTCATTACTAATCCAGAGATTCAAACCACCAATCAAGACTTTGTCGGCATCCAATTGAGAGCATGCCATAGTAGTGTTGTAATGTATCTGAGTGTAGTCACCATCGTCAGCACTAAAGTTCATCAAGTTTTGATGCTCTGCCGTGTAAGGTGTTCCAATCAATCCGTGAGGGAAGGACCAAGTTTCACCTGCGTCGTTGCTTACCCAGATACCTACCCAACCATTAGTGGTCACAGCAGAACCTGTATTTTGATATCCTACGAGCAATGCATAAATACGATTTGGATCCGCTTCAGATGTTGCGAGTCGTCCGCCGGAAATATCGATATCACCTAGTGAACTATCAAACCAACCATTATCAATCATTTGAAATGTTTGTCCGTAGTCAGTGCTTTTGTAAAAACGAGCAAAGCCCACTGCAGTTTCTTGTTGTATCGTATACAAAACCGAATAATCATTCGGTTTGAATGCAATAGTTTCACAGTTACGTGGTAATATTTCTGTCCAGTTGTCACCATTGTCGGTGCTTCTGAAAAACCCCACGTTGGTGGCTGCGTAGATGATAGAATTGTCTTCTGGATTGTAAGCGATTTCCCAGGCAGAAACATCTTGAGATACAAATGAATTTTGACCAATCACTTCCCATGTTGTTCCGCCATCCGTTGATCTCCAAAGATCATTGGCCGCAGACATGATTACGAAGTTGTCGTCTGAAGGACGAATGCGAACCGCGCTGACCCAACCGATTAGGTTGTCGTGCGTAACATGTTGCCAGTTTTGACCTGCATCGATAGTTTTATAAAGGCCACCGCTTTCTGTTCCACAGAATAGGAGAGATGTGTTTGTAGCGCTTCTATCGTGGCAATAAACGTTTGAATGACGGAAACCGGCCGTCATAGTGCCATCACTTACCACGTGATGTTGTGGGCCTTCGTAATGCCAAATATCACTACCTCGGTTCTCTGATTCTTGGATTTCTAGAATTTCTCTTTGTTGCTCTGCGCGAACTGCTGGGTCGAGATTAATAAGTTGACCGTTTGAATCGATTTGATTTTTAGCGGTGCTAACCCAACGTTTGAAATATTGTGTATGGATGTTTTTTACAAATTCATGGCTCAAGTAATAATCTTGATACAAGTTAATTACTTCGTCGAAATTTGGATTTTCCCCATACATCTTCTGAGCCCATTCTGGAAGATTAGGATCATTTGCTCTCACTTTAGCCAAATGGCTTTGAGAGAAAAGAGAAATGGAAATGAGTAATAGTAATGACGAGAATAATATTTTCATCTGGCAGGTTTTCTCCAAAAGTAAGAGAAAGTACTGTTTGGATTAAATCAATCGAACATTACTATTCCAATCCCAAATGTTAATTTGAGCGTGGCTTCACCAATAAGAAAGGAAAATTATTTCTTCTTCAAAATCATCGTTTTCAAGAACTCATTTTCTTTTTTGAGATTCTCGATTTGAGCGTTCTTTTCAGCAATCAAATCATCCATCAAAACTTGCACTGATTGTGCTGTCTTTTTGTTGATTTCATTTTGAAGTCCGCCATCTGGAGTAAGCATATCAATTGGAGATACTTCCAAGATATCTGCAATTTTTAGCATGCGTTCAATAGAAAGCTTTGCTAATCCTAGTTCGATACGTGAATATGCGTTTTGAGAGATTCCAATTTTTGAAGCAATTGCTTCTTGTGACATATTGCGAGAAGTGCGAAGAGATCTAATACGGAGATGAAGACCCTTGGAGGTCAGAGTTGGAGAATTCATTTTTGTTTTTCTAATCTAAAGTTCGTGGCTGTTTGAGAGAAGACGAATATATAGTAGAAAAGACAAAGAGCGCATCAAATACCCTTAGAATGAGTATGATGCGCTCTTTTAAGTCCACAAACCCCAAAAGTGGGCCATTGAATATTATTTCACTGTTTCATATTGCTCAATAGGAGGGCAAGTACAAACCAAGTTTCTATCTCCATAAGCATTGTCTACACGACCAACACTTGTCCAGAATTTCCCTTCACGAAGACCAGCAATTGGATACGCTGCTTTCTCGCGTGAATAAGAGTGGTTCCATTCGTTTGAAGTAAGTTCCAAAGCTGTATGAGGGGCCATTTTCAAAACGTTGTCTTGTTTGTCTGCGATTGCTCCTTCTACTTCTGCAATTTCTTTTCGAATAGAAATCATCGCATCACAGAAACGATCTAGTTCTGATTTAGGTTCGCTTTCTGTAGGCTCAATCATCAATGTACCCGCCACTGGGAAAGATACAGTTGGTGCGTGGAAACCATAGTCCATCAAGCGTTTTGCAATGTCTTCTACTTCTACACCGAATGACTTGAATGAACGGCAATCAAGAATCATCTCGTGTGCAACTGTATCATTCGTACCAGTGTACAAAACATCGTAGTGACCTTCCAAACGAGCTTTCATATAGTTTGCATTCAAAATTGCATAACGAGTAGCGTCTGTAACGCCTTGTGCGCCTAGCATTTTGATGTAACCGTAAGAGATCATTAGAATAAGCGCACTTCCAAATGGAGCGCTACTTACTGCAGCAATAGCTTGGTCGCCACCTGTTTTAATTATTGGATTGCTTGGCAAGAAAGGAACAAGGTGCGCTGCCACACCGATAGGGCCCATTCCAGGACCACCACCACCGTGAGGAATTGCAAATGTTTTATGCAAGTTCAAGTGACAAACGTCAGCGCCAATATTGCCCGGGTTAGTCAAGCCAACCTGTGCATTCATATTTGCACCATCCATATACACTTGACCACCATGCTCGTGAACGATACTTGTGATCTCGCGAATTGCTTCTTCAAATACACCATGCGTAGATGGATATGTAACCATCAATGCTGCAAGATTCGCTTTGTGTTGCTCTGCCTTCATTCGCAAATCATCAACGTCAACGTTACCGTTTTCATCGCATTTCACAACAACAACTTCTAGCCCTGTCATTACAGCAGATGCAGGATTTGTTCCGTGAGCAGATGATGGAATCAAGCAGATATTACGGTGACCTTCGCCACGGCTTTCATGGTAAGCCATGATTACCAAAAGACCAGCCAACTCGCCTTGGGCACCAGAGTTTGGTTGCAATGAAACACCTGCAAAACCAGTGCATTCACAAAGGTCTTTCGCAAGTTCTACAACCATTTCGTTGTAACCAGCGGCTTGAGCTACTGGAGCAAATGGGTGAATGTTTGCAAACTCAGGCCAGGTCAATGGAATCATTTCTGATGTTGCATTTAGCTTCATTGTGCATGAACCTAGTGCTATCATCGCGTGAGTCAATGACAAATCTTTGTTCTCTAATTTTTTCAAATAACGAAGCATTTCTGTTTCGCTATGATGTGTATTAAAATTAGGATGTGTCATGAAGGTTGAAGTGCGAGCAAAATTTCCAATAGCATTGGAAGCCTTGCCAGAAGCGCCATTCGAACCGCTGATAAGTGAAATAATTTCAGCAACATCAGCGTCTGTTGTTACTTCGCTAACTGCAATACCGATATTTCCGTTTTCGAAATAGCGGAAGTTCACACCCGCTGCTTCTGCACGCTGACGAACAGCAGTTGCATCGGCTTCTACACGCAAGGTGTCGAAGTAATTTGTATTAAGAACTTTTATTCCTTTTGCTTCAAGACCGGCAGCGAGAGATGTTGCGCGCTCGTGAATACGAGTTGCAATCAACTTTACTCCATGAGGTCCATGATACACTGCGTACATAGAAGCCATTACAGCTAATAATGCTTGAGCAGTGCAGATATTTGAAGTTGCTTTTTCACGGCGAATGTGTTGTTCGCGTGTTTGAAGCGACATACGATATGCATTGTTGCCGTGACGATCTTTTGATACACCGATGATACGGCCTGGCATATTGCGTTTGAAATCATCTTTAGCACAGAAGAATGCAGCGTGAGGTCCGCCATAACCCATTGGAACACCGAATCTTTGTGAGTTGCCAAAACAAATGTCCGCTCCCCATTCGCCTGGAGGTGTGATCATTGTTAAAGCCATCAAATCCGATGCTGCAGCAACATTCGCATCTACGGCATGTGCGGCATCACAGAAAGCTTTGTAGTCGTTGATTTGTCCACTACCATTTGGGTATTGAACCATCGCACCGAAGTACTCCGATGTGAATGTGTGAGTTTTAAAGTCACCAATCACTAATTCAATTTTCAAATGTTTCGCACGACCTTTGATCACATCAATAGTCTGCGGGAAAGTATCGCTATCAACGAAGTATTTATTTGCACCAGCTTGTTCTTTCGCACGGCTTCTACTGTGGAAGAAAAGAATCATAGCTTCAGAAGCGGAAGTTCCTTCATCAAGCAAACTTGCGTTTGCGATTGGAAGTCCTGTAAGATCCGTAACCATTGTTTGGAAATTCAAAAGCGCTTCTAAGCGTCCTTGAGCAATCTCTGCTTGATAAGGAGTGTAGGCTGTGTACCATCCTGGGTTTTCCAAAACGTTGCGCAAAATAACAGAGGGAACAAAGGTTGGGTGATAGCCCATGCCGATGTAGCTTTTTGCAACAATATTTTTCTTACCTAGCTCCATAGCTTTAGCGAGATATTGATCCTCACTCATCGCTTCTCCGATCTGCAAAAGCTTTGCAAGACGAATAGCGGCTGGAACAGTTTTTTCAATGAGTTGGTCAATTGAAGTCAATCCAATCGTATCCAACATGTCATTTACCTCATTTGGACGTGGTCCAATGTGGCGTGCGGCGAAATTTGTACTAGACATTATCCTGTTTGGTTATGTGCCAAAATTAGCAACTGAATGTTGTCTAAACAAACCTTTTGTCCCAAGGTTCATAAATAGTATTTTCGCAGTCCAATGGCAGAAACGCTTATAATCCCTCAAAACGCGACAAGAGAAGAAATTTACACTTCTCTTATGCCGCAGCTAAATGCACTAGTGATGGGGGAAACAGACCTTATTGCGAATGCTTCTAACATAGCTGCCGCGCTCAAAGAGGCCTTTGGTTTTTTTTGGGTGGGATTCTATTTTGTTAAAAATGATGAACTGGTTCTAGGTCCTTTTCAG
>CALRZB010000149.1:0-6823 GCA_943372555.1 Chryseobacterium gleum | reverse complement strand
GTAGTAAGTAGTAAGTAGTAAGTAGTAAGTAGTAAGTAGTAGGTAGTAGGTAGTAGGTAGCAGGCAGGAGTGATGAGTTGGTCACCAGTCACTAGTCACCAGTCGTTGGTCACCAGTCGTTAGTCACCAGTCACCAGTCATCAGATAATCCCGGCCTTCTCCATTAGGAACGTGGCGCTTTTGTTTTGACAGATGCCCTCTCTTAATTGATAATCGAAAACCAATTCTTCGCTGGTGATCTCGACTTCGAAACATTTGTTTGAAAAGAAACTCGGATGCTCGTCTGAAATCTTACATACCTCTAAATCATGGGTAGCAATGATGCCGCATGATTTCATTACGTGTAACTTCTCTAACAACTTAATTGTACCATTGCGCTTGTCGTCTGAATTAGTACCGCGCAATATCTCATCGAGTATGATGAAACTATTTTTTGAATTGTTGCTTTCCACCAAACTCTTCAAGCGATTTATCTCGGCGAAAAAATAACTCTGGCTATCGGCCAAAGAATCATCAACACGCATGGCAACGTGAATATCACGAGGATTTAAAACAGCGCTTTTTGCGCACACAGGAGCGCCGCAATTCGCCAATACCATGTTAATCCCTATCGTACGCAAGAAAGTCGATTTACCTGACATATTTGAGCCTGTGAGAACAATGAAACGCTGTTCATCAAAGCTTACATCATTGCAAATACGCTTCGATTCTCGAATAAGGGGATGCCCCATTTCTTCAAATCGCAATTGCTCTGTCTCACATATCTCAGGAAAACAAAATGCAGGATTGTTGTACTTGAAATTCGCCAAACTATTCAAAGCTTCGACTTTTCCCAATACCTCAAACCACTGCTCTACTTCTTTTGCATGCGCCCTTTTCCACTTTAATAATCTAAAAAAACAATGGGCATGAAACAATACGGTTCCATTGAATACCGCAGCTCCCACAAGATTTTGAACTGAATCCAAATTCTGAATAATAGACGCCAACTCCTTTATCGACTGACCTGCAGACTTATCATTCTCCGTCAATTCTTCTTGCAAATTCTGCAATGATGCGCTTTGAAAATTTTTCGATTCAATACTCTGAATTAATAATGAGTACTGCTCTAATGTTCCTTTAATTTTATCAAAAGCCAAAAGCTCTGCGCTTATTCTCTTGAAATAAAAACTAAGAACACTAAGATTTAGAACGAAAACAAATGCCGACAATCGAAGAGAAACAAAAGAGCCAGTTATTATGAATGAGATTAGACAAACCACAAACAAAATAGGAAATAGATAAAGTACAATCCTACTAAGAATAGAAGGCTGAACATTTTCTGTCTTCGACCAATCTATGATCGATTGATACTTATCTGCTTTATCGCCGATTATGCGCGTTCTTGCCTGAAAATCCATTCGCCACGACGAATCAGAAGCAAGTTCTTTCACGGCTTCTTGATTGGCTTTAATATCTTCATTGGATAATCTGCTCGACACCAAAAAAGCAAGTCGCTTTTTCCCGACATAAGTTGCTGTTCGATTCAAATATTGGAACAGGGTATGCATTCCAAAAACATCTAAGTCGCCTGTATAATTGTGATTGCGTTCCCTAAATTCAGGACCTCCATCAAAGATGATAGTATTGCCATCTAAGAATCCAATTTCATCTTCCAATACCTTCTGCAGCGATTGATTAAACTGAAGCACAGAAGCTATCCGAGCCTGCATGCGGAGAAGAACGACAAACAATACCACAGCAGCGCCTATCAAAACACCCGTAAAAGCATGACCTCCATTATATGCATCATACAGTCCATAAATAAAAAGCAAAGCCGCCCCCAATCGATAAAACCCGAAAGCAGTATTGCGACGCTTCAATGAGCGAACAGCTGCGATCGTATTTGATAAATTTTCGCTCATGGATGAGGGATGAGGGTTGAGGGATGAGGGTAAAGGGTAAATTGTAGAGGGTAACAGTAATCAGTCACCAGTCGTCGGTCACCGGTCGTCGGTCGTTGGTAACTAGTAACCAGTAACCAGTAGTTTATCAGCGAGGGTCAGCGCGTGGCTTAGCGCCTCTAGATTTAGTTTGTTGTAGTTGGTGTTTGCAATGAAATAATCAACCATCATCTCTGTGGGCATATTGCCGGTCAGATCGTCTTTGGCCATTGGACAACCACCAAAACCTTTTAGCGCACCGTCAAAACGACGACAGCCTGCCTTGTATGCAGAATCAATTTTCTCATGCCATGTATCAGGCGTTGTGTGCAAATGCGCAGCGAACTTCACTTTCGGTAAGGCAGGAATCAAATTTGTAAATAACTCTGTAATAATTTCAGGAGATGCTACACCAATAGTATCACTCAATGCAATGTGTTCTATCCCCAATTCTCTATGCAATCTTTCACTCCAAGCAATAGCGATATCCGGAGAATATAAATCTCCATAAGGATTTCCAAATCCCATACTGATATATACAACTAGCTTCTTTCCATTGCGAACACATAATTCTTGTATATCCTTAACACGATCCAATGACTCTGAAATAGTACTGTTGGTATTGCGCATCTGAAATGTTTCAGAAATAGAAAATGGATAACCGAGATAAGTGATTTCTTCAAAAGCACACGCATCATCCGCACCGCGCGAATTGGCAACAATTGCGAGCAGTTTGCTCTTGGTATTATCCAAATCCAACGAGCCGAGAACACCACGCGTATCCTTCATTTGAGGAATAGCCTTCTCACTCACAAAACTTCCAAAGTCAATGGTATCAAATCCCACCTTCAAAAGTGAGTTGATATACTCCACCTTATCTTCCGTAGGAATGAAGTGCTTCAAACCCTGCATAGCATCACGAGGGCACTCGGTTATTTCAATCATACGGCAAAAATACGAAAAAGCTGTAAGCTGTAGGCTGTTGGCTATTGGTTGTTGGCTATTGGCTTTTTTTAAATCTCCCCTCGACCATAATATGCCCCTTCGGGGCTTGCTGGTATTTCATCATTCGGAATAAATTGAATGCATTTCTTCATTTGGTTTCACTTGGGTGCATTTGATTCAATTTGAGTTCACTTGGGTGCATTTGATTCCATTCGGGTTCACTTGGGTGCATTTGATTCCATTTGGGTTCACTTTATTCACTATCAAACTACCACACTACCAAACTTAGAAACTACCTTGCTTCTGTCGGTGTTTAGGGTTTTGATTAGGAAATCTTGTTTTCGTTTACTGTAGCCTTTTTCTAGGATGACCATTGGACCTTTCCATTCTTTCGCATTCGTAAATTTGAAATAACTCCGAGATTGTGATTTAGGAAAAATGAGAATGGCCTCAGGATAAATAAAGCGCGTTTCTTTCTTAATAAATTGAAATTGAACCTGCCTCTCTCCTACTGTCACATTAATAACATCTGCCGTGCTATCTATGGGCATTCTTCGTATCGATTGAACCCTATTCTCTACGAGCATTGATGTCAACTCCTTTTCAAAAAGCTTCGTGTCATTTTTAGAATAAACTTCCACCTGATCTCCACTGCGCACTGACAATTGAATTTCTCCACCTAAACTGTGCACGGTGACTTCGTTTTGACTCCACTTATTTGCTTTTATACAATAACTATCTACTCCGTACAACCCAAGCGAGACTAGACATACATAGAGTGCGACTTGTTTTTGTCTTACCCACCATTGGAAAAACCCGAAAACGAACACATAGAGTAATACCATTCCAAAAAAAGAAACACCAATACGTTCTATCAATGCCATCGGGAGTTTATAGAAAAAGCCAATAATCATATTCATCCAATGTGTAAACGCTGTTGCAAGATTTATAGAAAGCCACGCCAATGGCTGAAACCAATGGCAAGCAAAAAACAACAACCCCGCATATAATATAACTGTGGAAATTGGAATAACGAGAATATTTGCAAAAAGAAAATAGGTAGGAAACTGATGAAAATAGTAAAGACAAAGCGGCATAGTGATGATCTGAGCTGCAATAGAAACAGCGCACATCTTCCATATTTCTCGAAGTAAATAATGACGCGAATAATACAAAGACAACAAAGGTTTTTGAAGCGTCATGATACCGAGCACAGCCAAATAGGACAACTGAAATCCAATATTGAAAAGCATCATGGGGTCGAAAACCAATAGAACAAATGCCGAAGACATTAACGTATTAAACGACTCCATCGATTTGCCAAATTCTTCAGCAATAATAAAGCCCGTAAACATCACGGCAGCGCGCAGAACGGAAGGAGAAAAACCAGTCAGTCCAGCATACACCCAAAGAATAATTGCAGGCACTAGAAACCGTATCCACTTTCTTTTTCTTTTGCCGAAAAAACGATTCATCACAGGAGTGAGCACTGCGTAAACAAGTCCGACATGTAAGCCTGAAACCGCTAGCACATGCACCACTCCTGCTCTTGAATAAGACGACATAATATCCGCATCAATCTCAGAAGCTTTACCCCAAATCAAAGCGGCAAGCACTCCCCTTTCTTCATCAGGAATACTATAATCAACCATCAAGTGAATCATGTTCTCTCTAATTTGTACCATACGGCCTTTAAATGTGGGAGCGAATAATTCGGGCACCACTTTCCACATGCCTGTTTTAGGAGAAAGTATTTTGAAAATTCCCTTTCCCGCTAGGTATTTTTTGTAATCAAAACCAAAAGGATGTTTCGGTTCACTCGGATCTATGAGCTTTCCACTCACTGCTATTACATCATCCGCTTTAAGATTTAGTGCGGTTGAATCAGAATAAAAAAACATCATGACTCTCCCTATTGTTGGAAATAAATCACCTACGGAATCACCACTGTACATGATATCCGCGGGAAAACGCACACCGCCTTTGCCCATCACCGGGGCATCACAAACGCGCAGCAAGAATGTCTCTTGTTCTGAGGTTCGGTGCAAATAATGAAATGGATGAAGCGAAGGATTGGATATTACTGCCAACCAATAACCCAAAACAAACAAATTGAAACTAATCAAAGCTCCTTGAATCCACCGTTGGTTCATTCCAGACAGTTTCTTCTTGACATGAATCACAACAGTTAGTGTAGTAATTACAATTAGAAAAAAACTTAAGTAGATTGCATTAGCTGGAAGCAATGCTTTAAGAAGAATTCCGAAAATAAAAGGCAGCCCAATTTTGAGGAATGGTGACCTAGACCAGATTCGAAGCATGTTTTTCAGTGAAAGATTACTTCACAAATAAACGATGATCGAGGTCTTTAAAGTGATGAATTTTCTTTATAAAAAATGCCTTGATTATGCTACCATTATACAATCCACTCAAATTAATATCTCCATCTTTTTGTTTCAAAGCTCTGCGGCGTTTGAACATTTTGGGAAATGAATAATAAAAGCTGAAATGTGCATGCAGCACGGCAAAGAAGTACTTGAAGTTACCTTCTGTGATGAAACGAATTGCTGCAACACCGTCCAAGAGCATTCGCCTAATTAAACGTATAGCCACACTTGACTCTCGATGATTTTTCATAATTAGGAATAAATTATTCCTAAAATTCAAGAATGTCTTATACGGATTCATGCGATCGAGCGTGCCACCACCATAGTGATACACCACACTTTCACGACAAGCTCCAATACTATATCCTCTGTTCTTTAATCTCCAACACAAATCAATTTCTTCCATGTGGGCGAAGAAATCTTCGTCGAGTCCTTCAACTTCAAAATATGCATCTCTGTAAATAAACAAAGAAGCACCAGAAGCCCAAAAAACCTCAGTATTCTCTACATACTGATTCTCATCTTGGTCAAATTCATAAAACATACGACCAGCACAAAAAGCAAATCCATCTTTATCGATAAATCCGCCTGCTGCGCCAGCATACTCGAACCATTCTTTTCTATGAAAATCTAAAATCTTTGGTTGACAAGCGACCATTTTTGGATTTTCATCCATGTATTGCAATACGGGATTGATCCAGTTTGAAGTCACTTCAACATCGCTATTCAGAAGAACAAAAAGCTCATTATTTATTTGACGGAGGCCTTTATTATAACCGCCGGCAAATCCATAATTCTTATCCAATTGAATAATCTGAACTTCCGGAAACTCGCTTTTCAAAAGCGCGATAGAACCATCTTTTGAATCATTGTCTATCACATAAATATCAGCCACTGCCTTGCTGTTCTCCACCACATTGGGCAAGAACTGACGGAGGAACTTTTCTCCGTTCCAATTAAGGATAGCGACGGCAATTCGTTTCAAAATCTGATATTAAGCGGCGCGAAAATAGGGCTTAGTGTGGTGTGTACCACAAATCTTGTAATTCATCGCCACTTTGAGGATCTCTCGATTGAGCATTGCTACTTCTGTTAACCTCCGATGGAGTATTCATTGAGCGGCTGTTTACAAGATTTGGCCAATCGTTATTCTTAGGTTCTGCAGGCACATCGCTGTGAAGCAATTCATAATCTTGTCCTAATGTGGTATTTACAAATAAGAATCTTCTGTCGTGCAATCCATCATTGGTTTCATAGTAATGCCAGATTTCAAATGGCCAATAATCGGGATCATTTGGACGCATTACACGTGTGTTAGGCGGACCGTATTGCAAGTAGACACGACCGCGGTCTGTTTGCCAACCTTTCTTGATGCGTGTTCCAAAATAGTCTTGTACATCTTTTACTTGTTGCTCATACTTTCTCCAAGCAGCTTCTGGAGATTGTTGATCTCGACGATACCAAAAAGTATATAAAAAGCTTTGAAGTGTTTCCAAATCTGCTGTAGGAACTACATTGTCAATTGTATTTCTTTCTTGTGATTTAGCAATGGGCAAATGTGACTGAAGA
>CALRZB010000148.1:0-6850 GCA_943372555.1 Chryseobacterium gleum | reverse complement strand
AACGCGGCAGTCTTATCAACTTACAGAGCCAAAGACTGCTCATCGAATTTGAATTTGGTATTGGCAAAGACAATCAAGAAAAGTACAAGTCGAGATACGAACTCAAGAGAAATAAAAAGGATTTTAATGTTGTTGGAACAGCCGATCATACATTCTATAAATGGAATGGCAGTGATTGGGAACCTTTGACTGTGGAAACGGCGGAGCCTATTTTGGGCATGAAGCTATCTGATTTCAAGCGTACAATTATTATTCCCCAAGGAAAATTTAGAGAGTTCGTTGATCTCAAGGATAAGGAGCGCACTATGATGCTGAGCGATTTATTTCATTTGGACAAGTATGATTTGACAAGTCCGGTGAAAAACATGCTCGATAAGAATCATGATGAAATTACCAAATTGGAAGCTATAGCAAGCACAATAGGGGATATCTCTGATGAACGCAAAGAAGTACTTCAGAAAGAAATTCAAGATCGACAGGATGCAATTGATATAAAAGTTAAAGAAATTGAAGCCATCGGTGTTCAGTTGGTACAACTTGAATTGAAAGAAACGCAGTTTGTTGAGTTAAAGAATCTGACGGATTTGGTCAATTCGTTGGAAGTTCGAAAGGATGAGATGAATAGACGAAGAGTGTTGTTAGAAAAATATAGAACAGCTATTATTCATTTCAAAAATGATTTTGATTTGATCGATAAGGCGAAAGAGAAAGCGTCATCTTTAGATTCCTCGATAAGTGAAAATGAGAAGTTGAAAGCAGATACTGAGGTTCAATTGAAAGAAGTGGGGGAGAAGAAAGGAAAATTATTAGAAGAACTTTCTAGTAAAGACGAGAAGCAAAAGCGTGTTGAATTGCTTCAGAAAATCATTGAATGGAATGAGCTTAGATTGTCTTTTGATAAAGAGAAAGGCGCGTTAGACCTTTTGAAGTCGGCGCTAGACAAGGCTTTGGATCAAAGCAGCGTGAAGCAGATAGAATTAAAAGCGCTACAAGATAGGCTGATTGTTGTGGAGTCCGAATTGCCGGCATCGGATGTTTTTGTTAGCGAGGTTTCTGCTTTGAAGGATTGGAAGAGGACGTCGGAGATTTCGAGTCAAATCGAAAATGAAATTTCAAATTATAACGACGAGATAGTTCTTTTGACGAATCAGTTGGATGTTTTAAGAGGAAACTGGCTTGAAGCCGAATACTCTACATTCGATGCTGTATTAGACAAAATCGAAAAGGAGATTTCTAGTATCTCAGATAAAAAAGAAGAAGAGAAGATTAAGTTAGGTCTTTCTGCTTTTGTTGCGCACGTAAACGAAGGTCAGCCTTGTCCTCTGTGCGGTTCCCATGATCATCCTTCTGTTCTTCATTCTATTGGTGGTGAAGAGTTGGTGCGCATTGAGGCAGAGGAAGTGGCAATGAAATCGAAACTTGGCCAATTTAATAAGGCAGTTTTGGATGCTGGAAAGATTCAGACGGCGCTTGATTCTATAATTAAGGCAGTTTCAGAAAAACAAAATGCAAAGCTTGATGCTCAGACTGCTTGTGCCGAGTCGGCTATGTTGTTTGAAAAGAAAGGCCATCTGTCAATTGAACAAGCTGAGGGATATCTGCGCAATATTGAGACATTGTTTAAGGAAAGAGAGTCATTGATGCAATCGTCAACTGCATTGCGTAATGAATTAGACCAATTGAAATTAAAAGCAGAAGCTCAACGCGACGCACTCACTCAAGCCGAGAAGCAGGTGTTGCTTGTAGAAGCTAATATTGCACGTATTTCGAAGGAAGTCGAATCCACCACAGAAGATTGGTGGATGAAGTATTTGTCGATGGATGCGGCATCAATTCGAAATGATATCGCAATAGTTGTAGACCGTATAAATTCGATCGACCAACGATTTAATGATGCCAACAAAGAGTTTGAAACTGTTCAGACAGATCTTTCTACTGTTACTGCGCGATTAGATAATGATCGATTGGATTTGGGTAAATCGAAGGAAGAGCTTGTAGAATTGAATGTCCGTTTTCAGCAAAACATGCTATCTTCTAATTTCAAAACGGAGGATGAGATTTTGGAATTGTTGAAGTCTAATTTGGACGATAAAAAGGAACAATCTTTTATAGATGAGTTCGATCGCGACTTTGCTGTGGCTAAAAATCAGAAGTCATTATTAGAAGAAAAGTTAGGTGCCGAAACCTTTGATGCAGAAGCGTTGACTGTTTTGAGAAATAAGGTTATTGAGGAGCAAGAGTTCTTGAAGCAGTTGAATGGACACTTAGGCGAGAGTAGCGCATCGTTGCGTATTTTGAACGATGGAGTTTCTCAAATGAAACAAATCAAATCTGATTTGGGTAGCGCAACTTCTCGCAAAATGGGTTTGAAAGAACTAGAAGGTTTGTTTAAAGCAAAAGGCTTTGTCAGTTATATCTCTAATTTTTATTTGAGAGAACTTTGTGCTTCAGCGAATGTACGTTTCAATAAATTAACGAGAAATCAATTGAGTCTTGAGGTAGACGACAATAATGTATTCTATGTAAAAGACTATTTGAATGAAGGAAAACTAAGACTATTGAAAACCTTATCAGGTGGACAAACTTTCCAGGCTTCGTTGTGTTTGGCTTTGGCTCTAGCAGAGCGCGTGAAGGTGTTGAATCAATCAGATAAGTCGTTCTTCTTTTTGGACGAAGGCTTTGGTTCTTTGGATAGAGACTCGTTGTCGGTGGTTTTGGAAACCCTAAAAACACTTCGACGCGAGAATAGAATCGTTGGAATCATTTCTCACGTCGAAGAGTTGCAGCAGGAAATGGATGTTTCACTGCGTATAGAATTGGATAAAGAACGAGGCAGTCTAGTGCTTACTCAATAATAAGCGTTTTGCTCATTGTTTCTTTTTCGCCATAAATACTGACTACATAAATACCATTCGCAAAAGCTGAAGTGTCTATTGTTCTGCTTGATGGAATACTTCCGTTGAAAACGATTTGACCTTGAGCATTAACAATCGTCATCAAATCGCTTGGCGTGAAATCACCATTGATAACGATATTGTCACTCGCTGGGTTCGGGTACATAGAGAAAGTATTTGTCTCACTTTCTTCAACAGAAGTATAAATGTCGGCAACAAGAACAGAGGATACAACACCACCCGAGGTTGTGATTTGGAGGATTGGCACTTTATATTGTGGAGACAACCATTTGTATTCAACGCTAAGTGGACGATCCAAGGCAAAGCCGAAACCAAATTGATCAACATAAATTGAATCATTCGCTTCGATTTCTGTGCGGCAACGTAAAACGTCAAAACTTTGTCCCCAAATATTGATTGTTCCCCAGCCATCAACATTGTTTGAACGCGATTGCTGCAAACGATATGTGAATGTGGTAGGAATGGAAAATAGAATTTCCGAATCGCTAGAACTTTGGTCTTGGTAATTTAGAGGAAGTTCATAAATCACATCAACAGGGTTTGATTGAGCAGGTAAAGGAATGCTGTTAATTGAAGCGCCTAAACCAGTAATTGCATATCTATCGGAGCGATTCTGATAGTAGAAATAGGCGTTTTCGATAGTAGCTATTCCACCGGCATCAAGCTGATCAACGCCTACAGCAAAGTCTGAATTGTGATCTGAATCAAATGGATTGTTGAACAGAAATTGAAACGTGAAAGGCGTAGCCGATACGTCCAAACAATTTGTCGTCGTGGAAGTATTCATTGGTTGAAGAACATCGAAACCGAAGTTCCAAGTTGCGGAAGGACCTGCAAGTTCTAGATCAATATCTGTCAAAAGATTTGCGTTCTCTTGCACCAATACATCATTCGCATCGGGAAGATTAGAACTAACAATTTCAACTTGAGCACAAAGGAAAGTGGAGGTAAGCACCCCAACAATAGTAGAAAATACTTTCATCGGATTTTGGTTTCTGCGAATATAACACTTTTAATTACAGTGTGGTATAACCGAAGTGTCTGAAAATCCAGGATCACAGAAAACAAAGCCAGAAGTATACACGCTATATCTCAAAGCCATTAGATTTCCCACATTTGGAAGTACCGCTGGGTTTGTGTTGATAATAGGAATACCAGTCACTTTACTTATTGAACGTGAAGAGAAAAGACCCAGTCCGTTTGATACATTAGTATACGTAGGTCTTTCTTGCACAATTCCTGTCACAGGTGAATTTACTTGATAGTAGGTGTAGAGTTCTGATCCTCCAACATTAATCATAAGTTCAAATGTTTCTGTCGCAGCTTCTGGAAGAGCATTCGGATCATATTCACCGATTTCGTAAGAGTATTCATCTCCTGTGTTGAGTTGCGAACCGAAATAAGAGAAGAATGATTGTCCGTTTATTTCAACAGGTATGCGTCCGCTTGTGAGACGGTCATCAAGCGTGTAGGTTCCAACTGTATAATCGAAATATTTTTTAGTGCTTGAAACTAAAGTTGTTTGCGAAGCATCCGTCCATTTTTTTTCTGTGTAGAAAGTTCTTAGACTTACTTCATAAAAAGGAGCTGATGCCGTTGGTGTAAATTGTAGTGTAACCGATTTCCAATTGAAAGAAGATGGCCCACTGGTTTCAGCCAATTTCAAAGTAGTGCCTTGATCTTGATAAAGTCCGAAGAAATTTACACTCCCTTGAGCAACAATGTCTGTTGTTGCTTCAACGTCTTGTCTGTTGTAAAAGTCAACCACAATACGGTATTGAGCGTTTTGTAGCAGGTTTGAGCCTTTTACGAAGTAGTAAACTGTTTGTGCAGGACCGTAGAAAACTCCACTAATATCTTTATTGGTAATTTCTTTTTCTAGAAGATCGAATTGCTGAACTACCTCGCCATTCAAAATTTCTTGAACGTATAGATTTTTAAATTCAGACCAATCGTACTCAGAGCTATCGCGCACTAATGCGTATTCAAGGTTGTTTCCATCACCGATGAAGGTCTTATTGATTTTCACCCATTGTGTATCTGCAATAGGGTCAAGAAGTCCATAAACGATGGTAGTGCTTTTATACGGGGCATTAAGTTCTACATCGGTAGAACAGCCAGCCACTAAAAGGGCGATTAAAGTAAGGAAAGAAAGAAAGTACTTCATACAGGTTAACTCTATTGGCAAATGTAAGGAATCTCTGTCGGCGAAAGTCTCAAAAATGGCTATTAGCTTTTAGCTTTTGGCTTTTAGCTCTTGGCTTTTAGTTATTGCTAATAGCTAACAGCTAACAGCCAACGGCCTACAGGTGCATGAACTCCTTTTTCGCTAGGAGCTGCTCTTTAGATTCGCGGTGATCAGGGTCGTCGACGCAGCAATCTACTGGACAAACTGCCGCACATTGAGGCTCATCGTGGAATCCTACGCATTCGGTGCATTTATCAGACACGATAAAATACACATCCATACTTACAGGGATATTATTGCCATCAGCATCCACTTCAACAGTTTGATTGAGTGGGTTGATAATACCGCGAAGCCCCGTGCCATCTGAGTATTTCCACTCAGCACCACCTTCGTAGATTGCGTGGTTTGGACATTCAGGTTCACAAGCACCACAGTTGATGCATTCGTCGGTTATTATTATCGCCATTTCAAATTCCTCCTTACTATTGGATAAGTCGCTGTAATTTTGCGGTGCAAAAATACGGCATAGTATCCACATTATGAAACAGGATTTACAACATAGAATTTCGGCGTTTGTTCAATTGGGCAAGGCATTTCGACTTTTGGCCACTGATGCTGAGTGGACTGGCTTTGAATCAGGCCTTACCGAAGAGGAGTACAATGGCTTTAAAGTTATCATCGAATCTCATTTTCAGTCAAATGGATGGTTTACCCCTCAAAACGTGAAAAATGCCTTGGAGGCATGGGGAGATCTCATGACCCAAGAATCTATAGATGCTTTTGTAGCTGGCTACGGCAATAGATTAGAAGATGTGAATCCCAAGACGGTTGCTATTATTTGCGCCGGTAACATTCCAATGGTCGGTTGGCATGATCTGTTTTGCACTTTGTTGTGTGGTCACAAAGCATTGGTGAAATTGAGCAGCGATGACGCTCAATTAATGCCCGCAGCAATTGTGGTGCTCGAGAAATTTTGGCCAGAAGTTACCGAGTTGGTAAAATATGCTCATGGCAAGATGGAAAATTTTGACGCAGTTATTGCCACGGGTTCCAACAATACAGGACGTTATTTTGAGCATTATTTTTCAACCTATCCCCATATTATTCGCAAAAACAGAAATAGCATTGCCATTATCGATGGTTCTGAATCTTCTGAAGAATTGCAAGAATTGGGAAAAGATATTTTTGCCTATTTCGGATTGGGTTGTCGCAATGTGACGAAGATCTATATGCCCGAAGGCTATGATATCAATAAAGTTTTCGAAGGAATCTATCCTTTTCATCCAATTGTGAATCACAATAAGTATGCGAATAACTATGATTACAACAAGGCCGTTTGGTTGTTGAATCAAGAGGATTTGTTAGAGAACGGATTTATTCTTTTTCGAAAAGACAAAGGCATCGCATCCCCCACGGGTAGCATGTACTATGAATATTATGCAGATGAAAAAGAACTGCGCAAAGAGCTTTCAGAAAAGTCTGAGCACATCCAATGTATAGTTAGCAAAAATGATATTCCATTCGGTCAAGCACAAAATCCAGGACTAGCTGATTTCGCAGATAATGTGGACACTGTTGAGTTTTTGATTTCGGGGATTTAGGCTTTTGGCTGTTGGCTGTTGGCTGTTGGCTGTTGGCTGTTGGCTGTTGGCTTTTGGCTTTTGGCTTTTGGCTTTTGGCTTTTGGCTTTTGGCTTTTGGCTTTTGGCTTTTGGCTTTTGGCTTTTGGCTTTTGGCTTTTGGCTTTT
>CALRZB010000147.1:0-6867 GCA_943372555.1 Chryseobacterium gleum | reverse complement strand
TTCGTGAATATGACGGCATGGCTGATTTTGCTGATAGATCCTATGATGCAGCTTCAACAACGCTCACCGCTCGATATAACAACGGCTTCCAATCAGGAGGAAACATACTAAGCAAAGAAGCATGGAGCCAATTCTTGAGAAGTTCGCGCCGCTCTAGCAAAAAGCTTCAATAATCTTCTTTTTTCTTTTTCATAAAATTTTTGCCGGATTCTAGAGTTACGTTCTACTTTTGACCGCTTTATGAATCGTAGCCTCCTCTTATTTGTTTTCATATTAGTATCCTCGTTTGCCTATTCTCAGACGGGTTCTATCAGTGGACAAGTTCTCGACCCGTCGAAAGAGCCTGTACCAGGAGTTCGTGTAGCCGAAAAATACAACCCAAGCAATCAAGTTCGATCAGACAGTGAAGGTGGCTTTAAGCTCATTATTCCTGCTAATAAAGATGTCATTATAGAATTGTCTTTCCCAGGAGTAAATGAAGAGCGTACTTTTCGTGTAGAGGCTGGTGAAGACAAAGAGGTAACAATCACATTCGACCCAACCAAAGAAACTAAAGTGGTTGAGATCATTGAAAAGAAGCGTCCTGTTTCTGTAATCCGAATCAATCCATTTTTAGCTACTCCACTTCCAAGTCCACAAGGTGGTATCGAAGGCTATCTGCTTCAAGCGCCTGTCAATTTCTCTTCAGAATTGAGTTCCAGCTATAGTGTTCGTGGTGGAAGTTTTGATGAAAACCTAGTATACGTCAATGATATTCAGGTTTATCGTCCATTCTTAGTTCGAGCAGGTGAACAAGAAGGATTGAGTTTCCCGAACGTAGACATGGTAGAAAGCATCAATTTCAGTGCTGGTGGATTTGATGCCAAGTATGGTGACAAAATGAGCTCTGTGCTCGATATCAAATATGCGCGTCCTGATTCATTTCGATTGAAATTTATGGGAAGCTTGCTAGGTGCAAACTTCACTGTGATGGACATTTCTAAAAATGGAAAATTCACGCATAGCACTGGGGTGAGATATAAGCGTAATACGTATCTATTGAATTCCCTCGATGTAGATGCAGAATATGATCCTCGCTATACGGATGTTCAAAGTTATTTGACTTATAGACCAGCAGGAAAATATGGGCCATGGGAATTGAGCTTCTTAGGTAATTATTCTAAAAACAGATATAACTACATCCCGCAAACTAGACAAACAGATGTAGGAACAATCAACGAAGCTCTTCGATTGACTGTATTCTTTGATGGTCAAGAGGAGACACAATTTGAGACTGCATTTGGTGCCTTTTCCGCTCGATATAATCCGACAGAATTATCTCAATTACGTTTTACCGTTAGTGCCTTTAAGACCTACGAATATGAACGTTACGACATTCTTGGCGCTTACCGATTAGATGAACTAGAACGTGATTTAGGAAGTGATGAATTTGGTGAGGTGGCTAATAATCGCGGCGTAGGTGCTTATTTAGATCATGCGCGAAACGAGCTCGAAGCAAGTGTTTACAGCATTTCACACAAAGGATTCATTGATCTTTCAAACAAAAATCACTTCCTTCAATGGGGTGCGGATTATCAAATCGAAAGCATCAATGATAAACTTAGTGAGTGGACTTTGATTGATTCTGCAGGATATGCAGCACCTCACCCACCCGACTCCATTGGCTATGTTGACCCCACCTTGCAGCCCTTGCAAATTATATTTTTACAAGATAAAATTAAAGCTATAAACATCGTTGAATCACAGCGATTGAGTGCCTACATTCAAGACAATTGGGTAATAAAAAACGATGAAAAATCGACCATCAATGCAACAGTTGGCGTAAGAGCAAATCATTGGTCATACAACAATGAAACAGTAGTAAGTCCGCGTGCTAAATTCTCATATACTCCTTATTGGCTGCAAGCTAGGACGTACAAAGGAAAGATAGATACAGTCCGCAAAGATGTTGTTCTAAGCGCATCTTTTGGTTATTATTATCAACCGCCATTCTATAGAGAAATGCGTGGATTCGACGGATCTGTTAATCCAAATATTGAGGCACAAAAAAGCATTCACTTCATTGTGGGAGCTGACTACATTTTCAATTTCCGAAATCGTCCAATTAAGATGATTATGGAAGCGTATTACAAGAAAATGGACAACCTCATTCCATACAAATTAGAGAATGTTCGTCAGAGATATTACGCAAGAAATAACTCCAAGGGATACGCCACAGGTGCCGATTTAATGTTGAATGGTGAGTTCATTGATGGAGTTCAATCATGGCTCCGAGTTTCTGTTCTCAAAACAATGGAAGATCTGAGCGATGACTATTATTATCTCTATCTCAATGCTGATGGAGATACGATTCGTCCAGGATATACTTTAAATCAGGTTCGCTCTGATAGTATACTTCAGACTCCGGGATATCTTGCTAGACCTAGCGATCAACGCTTTAGTTTATCATTGCTTTTCTTGGATGAAATGCCAAGAAGAAAAGAGTACAAAGTGTTGCTCAGCCTTTTCTTTGGAACAGGTGTTCCGTATGGTCCTCCAACTGGCCAGCGCTACGATGATGTATTTAGAACCAAGTCATATTTCAGAACAGATATTGGTTTTAGCCGCGACTTGTTTATTAAGAAAAAGAAGAATAATTACTTCAATAGAAATATCAGTAAAGGAATAATTTCACTCGAAGTATTCAATTTACTAGGTGTAAACAACACCATCAATTACCAATGGGTGGAAGATGTGAATGGACGCAATTATGGCATTCCAACGTATCTGACAGGAAGAAGAATTAACTTGAAACTTAGTCTGGATTTCTAATTAGGGACGCCATCCACGGAGGAATTCCTCTGCGCTCATTTTCTTTTTGCCTTCAAACTGCAATTCATCTATAATGTACCAGCCATCGGTGCAAGCAAACTTTATTACCGACTTTGAATCTGTTACAAATTCTCCTGGAATCGTGTTTGGTGCGCTATGAAATTTGCCTTTAAAAATCTTAGCTGTCTTCTCCCCCATTTTGGTCCAAGCTGCGGGATAAGGAGCTAGGCCCCTGATAAAATTGGAAATAGTTTCTCCTTTATTATTCCATTTAATTTCACAAGTATCCTTGAATATTTTAGGCGCGTGAACAGCTTCTTCGCCTGCAGCGATAAGATTATCTTGAGGTATAGCTTCAGCATTACCTGATGCGATAATATCAACGGTCTCGCGCAAAGTTTGAGCGCCAATCACCATCATTCGATCATGTAATTCTCCAGCAGACTCTTCTGGGCCTATTGAAATAACAGTTCGCTTAATGACCTTACCTGTATCGATTTCGTGTTGAAGAAAGAATGTGGTTACGCCCGTTTCCTTTTCACCGTTGATGACAGCCCAATTGATTGGCGCAGCACCTCTGTATTTTGGGAGAAGAGAACCGTGCAGATTGATTGTACCTAATGGAGGCATTGACCACACCATTTCAGGAAGCATTCTAAAAGCCACTACAACGAATAAATCTGCATTGAGAGATTTGAGCTCGGCGATAAAATTTTCTTCGCGCAATTTTTCAGGTTGAAGAATTGGCAGGTTCTTGGCCAGAGCGTATTCCTTAACCGCAGACATTTGTATCTGTCGACCTCGCCCTGCGGGCTTATCAGCAACAGTAACAACGCCGCATACTGTATGAGAAGAATTTAAAAGCGCGTCGAGAGATGCTACAGCAAACTCTGGAGTGCCCATAAAAACAATTCTCAAAGACTTCATATTAATCTACTTGGAAATATTGTGAGCTCTCTTGATTAGGAGATGTCACCTTGTAATAATGCTTGCCTTTTGGAAGGCCACTAAGTTCAAACGTAAAAATCTGCACGCCTGCTTCAAAATCACCTTCTGCCACCCTCAATAAAGGGTTATTCGTATGATCAAAAATTTCAACAATCAAGTAAGTTTTTTTATTCAGTTCGACCGTAATTTTTCCTTGATTATTTTCTACGATTAATGAATTTCCGATGCTTGCATATTGGCTCGTCACTTTTCCCTTGTGAAGGACTTTAATCATTCTTTTATAGAGCACATACACAAGCATAATTACCAGTGCAACAAGTAATGCGTTTTTTAAATTCTCAAGTATATTCATAGTATTAAAGACTGATAACTCCTTCAATTGTTCCCACTTTTCTGTAGCGATCGAAAATATGATCTGCTTCAAGCATCATTTCGAAGATTGTAAAACTGATGTAATTGCCATTAGCACTCAATTTTGTTCGAATCTCTGTGCTTTCTCCGAAGATGATTTTTAATCTAGTAATTTTCTCTTCGTCGTTTGGGAGAATAAATTTGTACATATACACGCTCGGCCAGCGGTGGATTTCATTCAGTCTTTCGCGAAGTCGGTTCAGTTGATCATCATCCATGGTGCAAATATATGGAGGGTTGAACTTTAGATTCTGATTAGAATATGGAGTTTCTCACAACGGTGATAAATCTTACAAGGAATTGTGGGTTTAATATAAAAACGTAAAGAATTCCAGCCAAAGCGCCCCAGATATGGGCATCATGCGCCACGTTTGTTCGACCTCGTTTTTGCATGTAATGTTCCATTAAAAAGAAAACCGGAGCTGCGATATAAGCAGGGAGAGGAAAGAAAAAGAAAAACGACACCTTATGCAATGGGAACATTATCATAAATGCCATTAGCATAGCACTAACAGCCCCAGAAGCACCTACTGCATTGTAGGCATAGTTATCTGAATGCTTACGCATGGCAGGTATAGAAGCAATTGCTGCTCCGACTATATATAAACCAATAAACGCGATATAGCCAAACTGAATACCCCAAAAATTAAAAGATGGAAATGCATCTCGAAATACTATTGGGTTGGTAAATACTGACTCCAAGACTGTTCCAAAAGAATAGAAAACAAACATATTGAGGATGAGATGCCCCCAATCGGCATGAATTAAAGTATGCGAAAGGATTCTATAATATTCCTTTTTGTGCTTGACGCTCCAAGGGTTTAGCTGAAGTTTGGTGAACAACTGATAGTTGGAGAACGCTTGATATGAAACCAGCGCAGTAATAAATAAAATGATGATGGTAACTGACATAAACTAGCTCGTATGATCGGAGACAATGAACCACTGTGCTCCAATTTTTTTCCAATGTAAAGTATAATATCCACCTAAAGTATCAGCCACTCTATAGAGAGTCCATTTGCCGATTACAATAGCATTTTTCTTATTGATAGACTCATGCTCAAGATTTGAAAATTCCAGTTTCCCCATTTCTTCAGGCGTGGAATATGACTTTTGGTAATTAGACAGAGTTGCATTCCAACCGTATGTAATGCCTCTTCTTCCAGTAAATTTTAATGAATCCGATTTCCAATAGAATTCCATGAAAGCAGGTATATCAGACTTGTTCCAAGCTGCTTGTTGAGCGCTCATCAAAGAATCAATCGTTGCCATGTCTTTAGCAGGATTGTACTCCGGTTTTGAATCACACGAACTCAAGGCAATGATTGCCATTGAAAAAATTAGCGAGGGAAGGAAGTATTTCATCAGACAACAAAGAAAATCATTCTGTCTGATAAACCCAATAAATTAAACGTTGAAGCGGAAGTGCATCACATCGCCATCTTGCACGATGTATTCTTTTCCTTCAACGCCCATTTTACCGGCTTCTTTTATCGCAGCCTCTGATTTGAATTTGATAAAATCATCAAATTTAATAACCTCAGCGCGGATGAATCCTTTTTCAAAGTCGGTGTGAATAACAGCGGCAGCCTTTGGAGCAGTATCACCAATGTGAATGGTCCAAGCGCGCACTTCTTTAACACCAGCAGTAAAGTACGTTTGTAATTTAAGAAGACGATAAGCGGCTTTAATCAATTTAGAAACGCCTGGCTCATCTAGTCCAAGGTCACCAAGGAACATCTGGCGTTCTTCAAAAGTCTCGAGTTCAGCGATATCAGATTCGATTGCAGCGCCGATAACAAGGACTTCAGCATTTTCGTCTTTTACAGCTTCTCTAACGGCTTCAACATATTTGTTTCCCGTCGCAACAGAAGACTCTTCCACATTGCAACAATAAAGAACAGGCTTAGAAGTGAGCAATTGAAGTTCGCCATCCAATTTTTCTTCCTCTTCAGTTTGAGGAGGAACGGTGCGAGCTGACTTACCTTGTTCCAATGCTGATTTAATGCGTTGCAAATAATCGAAGATTTTTTTTGCAGCGCTATCACCAGAATTTGCGGCACGTTGTATCTTTTGAATTCGTTGATCAACCGCTTCAAGATCTTTCAATTGAAGCTCGATATCGATGATTTCTTTGTCACGAACTGGGTTAACCGATCCATCAACGTGTACAACGTTTTCATCATCGAAACAACGGAGAACGTGTATAATTGCATCCGTTTCGCGAATATTAGCAAGGAATTTATTACCAAGACCTTCACCTTTGCTTGCGCCTTTCACCAGACCTGCGATATCCACAATCTCAATTGTAGTTGGGACAATGCGCTCAGGAGTGATAAGCTCAGCGAGTTGAGTCAGTCTTTCATCTGGAACAGTAATCGTTCCGACGTTAGGTTCAATTGTACAAAAAGGAAAGTTAGCCGCTTGTGCTTTAGCGTTGCTCAAACAGTTGAACAGCGTACTTTTTCCTACGTTGGGTAGACCAACAATTCCACATTTCAATGCCATACCTTAAACTTTGGGGCGGCAAAGATAATGATTAGAGGGGTTATTTGAGCACCGTTACCTTCACAGTGCCAAGTTTCAAGAAGAACGAATTCCGAAAAAAATCAGATAATCAATGACTCCTAGTCAACATTTGACTAAATTAGCTTCCAATAATTACATGTCTAATGGCTAGAATATTCCTGACTATCA
>CALRZB010000146.1:0-6907 GCA_943372555.1 Chryseobacterium gleum | reverse complement strand
AGTAGGTTGCGTCGGACAAATGTTCAGATTCCACGATGCTTCATATCATGGCGTTATCGAATGGACATGGGATTTTGGTGATGGTACCGTGATTACGGGAACAGACCCTATTGCATTCCAAGATCCAATTCACATTTATGAAACAGCTGGTAACTATACCGTGTCGATGACTGTGACTAATGGCTCTACAACTCTTACTGAGGAATGGCCTAATCTAATTACGGTTTTTGGATTTGGAGATAACCAAGCTCCACTTGAAGAAGGCTTCGAAAATACATGGCCAAATAACAATTGGGCTTCTTTCAACTACAATCAAGATTTAACTTGGGAGATTACTCCAAGCGCCTCATACACTGGCGATAAATCATTGAAGTTGCGTAATTTCAGTAATTCCACTCAAGAGAATATTGATGAATTGCTTAGTGCAACATACGATATGACTGCAATGGATACCATCTTCCTTAGCTACAGATGGGCTTATGCAAACAAGCTTACTGAGACTGAAGATAGATTGCGTATTTCTGTTACAGGCGATTGTGGCGATTCATGGAGTGTTCGCAGAACAATGACGGGAGTTACAAATCTTCCAACAGGTACAGCTTCGAATGCGCAGTTCACACCAACGCTCACTTCTCAGTGGGGCAGTGAGACCTTGATCTTGACAAATCAAAACTGGATGACTGATGCTTTCAGAGTGAAATTTGAATTTACAGGTCGCGGTGGAAATAATATCTTCTTGGATGATATCAATATCACATCGTCTGATACAACAGGAAATTTTGTTGGTATCAATGAGTTGAACCCAACATTTGTTTTCGGACTTTATCCAAATCCTGCAAAAGAATCAGCAACTCTGAAATATTACGCTAACCAAAGAGAGGTGACATCTATTAAAATGTACAACTCACTTGGAGAACTTGTTGAAGTAATTGCTCAAGGTGAATTGAATGTTGGTGAACATATCTACACCATCAATCGCCCAGCTGCAGGACTTTATACTGTAGTATTCGAAAGAAACGGCAACAAAGCAACAGAGAGATTGGCGTTTAACTAGAATTCGATTTCCAATCAATCGTGGTGATAGCTTTCACCTTTTATTATGGTGAAAGCACGATAGACTTGCTCTACTAGCATTAGTCTTATCATTTCATGGGAGAAGGTCATTTTAGAAAATGACAGCAAGCTCTCGGCACGATTGTATACCTCATCGCTAAAGCCATATGCTCCGCCAATTACAAGGCAAAGACTGCGCGTGCCTCCATTCATTTTCTTTTGAAAAAAATCAGCGAATTCGCGAGAGGAAGGATTCTTCCCTTTTTCATCTAGAAGGATAAGTACGTCTTCACCTTTGAGCTGTTTTAAAATCAACTCGCCTTCTTTTTCTTTTTGCTTGGTGCGTTCTTTTACCGCCACATCTGGTAGTTCAAGATATTCTACCTTGGCGTAATGTTTTAATCTATTCAGGTAAATATCAATCCCCACCTTGAGGTAGGGAGTTGATGTTTTACCAATAGTTATTACTCGAATGATCATTCGGTTTGAACCGAACAGGTGTTCGGTTTTATATTTTATTCTCTATAATCGTCTTTATCACGGAACTCTTGACGCTGTAGCGGATGAGAGCCGTATTCTTTGAATTCTTTGCGCTTGCGATATACATCGCACGCTACGAAAATAGCGCTGCGCATGGATGCTTCGTCTGCAATGCCTTTCCCGGCGATATCATAACCCGTTCCGTGGTCAGGAGAGGTACGCACAATTGGAAGTCCTGCTGTGAAATTCACACCATTGTCAAATGCTAAAGCTTTGAATGGAGCGAGTCCTTGGTCGTGGTACATCGCCAAAACTGCATCGTAGTTTTTATAAGCGCCACTGCCGAAGAATCCGTCTGCTCCAAATGGACCAAATACCAAACTGCCCTTATCAAAAGCTTCGCGAACTGCAGGAAGAATTGTTTCTTTCTCTTCTGTTCCTAGAAGGCCATTGTCGCCAGCGTGAGGATTCAATCCCAATACAGCAATCTTTGGGCGAGGAACACCGAAGTCTTTCATTAGACTCTCTTCCATGAGTTTTAATTTCTCATGAATTTTCTCTTTGGTAATAGCGGCAGAAACATCTTTCAATGGAAGATGACCTGTTACAATACCCACACGTAAATTATCTGCAACGAGGAACATGAGCACTTTTTCGGTGCCAGCAATCTTTGCTAAATATTCTGTGTGACCAGGGAAATTAAAGTCAGCGCTTTGAATGGTGTCTTTATTGATTGGAGCTGTTACAAGAACATCCACTTTATTAGAAGCCAAGTCATTTGTTGCGGCTTCAAGGCTCTTGAATGCTAGAGCTCCTGCTTCTTTCGTCGCTTTGCCTAGTTCAAGTGTGCCATTGAAATCTTTCCAAACGTTGAGCAAATTTACTTTACGTGGAAATGCCTCACCCGCGTTTTGAATGCTATTGAAAGTGAATTCTTCAATGTTATTCAATCTCTTGTGAAGCTTGATTGCTTCTGGGTGAGCATAAATGATAGGAGTAATGTGCTCCGTCATTCTCGGATCTGAAAACACCTTCATGATGGTTTCAAGTCCAATACCGTTTGGGTCTCCGCTAGTGATTGCTACACGGAGTTTATCGTCTTTCCTTTCGGACATAGTCTAATGTTTTTTAGAAAATTACTTTGTGTAATTCTCTTTGATAAAGTTGTATAACATACGCACGCCTACTCCTGTGCCGCCTTTGGTGCGGTAGCTATTTGGAGTATTGAGATAAGCAGGACCTGCAATGTCAATGTGAATCCAAGGGTAATCTGTGAAATGCTCGAGGAATTTACCAGCAGTGATTTGACCAGCATTGCCCGAACCTAAGTTTTTAAGATCGGCAATATCACTCTTCATTTCATCTCCATAGTCTTTCCACATCGGGAATTGAATAGTACGTTCCCAAGTGTTCATGCCACTATCTGCAAGCTTGTCCATTACTTTCTGGTCTGCGGTTCCCATGATCGCACTCGCAATACTTCCTACTGCACGAACCGCCGCGCCAGTGAGAGTAGCAAGATCGATTACCAATTCTGGTTTGTATTGTTTCGCATAGCTCAATGCATCTGCAAGAATCAAACGGCCTTCAGCGTCTGTATTTAATACTTCTACTGTGGTGCCATCATGCATGGTGATAATGTCTTGTGGACATATAGCATTCATACCAGGACGGTTGTCTGTTGCAGGCACAAGTCCGATAACGTGCACAGGCAAAGCGTTTGCTGCGATAGCGTACATAGTACCTACTACCGCTGCACCACCAGCCATGTCGCATTTCATTTCATCCATAGAACCAGGTGTTGGCTTCAAGCTCAATCCACCTGTATCGAATACCACACCTTTACCAACTAGTACAATTGGTTTTTTATTCTTAAAGCCTTTTGGCTTGTATTCCATTACGTTGAATGTAGGAGGATCGATGCTTCCGCGGTTAACGCCAAGAAGTCCACCCATTTTGAGGGCTTCGATTTCTTTCATTCCAAGAACCTTTACAGTGAAACCAGCTTGCTTGCCGGCTTTCTGCATTTCTTTAGAAAACTGCGTAGCCGTAAGGTAAGAAACCGGCTCATTTACTAAATCACGAGCTAGAAGTGTTCCTTCTACAATGCCGTTCAACTCCATAAGTTGTGCGTCTTTCAGACCTGGATCTTGAACGAACAGTTTATTAAGTGAATTGGTTTTATTTTTTTTATCTTTTAGATATTTCAAGAATTGGTAGTTGCCCAAAGCCACACCTTCGCAAATCGCGATAGTTGCCGAAGGGTTGCCAGATTCATTGATGATATGAAGATTGTCTGAATCGATAGAACCTGCAAGAGCTTGAAGTTCTTTTCCTTTCGCTCTATAGCCTTCTATTTTGTCTGCCGCAGTAGATTTAGCATCCACCACGATGAAGCGGCGAATCTTGCCCAATGATTGGAAATGAATAGAATCTTTACCTAATTCGATTTGTGCTTTCAGGTACGTAAGTTCTTCTTTTGAAAGGCCCTTTGTTTTCGCAGCGCTTTCCTTGCTAACGATCACTGCCGTAACAGCAGCAGTAGCATTATTCTTTGCAGATTGAATGTTCATGAGACAAAGATAAGCAGTTAGCGGGATTGTAGTGTAGTTCCTTAATTTCCTTACTTTTGCGGCAAACAATTAAAAGAATGATGAAATCACTCGTGGAAGCTTTTCCTCAACATTTGCGTGAGGCATTGGAAATTGGACGTAAAGCACAGTTTAACGTTCCATCAAAGAAATTTGATAACGTGGTTATCTCTGGTCTTGGTGGATCTGGTATCGGTGGAAAGATAGTTTCTCAAATCATCGGAGAGACATGCAAACTTCCAATCGTTTGTACAAATGACTATGTGCTCCCAGAATTTGTGAGCGAAAAGACTTTGGTTATCATCAGTTCTTATAGCGGCGATACAGAAGAAACTGTTGCAGCATTCCACGAAGCTCGCGAGTGTGGTGCTGAAATCGCTTGTATCACTAGCGGTGGAAAGATTGGTGGTTTCGCAAAAGAGTTCAACCTCAATTGCATCATCATCCCTGGCGGCAACCCTCCACGCGCTATGTTTGGATATTCTGCTATCCAACAATTCTTTGTGCTTCGTGCATACGGATTGATTGATGATTCTTTCGAAACATCTGTTGAAAATAGCATCAAACTTATCGAAGAAAATATCGGAGAAATCCGCCAAACTTCTCGTGAAGTGGCTGAGAAAATTGTTTCTCGAATTCCAGTTCTTTACGCTGAAGCTCAATATGAAGGCATTGCTATTCGCTGGAGACAGCAAATCAACGAAAACAGCAAAATGCTTTGCTGGCACCACGTTTTCCCTGAAATGAACCACAACGAACTTGTTGGTTGGACAGGTGGTGACAACCGTGTTGCTGTGCTTCTTATCCGCAACGAGGACGATCACAAACGTTCACAGATGCGAATGGAACTTTGCAAAAAATTGATGGCTGAAAAATGTGATACTATCATCGAAATGTGGTCAAAAGGAAGCAATCGTATCGAACGCACGCTTTACTTGAATCACCTTGGTGACTGGTTGAGCATCGACCTAGCTGAATTGCGTAATGAAGATGCAGTGGCAATCCCTGCGATTATTTTCTTGAAAGGCGAATTGTCAAAGATGCAATGAGCCAAGTAGTGCGAAATGTCCAGTTTCAAGATCTCGGCAAAATGGACTACCAAGAATGCTGGGATTATCAAGAGAAACTTTTCGGAGCAAGTTGCGACCTCAAGCTTGAGAACCGCCGCCGGACGGACGGAGTAGAACTACCCACAACGGATTATTTGTTATTTGTAGAACACCCACATGTTTACACCTTAGGGAAAAGCGGAGATGTCAAAAATCTCCTCTTGGACGAAGAAGGGTTGAAGCGTGTGGGTGCTTCTTTTTATCCCATCAATAGAGGGGGAGATATTACTTACCATGGCCCTGGGCAGATTGTAGGCTATCCTATTTTCGATTTGGAGCACTTCTTCACCGATATCCATAAATTCCTGAGATATCTGGAAGAGGCCATTATCTTGACTTTGGCGGAATATGGAATTATGGCTAGTAGAATTGATGGATTGACTGGAGTGTGGATAGATTGGGAGGACCCGAAGAAAGCGCGAAAAATAGCTGCCCTAGGCGTTAAATGCAGCCGTTGGGTAACAATGCATGGATTCGCTTTCAATGTCAACTCGGATTTGAACTATTTCAAGAACATCATCCCTTGTGGAATCGATGATAAGGAAGTGGCATCAATGCACACCGAACTCGGCAGACCAGTAGATATCGAAGAAGTGAAAACTATTCTGAAATCCAAAATAGAGCTGGTTTTTGGACTGACCTTGATTGGATAATTTTTAAAAAGAAAAGGGCCGACGTTTTCACATCAGCCCTTTATATTTCTTAAGAAATTTTATTGTTTTGAAATTGGGTTTGCCAATCCTTGGTAACTCACCATTTCCATTTTGATAGATCCTACAAGAATTTTAGCTTGTACAAGGATTGGAAGGTGGTTTCCATCATCGGTTACCCATACGCTCAAGTCTTCTTCTTTTTTGAAGACACGGCCCTTTTGAACCACTGGAGCGAAACGGATACATTTGAATGTACCAGCGTCTACTTTAACCGTTTCACGACCTAAGAATTTCATTTTAAGAGGGAATACCTCGCCGTCAACCATAGTCATTATAGTGATGATGTCGCCTTTTTTCTTTCCAGCATAATCCAAGGTACGTGCATAGAAATAAGCGCTTACCATGTCTTGAACGAAGTCTGGTGTAGAGAAAGACTCACTCTTCTCATTTTTATACGCCCTTTTGTCTTGGAAGAACGTATAATCCTGATTGATTTTGTATCCACCTTCATCTACTTTACGGATAAAGCGGTGAGGGAAAATTCCTTGTTTGTCAACGTATGTTTCGTAGGTATCGCGAACTTTAAAGAACCAGTCGAAAGAACCGATGCTTTTTCCTTCACCTACGATGTGGTATGCTTCACGGTTGCCAAATTTGTATTTGCTATCCTCAACCGTAATCGTTGCGGTACCAGCATTTACAAGACCGTAGTGAAGACGGTATGTTACTTTTTCACCTGCTTTGAATGCATTGTTAGTTACAGATCTGTAACCCAACGATGGCAGGTTTTCAATTTTAACTTTGGGAGGTTTACTCGCTTGTGCAAACCCAGTTTGCATCATCAAAGTCAAAGCGCAAAGGATAATAATCTGTTTCATGTGCTCGCCTTTTCAAAATGCTTGCCAAAGTGCGCGAAGCGCATGGCTGAGGTTTGATGGTTGATGGTTGATGGTTGATGGTTGATGGTTGATGGTTGATGGTTGATGGTTGATGGTTGATGGTTGATGGTTGATGGCTGTAA
>CALRZB010000145.1:0-7043 GCA_943372555.1 Chryseobacterium gleum | reverse complement strand
CAACCTCGAGACTGGTGATTCACCAACATTCTTCCGTTACGTGGATTGGATTCTAACTGTGCCACTTATGTGCGTAGAGTTCTATCTAATCACTAAGAAAGCTGGCGCTAAAATCGGCTTACTTTGGAAGCTAATCTTGGCTTCATTGGTGATGCTAGTAACTGGTTACATCGGAGAGGTGTTGGATCCAGCGAAGAGCGTTCTTTGGGGTGTAGTTTCTGGAGCAGCTTATTTCTACATTGCATACCTAGTATGGTTTGGTGAAGTGGCTAAATTGTCTCAGACTGCAGGTCCACAAGTTGCAAAAGCTACACGCATTTTGGCTTGGTTTGTACTAGTAGGTTGGGCAATCTACCCATTAGGTTACATCCTAGGAACTGACGGCGGTTTGTTTGGAATGAAGTTGGTTGCAGACAAAGCATCTGCTTTGCATGCAATGGACATCGTTTACAACATCGCTGATGCTATCAATAAAATAGGTTTCGGTCTTGTAATTTATGCATTGAGCAGAAAGTCAGAAGACTAATCATTCTCGAAATCCAAGAAGCCATCTTTGTATTCTTATACAAAGATGGCTTCTTTTTTTAAAGTCAATTTTTCGAAAGGAATGAGCAATAATTCAAAAAATACAGTCGACTTCATCTTTATTGGGATGGGTGCGGCAAATTGCTTAATCCTTTTGAAATTGCATGAAAACGGTTCGTTACGCGATAAAAAAATCGCCATCATAGAGCCTCAGAAAAAAGATGTAAATGATCGAAACTTTTGTTTTTGGTCAACAGAAGAAGAACTTAAAGATCTCCATCTTGAAGATTTGATCAGTTCAAAATGGCAACACATCAAAGTAGCCAATCAGACAAATCAGTCGATCGCTCCAGGTTATTACTATCATGTGCGAGGATTAGATTTGTACAATAAAGTGCATGGCATCTTCCATGAACTAAATGTGCTTTTTTTTCAAGAAAATTTCAATGCGACACCTGCAGTAAATTCGGGAACCTACACAATCGCGTTAGCGGATACAATTCTTGAAGCCCAATTTGTTTTTGATAGTAGACCTCCCAAATACGAGGCACCTCAAAAAAACCAATCCCACCTTCTCCAATCATTCTACGGTTGGGAGATTAAAACAATAAATCATTGCTTTGATACAAGCGCAATGGTAATGATGGATTTCGAAATCCCTCAAAACAACTATTGTCAATTCATGTATATTCTTCCCTTTACCGAAAATACCGCGCTATTCGAAGTAACGCGATTTGGTAAAGAAAAAATCACCAAAGAAGAAGCTGAAAAATTACTTACAGAATATATCGCTGAACTTGGAATTTCCTATGCAATATTGGAAGACGAGAAAGGTGTTATCCCAATGTCATCTATTCCAATTCAAGAAACAAACTACGGAGAAAATTGGATAGCCACTGGCGCCAATGCAGACCTCGTCAAACCCACTACAGGCTATGCTTTTCACAATATGGTGAACGATGCAGTCAGGATAGCGGATGCCATAAATCAAAAACAATCCTACACGAGGAAAAAACCAATTTCTCGATTCAAATTCTACGATACTTTACTACTTAAAATTCTCGAAGAAACACCCCAAAATGGAAAAAAAATTTTCCAAGATTTATTTCACAATATTCCAATCGAAAACGTTCTAACATTTTTAAGTGAGAAATCCTCGCTTGGTAAAGAGCTTCATATTTTTTCGAAACTACCGATACTCATTTTTTTACGGGTGGCATTCAAAAACATCTTTAATAGAGTAAGCCATATTAGACCGGTTCATCTTGCATTAATAACCACTATTGCTTCGCTTCTTCTAATCAAAACAGGCTTTAGCATAGTTCTTTGGGTATTTCTAGGCATCGGGTTTCTTAGCGTTGGCCTTTCACATGGTGCATTAGACTACCTGACAGAGAAGACCATAAAGAGTAGAAAACAACTTCTTCAGTATATCCTAATTTACCTAGCAAAAGGTGCGCTGCTCGGACTTTTATGGATTGCAATGCCGGATTTGGCTTTATTGGTTTTTATTGCCTTTTCAGCTTGGCATTTCGGTCAAGCCGATTTTAGAGAATGGAATCTAAAACAAGGTTTAAATTCATTCATTTGGGGCTTTATCGTTTTAGCCACAATCTTGATTTGTCACCAAACCGAAACTGTGGAAGTTCTCGATCATATCAAAGGATTGCAAATTCAACAGGCATTTGAAAGTCTCACTGAACCGCAACTTTTTATCGTGCAGGTTTCTCTTACTATTTTTTCAATTGTGTTTTCATTTTTCCTTCGTTCGAAAAAATTACTCTTAACATTAAGCTATTTATTGTTATCCACCGCGCTTCCGCTCTTAGCGTCCTTCGGGATTTACTTTGTTGCGCAGCATAGCATGCACGGATGGCGCCACCTCAAAGCAGATTTGCAAGCCACTTCCTTCAACCTCTGGTTAAAAGCACTTCCTCTGAGTATGGGCGGTGCGTTGATATTCTTGATTTTCATGCTACTCAACAATAAAGATTCTTTCGGCATTTTCTTTATCGTGTTGTCCTGTATGAGCCTCCCGCACATCATCTCGATGCACAAGTTCTATCGCAGGGATTTTTGATTTTTGATTTTTGATTTCTAATTGCTTATTTGAAATTCGGAATTAGGAATCCGAAATCATTTGGGTTCACTAGTGTACATTTTTTTCCACTTGGCTTAACTACCCCACGACCCCACGAACTCACGACCCCACTTTTTTCGTACTTTTGATTCATGAAGAAAAAAACTCTGATTTTGCTGTTTGCTGCTGCTTTATTGGTTGGTGCATCTGGATGCGCTGCCAATAAAAAGAACCGTTGCAATACTTGTCCTAAATGGGAGGATAGCAGTGCGAAATTCGACCGACCTTGAGAAAGCTTTAGAACGCTTCCTCCCGCCCGCTGCACTCGAAAAGGCCTGCGCCATGTTGCGCGCATACCCTCATCATTTAATTATCAGTCAACCTCGCACCACTAAACACGGTGATTTCCGCACTGGACACCGAGGCGATCGACATGAAATTACCGTCAACGGCAATCTCAATAATTACGCATTCCTCATAACCTTAATGCATGAATTGGCACATCTTGTTGCCCATGTCAAACATGGCGGTCGCATTCAGCCTCATGGCGCAGAATGGAAGCAATGTTTCAGAGAAACACTCACCCCATTCGTTGGTGCAGATGTTTTTCCTCCCGATGTGGATCTCGCTGTAAAAATCTATTTAAGAGATCCCGGCGCCACCACACACAGTGATTTTAATCTAGCAAAAGCGCTAAGTCGCTACGATAAGCACAGCAGCAACGTTGTGATCTTAGATGACCTCCCCACGGGGGCGTTATTCGAATATGGAAAGGACAGAAAGCTCTTCAAAAAAGGCCCTCAACTTAGAAAACGCTACGAATGCAAAGAACAAAACACCGGCGCGATCTATCTTTTTGATCCGCTTGCGAAGGTGAAACATGTTTGAGGTTTGATGGTTGACTGTTGATGGATTGGGCGCCCTTCGACTACAGTCACTTCGTTCCTTACGCTCAGGGACCGGGAGCGAAGCGACCATAGTCGAGGGGTGGTCCCGCCCGTGGCCCTCATTCTCCATCAAAAGTCAACCATCAAACCTCAAACATAGCGCAGCAAAAAAGGACAGCAATGCCGTCCTTTTGTGTTTGTTTGGTTTATTAATATAGAATTTGGTAGTCTATGTCTTTTGGAATTTCAAGGTTTTTACCTTGCCGCTGGCGCCAGTGATTTGGATGATGTAGATACCTCTTTTTAGAGACTCTACCATGTCCAAATTAATTGATGAATATTCTTGACCTTGATAATCAGATTTAAAGTTGCTTACCACCTTTCCTGTCAAATCTTTGATGACAAGTGTCAACACTTCATTCACTGGCTCATCGAACGTGAGCGAAGCTTTTGATTCTACGGGGTTTGGGGAAACAGTCGCACTGGTAATAGGATTGTTGCTTTGGGCAACAACCATACTGCTCATCAGGAGGGTGGCGAATACAGAAAGTAACAATCTCTTCATGCTTTCTAAATTTTATTGTGTTCGCTAAGACAAATACTTTGCCTAAACCTTTACGTTCAAACAAATATAATAGTTTCGGAATACAAAAGCAAGATTTCTTTCGAGGTATTCCTGATTCCTGATTTCGAATTTCTGAAAGGTCCCTGAGCCTGTCGAATGGGCAGATTTCGAATTCCTGATTCCTAATTCCTGATTTCGAATCCTTTGGGCCACTGTGAATAAGGAACGAAGTGACTGATTTAGAATGGCTTTCTCCTATTCAAATTTCCCCTTTACCCTCTCCCCTCGCAGACCGTTACGTATCTCTTTCATGAACTTCGATGGGAAAACGAAATCATTTAGCTCCTGATTATCAGTCGTTAAGATCTCCTTTTTCCCTCCTTGCCACCACATTTCACCTTGATAAATAAAGTTAATGTTGTCGCCAATCTCCATTACAGAGTTCATGTCGTGACTGACAACAACGGTTGTGATGTTGTATTCATAGGTAATCTCTTGGATGAGATTATCAATTACTATAGAGGTCTGCGGATCAAGTCCTGAATTGGGCTCATCGCAGAATAGATATTTAGGATTCATAGCAATCGCTCGAGCAATGCCTGTTCTCTTTTGCATACCACCAGAAATCTCGCTTGGGAAAAGATTATTCTTGCCCTCGAGATTAACTCTGCTCAGACAAAAATTGACGCGCTCTTGTCTTTCTTTCGCGGTCATTGTGCTAAACATTTCTAATGGAAACATGATGTTTTGTTCCACTGTAAGCGAATCGAAAAGCGCGCTTCCCTGAAAGAGCATACCCATTTCTTGACGAATGCCTCTTCTATCCCAACGATCCATCTGGGTGAAATTCCGGCCATCAAATAGGACATTGCCCTTATCGACTTCCATCAACCCTACGATGCATTTGGTAAGTACAGATTTTCCTGATCCACTTCTACCAATAATAAAGTTCACCTTACCTGGCTCTAAACCCGCGGTAATGTTCTTGAGTACATCATTCCCCTCAAAGCTTTTAGATATGTCTTGTATTTCAATCACAGAAGAAGCAATTGAGTTAGGATGTAGTTGGTCACCATTATTAGCACTATACTATAGACTACGGCAGTAGTAGAACTCTTACCTACATCACGCGCACCACCTTTGGTATAGTAACCGTGATAAGAAGAAACGCTAGTGATTATAAAAGCGAAAGCCACTGTTTTTATCAAAGAATAAGACACTTGCCAGGGTTCGAAATAGTACTGAACACCGTATTCAAAATCGGTCAGTGAAATAACACCAGTCCCCACTCCCACGAGCGCTCCTGCGACGACACCTAAGGTCATCGACATAATCACCATGAATGGAAATATGAAAATGGCGGCGATAATTTTTGGCAATATCAAGTAACTCGCGCTATTAACACCCATAATATCCAATGCATCGATTTGCTCTGTAATACGCATGGTACCTATCTCAGAGGAAATATTACTTCCTACTTTACCACTAAGAATCAAACACACAATGGTAGAAGAAAATTCCAAAATCATGGTTTGTCTGGTAGTGTAACCAATGGTCCAACGTGGGATCCATCCGCTGTCAATATTTGCTGCAGTCTGAAGGGTAACAACTGCGCCCATGAACAATGAAAGAAGTGCCACAATTCCTAGTGATTGCAAACCGATCTTGTCTATTTCATCTACGATGAGTTTTCGATATACGCCACGCTTCTCAGGCTTGGAGAACACATTCACCAGCAAGATGGCATATCGCCCGATATTTCTGTAAATAGATACCACTTCGTCAAAGATAGTCTAATCCAATTTTTATCTAAAAATGCTTAATCGCTCTGCGTCAAGTCTCAAGAAAATAAATAAAAGCAACGTGAATCCCATGAGCGATGAACCGCCATAACTAAAGAAGGGCAAAGGAATACCGATGATAGGCGCCAACCCGATTACCATCCCCACATTAATCATTAAATGCAGAAAGAAAATACTCGCCACACAATAGCCATAGACTCGCGAAAATTGTGATCGCTGCCGTTCGGCCATATTGATTATTCGAATAATCAAAAAGACAAATAATCCTATCACAAGAATACTGCCCACAAATCCCCATTCTTCAGCCACTGCGCTAAAAATAAAGTCTGTCCATTGCTCAGGCACGTAATTGTTTTGCGTCATCGGACCTTCGAGATATCCCCGTCCAATGAAGCCTCCGGAGCCAACGGTAATTTTTGCCATCTCAGAATTGTAGTCAGCTCCTTCGCGTTCAACAGGCATTGAAAGCATCACATATATACGTTCTCTGTGGTGAGATTCAAGCACATTTTCTACAATATAACTGACGGAAAGTGAAAAGGCAATACTAGCGACAGAAGAAATAGCAACAATCCAATAGAGCGTTTTTCTATTTCGAGGCACAACAAAATTTCTCACATAGACCCACGACAAAATGGAGATGATGGACACGATGATTACGAGCAACCAAATTCCACTTTGTTCGCCCGCAAATGGAAAGTCAATCATACCAGCACCGCTAACAATACTGAGTACTCCAAACACTATCGCGCCGAGACCAATGATGAGTACGTTGCCCGATAGTCCTTCACGATACATGGCAAAAATGAATGCAGTGAAAGTCAAGACTGATCCAACGTCTGGTTGTTTCAAAATGAGTAAAGCTGGCAAGCCGATAATCGCCGCAGCCATCATTCTCGTTTTCCAATTTTTGAATTGAGAACCTGATGAAGAAATGTACTTTGCTAATAAAAGTCCAACACCAATTTTAGAAAATTCAGAAGGTTGGATTCCAAAATCTCCAAATCCAAACCATGCTTTCGCGCCATTTACTTCTTTACCAATAATCAAAACTAGCACAAGAAGCAGCACGAAAAAACCGTAGATGAAAATCGCGAGCTTATTAAAGAAATCGCCTTCTACGTAGAGTGTCAGCAGCGCGAGGAAGAATGAAACCAATACCCAGATAAATTGCTTTCCATACT
>CALRZB010000144.1:0-7084 GCA_943372555.1 Chryseobacterium gleum | reverse complement strand
ATATCAAATTCATCCAATATATATCCAGCCACTTCGTGGGAATAGAGTTTTACTTTATCTCCTAAATCAAATTCAGTATCTCCACTTTTAGCATAAACACTATTTGGCGAAAAAATGTGATAGGTATAATCAACTCCCCATTTTATGTCATGTCTGTAATTAGGGTAATAATTCCATTGCACCTTACCTCCCCAATCTTGAATGCCACTGTTGAGTGCAAATTCAAATTGGTCTTGTGTTCCTACAAATGAGAATTTGTAATCAGTGAATGTAGCGATAGCATTCATGAATAACTTGTTACTCATGATTCTATTCCATCGAACGGTTGCGGTGGCATTTCCCCATGGAATGCGCGTGCCAAATCCTGACTTCGCATCTTTGAATTCAAAAACGTCGCGACCGAAATATCCGCTTAAGAATATCTTGTCTTTTGGAGATATTTGATAGTTTACTTTGGCATTTAGATCATAGAAGTAATAACCACTTCCTTTGAAGTTGCTATCGTCTTTGATAAAAGGCTTCACCAAGAAATCGATATATGTTCTTCTTCCGCTAATAATGAATGAAGATGTGTCTTTTTTAATTGGACCTTCTACTGTGAATCGTGAAGCGATAACACCTATTCCACCTTCTGCATGATAGGATTTATTATTGCCCTCTTTCAAATTGATGTCTAGTACAGATGAGATACGGCCTCCATAGTTGGCAGGAACACCACCTTTCGTGAGTTCAAGATTTTTCACAGCATCAGCATTAAATACAGAGAAGAATCCGAAGAGGTGGGAGGCGTTATATACAATAGCGTTGTCTAAAAGAATAAGGTTTTGATCTACACCTCCGCCGCGAACGTAGAAGCCAGCATTTCCCTCTCCCGAACTTTGTACACCAGGCAAGAGAGTAATAGTTTTAAGTATGTCTACTTCTCCGAATAATACAGGAAGCTTTTTTACTTGATCGATATCCAAAGCTATTTTACCAACTTCAGTGCTCTCTGTATTTTTACTTTTATCTGCAATAATCTCGATTACTTCTGTTGTCTTGGCTTCCGAAATCAGGCTGATATTTATAGTGATATTTTTATCAAGGGTAATTTCTTTACGGATAGATTGGTATCCTGTGAATGCAAATTCTAAAGCGTATTTGCCAGGTTTAAGACTGAGTGAATAAAATCCATAGAGATTGGCAAGAGAACCTATTGGGGTTGTTGAGTCAATTAGTCGAACCATTGCCCCAGGAATGGACTCTCCAGTTTCGGCGTCTTTGATTTCGCCGCTTATTGAGAATGTTTCTGAATTTGTATTTTTCTGTTGTGCCGATGCTGACGCTAAAGGGAGCCAAAGCAATAATAGGAAGCAGATAATAGTATTTTTCGGCATAACGGATATTTGATGCAAATGTAATTCTTTGAATGTGAACTGAACTTTGAATCCTAAGCTTAACAGAAATTAACCGGTGGGTGAAGGTTTTGTTTAACCTTGGACGTATTTTCGCGCTTCTATACCTCACCACTATAATGCGTTTTTTCCTTTATCTGTCCTTACTAATTTCTATGCTGTGTTCTGATGTTGACCTTTTTGGACAATATGAGGAAAAGACAATGTCGGCGGTACGATGTGTTGAAGCTCCAAAAATCAATGGTGATTTGAATGATGCTTGCTGGGCTGCTGCTCCAGTCGCTTCTGGTTTTATAATGGACAAACCAACACCAGGTGCTGTATTAGGTTTCAATACTGAGGTTCGTGCTGTGTATGATGATGAGGCGATTTATATCGCCATTATGAATTTTGACCCCAATCCAGATAGTATTTTAAATCAACTCACAGGTCGCGATAATGATGGTAATAGTGACTATTGCGGTATTACTTTTTCATGCTATAATGATGGAATTAATGGATTGACGTTCGCAAATTCCCCTTCTGGAGAGCAGTTTGATGCGCGCGTTTCTCCATCAAATGAAGAAGACGTTTCATGGAATGCTGTGTGGTACGTAAAATGTCAAGTTAATGATAAAGGCTGGGTGGCTGAATACAAGATACCTTTTGCAGCATTGCGTTTTCCAGATAAACCAGTTCAGCAATGGGGAATTAATTTCTTTCGAGAAATTCGACGTTATCGACACCATGCTTTTTGGAGAGGAGTGGATCCAAATAAGGCTGGATATCTTACTCAAATGGGAATTTTGAATGGAATAGAAAATGTGCACGCTCCTGGTAGATTTTTTCTATATCCTTATGCATCATACTATGAGAATTTTGCGGAAAAATCCGCAGGTGGGATATCCAGAGAAAGCAGTTGGAATGCTGGAATGGATGTGAAAATTGGTTTGAATGATGCGTTCACATTAGACGCCACTCTTGTTCCTGATTTTGGTCAAGTTATTTCTGACCAACAAATCTTGAATCTTAGTCCATTCGAGGTTCAGTTTCAAGATAACAGGCAGTTCTTTATTGAAGGCACTGAGTTGTTTTCAAAAGCGGAAATATTCTATTCTCGACGCATAGGTTATTTGCCCGATTATTTCTCTCCGTTATATCAAACTAAAGAAGGGGAGTCCTATTCACAGGAGCCTTCACAACTTCAATTGCTAAATGCATCGAAGATTTCAGGGCGAAATTCAAAAGGGCTTGGAATTGGTTTTTTTAATGCAGTTACAGCGAAGGCAGAAGCCACTGTGACGGATTCATTAGGAAATGAAAAAACAGTCGATTATTATCCACTGACGAACTACAACGTGGTAGTTTTTGATCAAAATTTGAAGAACAATTCCTTTGTATCCATTATCAATACCAATATCCTGAGAAGCGGAAACACCTACGATGCAAATGTCACCGGAATTCAATTTGATATTAGAAATAAAAAGAACTCATACAGTCTTTCTGGAAGTGGAGCATACAATAAGAAGTATGGTGGTATTTATGCGCAGGACAAGGAATCTGATGATGGTTTTACACAACAATTGAGCTTAAGTAAGATTAGCGGTCAATGGACATATGCTGCTGGCTATTACATCGAAAGTGATACCTACGATCCTACGGATATGGGATTCTTACAAGCTAATAATTCCGTTGGCTATTATGCAACAGGTACTTTCAGACAGTTTAAGCCATTTGGAAAATTCAATAGTTTTAATTCGAATATCGCGTTGACCTATAATCAACTTTATAATCCGAATACTTTTACTGATTTTTCGATTGAATCGGGGTCGTATTTAACCACAAGGAACTTTACTACTTTTAATCTAAACATGATGACTAGTCCAGTTCGTGGTTACGATTATTTCGAGCCGCGTACTGCAGGAATGACTTTCCGTACGTATACGTTCAATCAAATTGGCGGGTGGATAAGCACGGACTATAGAAAGCCAATCGCTCTTGATTTGGGTTCATGGACGATGAGATATGAAAATGAAGGTCGATACGTTTTCAATTGGCGTGTAGCACCTCGATTCCGTGTGAGCGATCATTTGTTTATTACTTATGTGTACAGCAAACAGCAGCACTTTAATGATTTGGGTTATTCTACTAGAGATGCAAATGGCAATCCTATTTTCGGCCGCAGAGATGTTATTTCACATACCAATGTATTGAGCGTGAATTATGCGTTTAATCCTATTATGACGCTGTCGTGCCGTGTTCGCCACTATTGGGGCTATTCCAAGTATAAAGAATTCTTCAATTTGAAGGAGGATGGGTATTTGGAATCTTCAGATTTTGAAGGCTTTGTAAATGCAAATGGCGAGCAAATACAGCACAGTAATGTAGATCGCAATTTCAATAGCTTCACTATTGATCTCATTTATCGCTGGATTTTCACTCCAGGAAGCGAATTATCGATTGTTTGGAAGAACGCAATAATAAAAAGCGATTTTGGTAGCCCTGTGCCTAATAGTTTAGTTGATGATGTGGATTACACTTTTGGTCTTCCTCAAAGTAATAGTATATCTTTGAAACTTCTTTATTTCTTGGATTACAATACGTTAGCACACAAAAAGGGGTAAATTTCACCTATCCATGCAACCCCTGTGGATGAAATATAGTTTTATATTCAGATGGACGAGATTAAGGACATAATTGAAGGTTGTGTTCGTGGAGAGAAACGCTCTCAGGACCTACTATACCGGAAATTTGCCTCCTTACTCTTCGGAATCTGCCTCAGGTATGCCAAAAACAAAATGGAAGCTGAGGATGTGCTGCAAGAAGTTTATGTGAAGATTTACAACAATATAAGCAGTTATCACCACGACGGAAGTTTTGAAGGATGGCTGAGAAGAATTGCGGTAAACACGAGCATAACCTACTACAGAAGGAATCTGAAACATGCGTTTCAAGAGGATATCGACGATGTAGTGCAGCATAAGAATGATCCGTTACAATTCGATGATCTCGAATTTACACAGGAAGAATTGATGAATTGTATTGGCAAATTGCCAACAGGATATAAGACAGTGTTTAACCTTTATGTAATAGAAGGGTTCATGCACAAGGAAATTGCAGATATGTTGAATATTGATGTGAATACATCGAAATCCCAACTATCTAGAGCCAAAAGTCACCTCCAGAAAGAGTTGGCTGAAATAAGTAAAATAAAAATGCAAGCGTGATGAGTGAGGACAAATTTTTTCAAATGGTACAAGGTAAGCTTGAGAACTTCTCTCCCGAGGTTCCACAAGCAGCTTATGCCGGCATGAGAAGGAAGTACGCAGTGAGTAAGTTCATGAGTTGGAATGCAGGACGTCTAAACGTTTGGTATGCGTTACTTCTTGTGGGGGTCGCTTCTGCAACAGTATTTACTCTTTCAACAGGAGAAACTCAAGTAGCAAAACAAGGCGTGAACATGCCTGTTGAATTGACCAAGATGTCTGCACCAACAACTGCTGCTGTTGTGAACGGAAATTCATCTTCTTGTTTGAATGAAGCGAATACTTCTTGCAATAGCAAAAAAGTATATTCCGGCAAGAACACCCAAAGCTCAGATGTGGTTCCGTATTGTATTATCCCAGAATCGGAATTGACCCTGATGGATAAGCAAGAAGAAATTAAGAATGAAAGCACTATCGTAACTCCAATAATTGAGGAAATTGTTAAGGCGAAGGAATTGCCAGCTAAGCCAAAAACTTCTTTGACTATTCCGGTTTATGAAAAAAAGGATAAGTAGAGTTTTAAACGACACTCCTATATTAGCCTGTAAATTCAGATTGCAGGATGAGAACTAATTCAGGTGTGAAACCAAAAATGAAGGGCAATGCAGTTTTTACTGCGTTGCTTTTTCTTTTGTGCACCCTCCCCGCATTCTCTATTGACTCTATGTCTTTCGAACATGCGGTCTCTGAGCCTGTCGAATTGGTGGTCCCTGAGCCTGTCGAATGGGCGGTCCCTGAGCCTGTCGAAAGGGTGGTCCCTGAGCCTTTCGAATGGGTGGTCCCTGAGCCTTTCGAATGGGTGGTCCCTGAGCCTGTCGAATGGGTGGTCCCTGAGTCTGTCGAATGGGTACACTACCCCATTACCCCACGACCCCACGACCTCGACACCCTCATCCTCGACGGAGAAATAATCGAGATCAAACAAAAGGCAATAAAAACAGATACTGACTCTCTTGAGGAAGCCAGAAAAAAAGATGTCTTAAAAATTAGAAGCCCTTATCTGATTTCGATAGGGGCGCATGCTGGATTGTCCGCAGGTTTTTATAAGATTTCTAGCTTGGGTGATACCCTTACTTCTGTAAATGAATTTTTGGATTCAAAGAATAAAGTTCAGTTTAATTCTCACTTTGGCATAGACGTTAGATTGCCTATTTATAAAGGTCTTGATTTAGGTGTTGGGTATTATTTTAATGCGATTTCGTTAGAAGGAAAGAGGATTGACGAAAGTACCCTTTGTCCAGAAGACGAGCGAGTTTCTTTTGAAAATAGAAATGGTCAACTCTGGCAAAATTATGTGGTATTCATCGATCCAGGTTATGAAACTCGAGAAGACCAAGTCACTCTAAATTCTTATCAAATTAAACTTCGAACGCGCGAAATTCCAATAAGTTTGAGATACAACTTTAGTATACCCGACTCTCCATTTTCCATCTTCCTAGGAGGTGGAATCGTTTTTAGAAATACTTCGAAAATCGAAGGTCTGCCTATGTCGACTTATTTGCTAAATGAAAGCGGTGAATGGAGGAAATTCAATTTCTCTGACGCAGAAATTGTCACACAAAGTAGAGTCTATGTATTTGAAGCGGGAATGAGATATAGCCTAACGCCAAGCCTTACTGCCTCAATGGATTTAGGATTCAATACAAAGCAAAAGGAACTTTCAATGACTGACCTTTACAACTGGGATTGGTCTTCTGCTTATTTGAGAATCGGGGTGATCAAATCATTCGATTTATTCAAGCCTGCCACACTTTTTTCAAGGTAAGGACAACTTAAAAGTCGTTTTCAACATCATGTGAATAGAATTCAGTTAACTTTAGTTTAAGTTGTTGATTTCTTGAGAGATATTCTTATATTAGCATCCTAAATTCAAACCAAAGTGAAACAGCTTTTTGCCATTCTAATTTGCTTTCTCGCGATAAGTGTTGGTCACGGTCAATTGCAGAATCCGGGTTTCGAATCTTATTCAACACTGCCAGATAATACAGGGCAATTTAGCCGTTGCATTGGATGGTCTAACGCAGGAAGCACAAACGCTTCACCTGATTTTTACCACTACTCTGCAACGTCTTCGGCGGATCTGCCTATTACACCAATGGCAAACGTTAATGCTTTTGAAGGCAGCGCAGTAATGGGTTTTTGCGCAACAGGCCCAAAACACTCAAATACTCGCGAATACCTTTCTACTGAATTTACGCAACCACTTGTGGTTGGTGAAGAATACATTTTGTCTTTTAATATTACGAATGGTAGCATTACCGATGTATCTACCGCAGGTCTAGCGGCATCGAAACTAGGGCTCCTTCTTTCTATGGGTGCAATAACCCAAGTTGGTCAAGACCCATTGAATCTTACACCTCAATTCCGAATTGACACAGTTTTTTATTCAAAAACGTGGAAGAACGTTTCGTTTACTTTCATTTGCACGCAGCCTTATACCCATAT
>CALRZB010000143.1:0-7096 GCA_943372555.1 Chryseobacterium gleum | reverse complement strand
TAATCGAAGAAAATCCCCCCAATACCTCGTGTTTCCTTGCGGTGCTTGTTGAAGAAATATTCATCCGCCCACACTTTAAATTTGGGATAATAAGTGGAGTCAAACTGATCACACGTCTCCTTCATTTTTTCATGAAAAAAAAGAGTTTGATCTTCATTCACATAGATAGGTGTTAGATCTATTCCCCCGCCAAACCAAGACTCACCCGTATCCGTTTCGAAATAACGCACATTCATATGCACGATAGGCACCATAGGATTTTCCGGATGAATTACAAGGGAAACACCGGTGGCAAAAAACGTTTTCGCATTTGGATTAACGCGTTCTTTCATAAACTCGGGCATTTCTCCCTCGACAGCAGAAAAATTCACTCCTCCTTTTTCAAAAACATTTCCATGCTGAATAACACGACTGCGGCCTCCTCCCCCTGTTTCATGAGTCCACGCGTCCTCCTGAAATTTCTGTCCTCCATCCTCTGCCTCAAGGCCCGTGCAGATTTCATCCTGAAGGGTTTTCATGAAATCAGCTATGTCATTTCTAGTAATATTCATCGATTCAACTTTAATACAAAATTCTAAAAGTCTATTTAGGAAGTGTCAGCAAAGCGTCACGACATTCTATTAATCAAAAAGTGTGAAGACTAAAGCATCGGAATACTTCGGCCTTCACACTTTCTATGTGATATTCCCCAGAAGGGAAATTTATTTCTTTTGAAGCTTACTGTTCTTAATTCCGTAAGTGAAGTAAATCAAGAAACCAATAACCATCCAAATGGCAGCTACTGTCAGTGTCGTTAAATCAAGCGACACAATCATACCACCACAAACTAGTATACCTAAGATTGGAACTAATGGCACCAATGGTGTTTTGAATGGGCGTTCCAAAGTTGGATCCGATTTACGAAGCAAAATAATCGCAACGCAAACCAATACGAAGGCGAACAATGTTCCGAACGATGTCAAATCACCGGCAACGCTTCCAGGCACGAACGCTGCGAACGCACCAACAAAAGCAAACAAGATCCAATTTGACTTATAAGGAGTTCTATACTTAGGATGAAGATCAGAAAACGCTTTTGGAATCAAGCCATCGTTTGACATACTATAAAACACACGACTTTGTCCCATCAACATTACTAGAATTACAGAACTAAATCCTGCAAGAATCGCAATAGAAATTGATGTTGCCAACCAACTATAATCTGTCATATATGTTTCAATAGCATAGGCTACAGATGCTTCTTTACCTTTTGCTGGATCAGCAAAGTCCTGCCAATTGGCAACACCAGTAAGAACGTATGAGAACAGTACATAAAGTATTGTGCAGACCACAAGTGACCCGAGGATACCGATAGGCATATCGCGTTTTGGATTCTTTGCTTCTTGAGCTGCAGTTGATACCGCATCAAATCCGATGAATGCAAAGAATACAATGCCGGCGCCACCTATGACACCTCCCCATCCCCAATCGAAAAATCCTTCATGTCCAGGCGTTCCTTCTGGGATCAAATAAGGTGTATGATTTGCAGGATTGATGTATTGGAAACCAATAATGATGAAGCCAAGTACGATCGCTACTTTAATAAATACGATAACTGCATTTACAATTGCAGACTCTTGAGTTCCTTTAATCAATAGCATGGTCAATAGCAATAGAATCAACAATGCTGGAGCGTTGATGATACCTGCTACACCCAGGCTAGACACTTCAAATGGAGAGTGACACCATTGATAGGGTATGGATCCATCAAGAAGATTATTTAGATACTCACTCCAGGCAATTGAAACGGTGGCTGCTCCAAGAGCATATTCCATTACCAAAGCCCATCCGATAATCCAAGCGACCAACTCACCCATCGTAGCGTAAGCATAAGTGTAAGCGCTACCCGCGATTGGAAAAATAGAGGCAAACTCTGCATAGCAAAGTCCCGCGAAAGCACAACCTATAGCCGCTACCACGAAAGATAATGTTACTGCAGGACCAGCTGCTTCAGCCGCTGCAGAGGCTGTTCTAACGAAAAGACCAGCTCCGATAATTGCTCCGATACCAAGCAACACTAGATTCCAAGCACCTAGCGTTCTTTTCAGACCACCTTTTTCGCCATCGCTTTCATTCAAAAGCATGCTTAAAGGCTTTTTAATCCAATAATTACTCATAATAGTATTCTAAAGGTTTTGTGACGAACCGCAATAATAACTCAAAATTTTATTTCTTCTTCTTTTTTGATGTAGGAGGTATGGAATGAGGAACCACAGGAGCACTTCCCTTTTGTGTAATGACCATCAACTTCTCTTCAAGTTTGGATATAGGAACAGCAAAACCAATCCCCTCAATTCCAAAGCCTATATATTTTGAACTAACCACACCTATGAGTTCTCCCTTACTGTTCAGCAAAGCCCCACCACTATTTCCTGGATTTACCTTAGCATCCGTTTGCAAGTACTCAGCGCCATCAAAATCTCTTTGACCGCTGAGAACACCCTTGCTTACAGATTGAGACAATAAAGTATCTGCAGGTGTGCCAATGATGTATACGACATCTCCCAAACTGGACTTGCTATCACTCGGAGTTAGAAATTTCAACCCCGTGCGATCTACCTTGATTAAGGCTAAATCACAATCAGGATGCTTTCTGATAACCGTTGCTTCTGACTCAGTATTATCCATGAATTTCACACGAACCTTTTCATTTTGTCCTACCACGTGATAGTTGGTTAGCAAATAACCATCTTCTGAAATGACACAAGCACTGCCATGAGAATCCTTGCTAATTACAGTAGCAACACTCTGGCGCCATTCAGGCATTTCACTTCCCCGTGCATTTGATTTAATTTGAACAGGAGTAAAAGTTCCTTCATCCGCTAAATCAAAATATGCATCCGACTCTGTTTTTGACTGAACTTCTTCATCAAAAATAAATTCGTAGAATAAATCTTTTAGCAAATCAGACAACTCTTTTTCGAAATTATCTTCAAAACCTGAGCCCAATAACACTTCTTTTGTTACTGTCTTCTTCACCAACTCCTTTCCGTAATAAGAACTCAACTTAAAATCAGCCACCATTTCTAAATAAATGTATGTTGGCGGCCATTTGGATTTCGGCTTGATGTAAGTAAAATGCAACTCTTCAACGATCATATCTACGTGAAGCGAATTTTTGTAATCTGGAAAAAATCGATCACTTGTATCCAAGTAATTGAGTTCGATCAGTAACATAGTTAAGTAATCATCCAAAGACTCGCTTATTTCTTTAATCTCGTCTTCGTTGCTTGACTCTTGCGAAACGTTATTCTTTTTCCGCTGAGTTTCGGATTTAAAATACTGCTCAGTTACGTCACCTTCGTCTAGGTCAAAAACGATCAAGTCGGTGGTAATATATTTCTCAGTTGGTTTTCTTTTTTGATCTTCACTTGGCTCATCATCTTGAGCAACAAGGAAAGCGGGGACGAAAAAAATCACCGCCAACAATAAGTAGTTCTTTACTTTAAGCATTTCGTTGTGATTTTAGTTTTCGTATTTAATTTTCATTCTTTCCAAAATATCCTTCGCTGAAACTGCGAAAGAAATTCCTTCCAAATAGGATCCAATATATTTTTCGTTGACTATGCCTATTAACTCACCCTTTCGGTTGATTAAAGGACTGCCGTTGTCTCCTTTACTAATCTTCACATCGGTTTGTAAATAGTTCACCCCATTTACCAAATGCTCAGAACTAATTACTCCAGAAGTCAGTGATTGAGACAATAAGCGATCTACAGGCGCACCCACAGCAAAAACATCCTCCCCTACTTTGTAATTTTTCGAAGAAACTGGACGAATAGAAGCGTTACCTATCGTATCAGCTTTCAATAACACCACATTCAAAATTGGATCTTTGCGCAAGACTTTAGCCATCTTAGACATACCGTTCGAGAACGTAACATCAACAGAGTCTTTGTCCCCTACTACTCTGTAACTGGCAAGAAGATGCCCTTCTGGAGAAATCATACAACCACTACCGTGATAATTATCATCATTGGAAATAGTTACTTGTGAATTTACCATTTCTTGAAAATCTGGGCTACCTATCAATGGTTTCTTCATTGAAATATCTTCCATATCTGAAATCGAATTGGAAAATAATTTACTAATGTTTTGACAAGAATTTATAAACTCATCTGAATTCAATAATTGCATCATCGCCACATACATAGCGTCCTTAAAGGCATCTGTAGTGTTTGCCCCCCAGTCTCCAACATAAAACACTTGCGATTCTCCTTCAGCCTCAAAAGGCAAAAGTCTATTTCCAAAATTATCGCAGATGAAAAATCGCACTTTCAATTTCACGCTGCTCCCAGCATTTTTTATTTCATAAACATCCATTTTCAAAATATCCGCATCAATCTGAACTGTGCGGTCATAAGGGGCAATAAAATCTGGACGTGATTCCTGATATTTCATCATGGACAACTTGCTGTCCATCCAATTCTCTACGTTATAATATTCAGTGAAGGAACTGCTAACATTTGAATCTTCTTCATTCCGCCTATTCCATCTGTTCACAGATCTATACGTGTAGGAATTACGTTCAGAAACTTTCAATGAATCCAAACTATTGTGGGCTAAAACAACGATGCCTGGGATAGTATTCTCCGGCAGTTTTTCCATTTCATCGAGCTTGTATTTTTTTTTGTGTCGAAGTGCCGCCACATTCAAATCCAAAAGAGTGAAACCTCCCACTACAATAGCGGAAAAAGGATCTTCAGCTGCAACATATGCCCCAATCACGAGTGCATCTAGCAGAATACCTAAATCAAAAGTTTTAGGTTTAAAAACCTGCGATTTAGGCCTATACCCCGACTTATAAGATGTCGCCACCAAAGGCTTATGTTTTCTAACAGCAACACCAAATTCAGGGCTTGATGCAGATCCATTTATATAAACCGAAGCACCTTTAGTTGGGCTTGTCACTTTTACGACTTTCGTCGGAATAATCATTGCGCAGCCCACAATTGAAAAAAGAAATGTGGCTACAAGCGCGTATCTAAATATCTTAATCATAATCGTCTTTTGCTTAGTTGAAAGTTAGTCTCAATCGTTCGTAGATGTAATTCGACGGAATGGCAAATCCAATGCCCTCAGTAGTTGAACCAAAAGCTTTCGAAGAAACTACACCAATCAATTGTCCTTTCGAATTAAAAAGTGCACCGCCAGAATTACCGGGGTTAACATGAGCATCCGTTTGAAAAAGCGTTTTTCCAAAGGTGCTTCTCTTACCACTCATAATTCCTTTTGTAACAGTCTGGCCTAACGATGGATCAGCGGGTGTTCCAATCACCAAAAGTTCTTCACCAAGTTTGTACATTTCTGTTGCAACCGGAGTTGAAGCAAAAAGATTTTTCGCTTCAATTTTCAATAGAGCTAAATCGCTAAACACATCCGAGCGTTCAACTTTAGCAATGTAATCTGTCCCATCACTCAATACAACATGCAAGGTATCTGAAGAGCCCATTGCCACGTGATAATTGGTAACGACATAACCATCTGTAGAAACTATACACCCCGAGCCATGACCATCTTTACTCTTAATTGTCACTACGGTTTTCAAATAATCTGATGGCGATGAACCATTATTCTTGGTAGTTTTAAGAGTTAGCAAAGGTTGATCCGAAGCTCCTTTCAATTTATCGTCATAAGATTCTATAGCCATGGCCAATTCTGGTGAATAGAAAAACTGTAGATAAGCCTCTTCCATTGCATCATTCCATACATCTACTCCATATTCTCCAAGAAGAAAACTATCTAAGCTCCCAAACCAATAGATATAAGGACTCAAAAAAGAGTCCGGATAATCATTGCTCTGTACTTCAAATTCTTTAGAAAATATTTTAACACCATAGTAATCCTTCAATTCAATAGTGCAATACATTTTAGCTAAAACAAAACGCTCTTGTTTATGGCATTCTAATTTCATTCGATGAACAGTCATCGACACTTTGAAAGTATTTGCGTAATCCCTGAAAAAACCTTCTGTTGTATCGAGAACACCGAAATTTTGAAAATACCAATACGAATTCTCCAATAATTTTAGACTGATAATATTCAAAGAATCTTGGCTTTCTTTCTTCTCATCCGCTTTCCCCGAATTCCATGAAGTAGTTTTATTGAATATCTTATAGGATATACTTCTTTCAGGGATTGCAATCTTCACTTCAGCAGGTTCGAAATATTTCCCAAAATCATCATGCGACTTGAACTTAATAAGCTCAGGGATAACATAGTCTTTCCCTTTCTTTTTCAGTTTCGATTTTTGCAGGTATTTCGGGCGATACCCCTTTTTGTAAGCGCCCACTACTGTGGTGTGCTTATTCGCTATCATGTAGCCTGTATAACCCATGTCAGTGTACATGGTTGTTTCCGCGCTATCTGTTTCACAAATTAATTTCTGAGCATAAATCTCAGCAACCATAAAAATGCAGACAATCAAAACGATTAGTTTCTTAGTCATCAGTTTCAACAATTAAAGGTTAATCAATAAGCCGGTTAAATTAAATCAAAGACATCATCCCACAAAAATAAGTTTCAATAACTCCCCGAACATAGGCACTAGTAATCTGTTCTTCTCAACATCAATCAAAAGCAACATGGCAAATTTTTTAATAGTTGGGGGATCTTCCGGGATTGGTAGTTCAATCGTTGAAAACCTTATTCAACAAGGACATAACGTAATTACATTTTCAAGAAATTCGACCCAAACGAGCCCCAATGATAATCACCAACACTTCATATGGGATGCCACAAACCCCGAAACACCATCAATTGACTTTGCTCATTTAGATGGACTTGTCTATTGTCCCGGCACTATTAACCTCAAACCATTTCACCGTTTTACCGACGAAGAAATACTAGAAGAGTTCACAATAAATACACTAGGCGCAGTGCGAATTCTTCGCAATATGCTGCCACTCCTAAAAAAATCAACGTCTCCTTCTGTAGTTCTCTTTAGCACTGTAGCGGTGCAAACAGGCATGCCGTTTCACGCCAATATCAGCATGGCCAAAGGAGCTATTGAAGGTCTAACCAGAAGTTTAGCAGCCGAATGGGCACCACTTATTCG
>CALRZB010000142.1:0-7122 GCA_943372555.1 Chryseobacterium gleum | reverse complement strand
AAGGGCAGATGTGGTCATTATTACCAAATGTCCTGCTGAACTTTCTACTCAAGAAATGCAAAGTTTTGTAAATCAGTTCCCTAAATTGAAGTCGAAACAAGTGCTTTTCTCACGGATGAAGTACGGCGTTCCGCGACCTGTTTTTAACCCTGATTTGAGTTTTAATTTTGATGCTCAGGTATTTGGGTTTTGTGGAATAGCAAGGCCAGCATCTTTTCAAGATCATTTGGAAAAACACTATTCTCTTAAAAAATTCAAATTTTACCCCGATCACCACGGATTTACCGATGCCGATATCGCCACAATACGACATGATTTTGGTACCTTTGGCGTCCTTTCTAAAATGATGTTGACCACCGAAAAAGACGCTATGCGACTTTTGGAGTTCCAAGAATTGAAGGATGAACCAATATTTTACATTCCAATCGAAGTAGAATTTATTGGTGAAAACCAAAACTTGACGAGCACTCTTTTAGATTTCATGAACAGACCTGTAAGATAATTTTGAATAGTGGAGTCGATTTACGATAAATACGAATTAGTTGTTGGTTTAGAAGTGCACATGCAACTTCTCACCAAAAGCAAAGCATACGCTGGTGATGCGAACCTTTATGGTTCCTTACCAAACACCAATGTCAATCCTATTACACTTGGACATCCAGGAACACTTCCTCGAGTAAACAAGAAGTCAGTGGAGTATGCAATCAAACTTGCGATTGCTTGTGACATGGACATTGCACGCCACATGTATTTTGCTCGAAAGAATTATTTCTACGCCGATTTACCGAAAGGATATCAAATCACACAAGATAAGACTCCCATCTGCACAGGTGGTTTCATTACTATTAAAGATGAAGATGGAGTTAAACGTAATATAAATATTACACGTGCTCACTTGGAAGAGGATGCTGGAAAAAGCATGCACGACCAAGATCCATTTGATACGCTAATCGATTTGAATCGTGCTGGCGTTCCGTTGATCGAAGTAGTTAGCGAACCTGAAATTAGAACTTCCAAAGAGGCTTACAATTATCTCACAGAATTACGAAAGCTTATACGCTATCTCGATATCTGCGATGGTAATATGGAAGAAGGCTCTATGCGCTGTGATGCTAACGTCAGCGTTAGAATCAAAGGGGATCCTATTTTAGGAACACGCACAGAGGTGAAAAACATGAACTCTATCAGAAACGTTCAACGTGCGATTGAGTTTGAAATGAAACGTCAGATTGATATCATAGAGGCGGGAGGCACCATCTCTCAAGAGACAAGAAGCTTCGACGCAAGCAACGGAACTACCTTTAGTTTGCGTAGTAAAGAACTTGCTCACGATTACAGATACTTCCCTGAGCCAGATCTTCAACCGCTTACTGTTACTCAAGAACAGATCGAAAAGATCCGCGCAAATATGCCGGCGCTTCCTTCAGAATTGTATAGTAAGTATGTGAATGAATATAAGTTGTCTGACTACGATGCAATGATTCTTACCAATGAAAAAGAAATTGCTCTTTGGTATGAAGAATTGATAAAAGAGACTTCAAATTATAAAGCTGCTTGCAATTGGCTTATAGGACCAATCAAAGCATATATAAATGAAAATGCAATTCACATTGATGAATTCAAAGCCACTCCAAAGCAGATAGCTAGTGCCATTGAGTTGGTGGATTCAAACAAAGTGAGCGCTTCTATTGCTGCAGAAAAAATTCTTCCTGTATTAGCGAATGATCAGACGAAAACAGCTCAGCAAGTTGCTGAAGAGTTGAATTTAATTCAAGATGCTGGTGAAGATTTTATTGAAACCGCTGCCAAAGAAATTCTGGCTGCATGGCCAGATAAAGTAGCTAATTATAAAAATGGAAATAAAGGAATGCTAGGATTATTCATGGGAGAACTCATGAAAAAGACCGAAGGAAAGGCAAACCCAAAAGTGGCTTCTGCCATTATCCAAAAACTTCTACAAGATTAATATTACCATGAATAAGTCAACTCTCTTTGTATTTATTGTTGTGCTTGCTGCATTTGGATGCACAAGCTCCAAGACACAATCTGCTATTGAAGGCAAAATAGCTGGAGCCGAAGGTCAAACTGTATATCTCGAAAGATTGGTTAACAATCGTTGGGGTAGAACGGATTCTACAACTATTTCCTCTGATGGATCTTTTGCGCTTACGCCAATGAATTCTCTCGAAATGGACTATTATCGTTTGACATTGACAGATCGTGATTTCATTATTCTAATTGCCGATAGCACTGAAGACATCAAAGTGGACGGTAAAGCGGGCGAGCTAAACCTCAAGGCAGATGTTACTGGTTCAGAAAACACTTCATTGCTGCGCGAATTTGAAAATACTGTGAATGGTCTTTTCGAGAAAGAATCTTCCTTAATGCAGGCTATTCAGTCGGAAGCAACTCCAGAGGGGCGCGATCAAAAGCAATCGGAAGTAATGGCTATCCGCAAAGAGCGCTCTGATAAGACAAAAGCATGGTTAGAATCAAACAGTTCGACACCTGCAGCTTTAGCTGTGGTGCAAATGCTTGATTACCGCGCTGATCAATCATATTACAGAAAAGTAGTTAATGATATTGCTGGAAAAATGGGACACAGCATGCACTACAAAATGTTTAAGCAACAAGTAGATCGCGCTGCACTTCAAGGCAAGGAACAGCCCGCAGGAGAAGAACAACCTGCTGCTGGAAATAAAGTGACTGTAGGTGCACCTGCTCCAGAAATTGCTATGCCAGATCCATCAGGAAAGGTGAGAAAGCTTTCTTCTTTAAAAGGAAAAGTTGTTCTTATCGATTTCTGGGCTTCATGGTGCGGACCATGTCGTCGTGAAAACCCAAACGTAGTTGCCGCTTACAATAAATATAAAAAAGACGGATTTGAAGTATTCTCTGTGTCACTTGATAAATCTGCTGAGCCTTGGAAAGAAGCTATCAAAGCTGATGGTTTGATCTGGCCAAATCACGTAAGTGATTTGAAATTCTGGAATAGCCAAGCTGCTGCAGATTATGGAGTGCATAGTATTCCATTCCCGGTTCTTATAGACAAGGAGGGAAAGGTAGTGGCCTTTGGAAATAATGTGCGTGGCCAAATGCTGGAAGACTACCTCAAACAGATTTTGGGTCGCTAGCCGACCATTTTAGTAACATTTGATCGACCTCATCGTCTGAAAAGGCGGTGAGGTTTTTTTTTATATTGCAGCCTGATATCCCTTTAAATATGAAATACACTATAATTACTCTCGCAATCTTTGCAAATTCTTTTGCCTTCGGTCAGAGTTACTTTCAGCAAGAAGTCAATTACAAGATTGATGTCACCCTAGATGACGTAAACAATTTTATCTATGGAAATGAAGAATTTGATTACATCAATAATTCAAATTCTACGATTACAGAGTTATACATTCACTTGTGGCCTAATGGCTATAAAAATGAAAAGACGGCTCTAGCGAAGCAATTGGCAAGCATGGGTAATTATTTCCTTTTCTACGCACAAAGAAAGGATATTGGGTATATCGACTCGTTGAATTTCGTGATCGACGGCACTCCTGTGACTTATTCTGCTTTTCAAGGATATGAAGACATTGCCTTAATCCAATTGCCTAATCCATTGGCCCCTGGAGCGAAAATCAAAGTTTCAACTCCATTTAGAGTAAAACTTCCTTCTGGTTCTATCAGTCGTTTAGGTCACATTGGACAGAGTTACCAAATCACACAATGGTATCCAAAACCTGCGGTGTATGATGCACAAGGATGGAAGCCTATTCCATATTTGACACAAGGAGAATTCTACAGTGAATACGGAAGTTTTGATGTAACAATTAATCTGCCTTCAAACTATGTCGTAGGTGCAACAGGGGATTTGCAAACTGCAAGCGAAGTGAAGTGGATGAATGAACTTTCTGAAAAGGCAGTGCCTTCTGATGATAGCAACGAATTCCCCGCGAGTTCTGAAAAGATGAAGTCTATTCGATTTACCCAGAAAGATGTTCATGACTTCGGATGGTTTGCGGACAAACGTTGGGTGGTTAGAAAGGGTTCACGCGAGTTGCCGAACACAAATCGAGTTGTAACGACTTGGGCTTTATTTACCCCTCAAAATGCGAAGCAATGGGAAAGAGCCAACGAGTATATTGGTGACGCACTTTATAACTATTCGTATTGGACAGGTGATTATCCCTACGATCAATGCACTGCTGTAGACGGGACAATTAGCGCAGGCGGTGGAATGGAATATCCTAACGTTACGGTAATTGGAAATTCGAGCAGCGATTTCCAATTGGCTACAGTGATTATCCACGAGGTTGGACACAACTGGTTTTATGGAATATTTGGTAGCAACGAGCGTGAAAATGGTTGGATGGATGAGGGAATAAACTCATTCATGGAAACTCTTACGCTAGAGTGGAAATATGGTGATCCAAAATTGTATGATGGTATTTTGGAAGAAAAACTAGGAAAGAAACTTGGTCTAGATAAATATCCGCTCAACTATCAAAATGAATTGATGTATGGCATCACTGCACGTTTTGGTAATGACCAGCCAATACAAACACATAGTGCATCTTTCTCAAATATGAACTATGGCGCAATCATGTACAAGAAAACGGGACTTGCATTCAATTACCTCAAGAGCTATCTGGGAGATGAAATGTTTAAGAAGTGCATGTCTACCTATTTTGAAAAATGGAAATTTAAACACCCGACTCCAAAGGATATTAGAGATGTTTTTGAATCTGTTTCAGGAAAGAACTTATCATGGTTCTTTGAAGATGTGATCAACACGGATGGTGTAATTGATTACAAAGCACAACGTGTAATCAATAATGATGGGAAAATATCCTTGAGTGTTTTTAACGCAGGTGATATTGCCGCTCCATTCTCTATTTCATATATCAACGCAGAAGGCAAAGAAAAAACTACTTGGTTTGATGGATTCGATGAAGGAAGCTGGAAGACTTTTGAAGTAGACGGCGCAGTGAAAGGTGACGACCTAATGGTCAACTTACAAAAAGGATCATTAGATGTTGATAGGGGAAACAATAACATTCGCACACAAGGAATTTTAAGAACGCGTGAGCCTCTTAAACTTGATTTTGTAACAGGTATTGATGATCCTTCGAAAACACGTTTATTCTGGATGCCTGTCGTAGGATGGAATGATCATGATAAATGGATGCCCGGAATAAGTCTGCACAACAGAACATTGCCAATGCGCAAGTTTGAATTTGCGATAACACCAATGTATTCCATCGCAAAGAATAGAGTTGTCGGTTTTGCTACTGCTAGGATTAACGCGCGAAAAACTACTATTGGTGTTAATTTTAAAAGGTTTACTTATCTCGAATATAGTTTGGGCATTCCGTCATACGAAATATCGCAAACTGAATTATCTTACACTCAAATAAATCCATTTATCGAACGTAAGTTTAATGGGATTCGTGATGCTTTTGGTTGGAAAGGATCCATACGTGCGGAAGGTTTTGCGAACTTCTTACATGACTATGTTAGATTGGAAGGAGTTGATCAACCAGTAAACAATTTCAATAATATTTTGGGAGGAAGATTCACTGGTAATATTCAGAAAGAGTTTCTTGGAGGTAAGGTAGGCTTGACGCCAACTTTTGATGCGTTATATAGCGAATCTGCAAAAAGAGGATATTATTCGGCAAGATTTAAAGTTGATTCTGAATATACTTATTTCAAGAGAAAGAAGAAGAAGGTATATGTTGATGCGTTTTATGCATTTACCGGAGAATTTAGTCCTATACAACAGTATAGTGGAGAAAATCAAGGAAGACTTCAGATTGGCTTGGGAGGTACAACAGGTATGAATGATTATTTGTTTTCTGGCTTATTCCTAGGTCGTTACTCCGAATCAAATGAAATTCTTAGTAATCAGATTACATCGGATCAAGGGGGAGTGCTAATTCCATCTGCAGGTTGGAATCAGATAAATCGATTAGCTAATTTCCTTTCCTTAAGCGCTGAGGTAGACATTCCAATTAAGTTGCCTTTGAGTTTATTTATGGGCGCTGGCTATAGTGCCGATTTTAAAAAGAATCAATTACAAGAAGATGTCATTTTCTCAGGAGGAGTAGGTATCCCAATCGTACGTAATTACTTCCAGATTTACATACCTTTGTTCTATTCGGAAGGTATTCAGAGAAATATAGACAACAGTGGAATTGGATTTAAAAATACCATTATGTTTGAGTTGAATATCGATTTGATTAACCCATTCAATCTATTACGCAACATCTAAGTGAACAACCCCAACAAGAAAATTTATTTTGCATCTGATTTTCACCTCGGTGTTCCAAGCTTCGAAGAGAGCTTGATTCGCGAGAAAAAAGTGGTGAAATGGCTTGATGAAATCAAACACGATGCTGAAGAGATTTTTCTTGTTGGGGATATTTTTGATTTCTGGTTCGAATACAAAAGAGCCGTTCCGCGTGGGTTTACAAGACTACTAGGAAAGCTTTCAGAAATTACGGATAGTGGTATTCCCGTTCATGTCTTTACAGGAAATCATGATATGTGGATATTCGATTATTTACCGAAAGAATGTGGCGTTATTCTGCACAAAGAACCGATCGAACGTTCATTCGGTAGTAAATCTTTTCTAATTGGACATGGCGATGGTTTAGGTCCTGGTGACAAAGGATACAAGTTTATCAAGAAAGTATTTGCATCCCCACTTTGCCAGTGGCTTTTTGCTCGTTTGCATCCCAACTTTGGTATTTGGTTAGCAAATAGATCTTCAGGTTATAGCAGAAGCGTCACAGGAGATAGCGATCGCATTTTTTTAGGCGAAGAAAATGAATGGTTGATTGTCTATTGCAAAGAAATCCTACTAAAAAAACATTACGATCATTTCGTATTTGGCCACCGCCATTTGCCTATGGAAATCGATCTTCCAGGAGGCAGCAAGTATACTAATCTCGGTGAATGGTTGCATAGCTATACCTATGCTGTTTTTGATGGTTCAAACTTAGAACTAAAAAAATATAAGGATTAATTTTTTAGTTCTTGAGCTCGTTTTAAAGTGTATTCGAAGACCTGTCTCCAATCTTTCCATTTCCCTATATCTGTTAGGGTTTCATTGTGCCAGATCGA
>CALRZB010000141.1:0-7160 GCA_943372555.1 Chryseobacterium gleum | reverse complement strand
CACGGTTTGGGCAACGGGTAATAATCTCTTTGGTCAATTGGGAGATGGAACCTTTGAGCAGAGAAATTCACCAGTTCAGATGAGTGGACTAAACGGCATCACTGCTGTTGCGGCGGGAACTTTTCATTCCTTGTTTTTAAAGAATGATGGTAGAGTTTGGGCAACGGGATTGAATGACTATGGTCAATTGGGCGATGGAACTACTACGGATAAAAGTACACCTGTGCAGTTGAGCAGCCTAAGCGGCATCACTGCTTTTGCGGCGGGATCTTTTTATTCCTTGTTTTTAAAGAATGACGGCACGGTTTGGTTAACGGGTAGTAATAGCATAGGTCAATTGGGAGATGGAAGTACTACGGATAAAAGTACACCAGTTCAGAGTGGACTAAACGGCATCACTGCTTTGTCGGGGGGAGACAATCATTCCTTGTTTTTAAAGAATGACGGCACCGCATTGGCAACGGGATACAATGGTAATGGTCAATTGGGCTATGGAACTACTTCGTTTAGTTATAGTACACCAGTTTCTGTAATCGGATTCGATGTTACCATCACTTCGCATCAATGGAAGCTGAATGGCAGCGATATAGCAGGTGCCAGCAATGCTACTTATGCAGCGACTGCTGCGGGCGATTATACCGTTGTGGTCACCAACAGCAATGGCTGCAGTGTTACGTCAGAAAGTGTAAGTGTTACGGTGAATCCACCAAGTATAGCTCCCACATCAATCTCTTCTTCAGTGGCCTTTGCCACAGAGGGTGTCAACTTTACGCTCAGCGTAAACGGAGGTTCACTCGGCACGGGTGCTTCATGGAATTGGTACACCGGTTCTTGTGGTGGTACCTTGATTGGTACTGGCACTTCGATCAGCGTTTCTCAAACTGCAAACACGACCTACTTCGTGCGCGCTGAAGGAATATGCAACACAACAGCATGTGCAACGATTACCGTAAACAGTCAGTGCGGTGCTACAGGTGTAACCAGCAGCGCAGGCACAACAGCCATTTGTGCAGGTACTCCCGTCACTCTTACCGTGATCGGTTCACTTTCTTCTGGTGCACAATGGCGCTGGGACGATGAGTGCGAAAACGATGATGATGACAACGATGATGATGACAACGACTGTTCATACAACACGAGTTCAACATTCACCGTGAACCCAACGTCTACCAAAACATATTATGTGCGTTCGGTAGGTGGAACATGCGGATTGACCGCTTGTGTGCCGATTACTGTAAACGTGATTCCTAAACCAGCAACACCAGGTACGATCAGCGGAAGCAATTCGGTGTGTCCGAGCACTTCTGTGACGTATACCATTGCTGCTGTTGCAGGTGCTACTTCCTACACATGGACAGCGCCAACCAACGCAACACTCGTTTCGGCGCAAGGTGGCACAAGCATGACGGTAAGCTATGCAAGCGCATTCACTTCAGGAACATTGAAAGTAAAAGCGAACAACTGTTCGGGCGCAAGCAGCAATAAGTCGTTGTCTGTTATCAAGCTCACCGCACCTGCTACTCCAAGCACCATCAGCGGTGCAGCGGCTCCGTGCAAAAACAGCACACAGACCTATAGCATCGCTGCAGTGGCCAATGCAACAAGCTACACATGGACATTGCCTTCAGGTGTGACCTTTGAGAGTGGTACGCCGCAAACTGGAACTTCGATTCAAGTTGTGGTAGCTAGCACTTTCACTAGCGGTACACTCCGCGTGCGCTCTGTCAACTGCGGTGGTTCAAGTAGCCAACGCACCTTGGCTCTTACCGGTGGCACAACACCCACTGCACCTGGCACCATCAGCGGTCCGAGCAATGTCACCCAAAATACTACCAACAACACCTTCAGTGTCACCAATGTGGCAGGTATGACCTACAGCTGGACTGTGCCTGCTGGTTGCACCATTACCCTCGGTCAAGGCACCAACACCATCAAGGTAACTTGGGGCACGGTAGCTGGCACAGTGAGTGTCACACGCACCAATGCATGCGGTACTTCTGTGGCTTCTAACAAGTCGGTGAGTGTAAGACGCTCTGAAGAAGCCGACCAAGACACAGACATGGAAAGCACGCGCCAGGAAGATACAGTGGAACCATTGTTGACTGCAACCGATGCCTTGAACGCAATCGCTGTGTATCCCAACCCAACCACGGGCGAGGCACGCATCACGTTCAACACAACCTCTGCAGGTAAGTACAACTTGAGCATCGTTGATCTGCAAGGCCGTGTCATCACGAGCACGAGCGGCGCAGCCATCGAAGGCAACAATACACTCGACATCAACCTCAGCAACTGCAGCAATAGTGTGTACATGATTCACCTCATGTACAACGACAGTCTGCAAACACTGCGCGTGGTGAAGATGTAAACTGAATTTTAAAACTGGAAAAGGGAAAGGCCAAGGTCTTTCCCTTTTTTATTTAATCCTTATATTGCACATCACTCCCATATTCTAAAAAGTGAACAACTCTTCCAACATACTCCTTGCAGTTTTAATTTCAGCATCTCTTTTCTCTTGTAAAAAAGAAAACCACGTTCATGAAGAATGTGAAAACACAATCATTCAAGATACGCTTGTAATCGTGGACACGTTGATTATTAATGAAACGGAGCCACACCAAAATCCTGTTGTAAATCAAGCGTTAAATTGGTTTACTCAAATGCAAAATGATAATGGTTTGCTCGAAAGTTCTGCCAATTCTAACTTTGTTTCACTCTACGACAATGCACTTTCTGCGCTTGTTTTTATTGCGAATGAAGACTATGAAAAAGCAGAATCTATTTTCGATTTTTTCAATGCAAGAATAGAAAGTGAATTGCAAAGCGGCGCAGGAGGATTCTCTCAATTCCGCGACGCACAAGGCATTCCGAGTGGCAACAGATGGTTGGGTGACAACGCATGGATGCTCATTGCATTGAATAATTATCATGAAAAAACAGGAAACAACACCTATCAACAACTTGCAACAGCAATTGAGAATTGGATAATTTCATTGCAGGATTCAGACGGGGGGATTTGGGGAGGTACAACTACCGATGGTTCTCAAATCGGAAAAGTGACAGAAGGCATGATCGACGCATTCAACGCGGTTTCTGGATATACTTCATTTCATGTTAACCTGCTCAACTATCTTGAAAACGATCGCTGGAACGACAGCGAACAATTGCTCATTTCATGGCCAAACAACACCTACGAATATGCTCTTGATAATTTCCCTTGGGGCTATTGCACATTTGAAGACTTCCCAAGCAGCACGCTGTTTGCGGCCAATATGTTTTGGTGCACACAACAAGCCACACAAAATAACTTGAGTGTAACAGGCTATTGTTTCGACATCGATCGCGACGCTGTTTGGCTCGAAGGAACAGGTGAAATGGTTGTGGCATTTCAAAAAGCAGGAGACATCATTTCTGCGAATTTCTATTTACAAGAAATGGAAAAAGTATTCTCCGGAAGCCCGGGTATATCTAACGGTTTAGGACTTCCCTACGCTACTAATTTGGGAACAAGTTATGGCACAGGACTGCTTTGGACCGGCAGCGATACAGCGCCTTGCGTGTCTTCTACAGCATGGTATATTTTCGGAATGCTACAGTTCGATCCATTTGAAGTGGGTTACGAAAAGAACATTCCACAACAAGATAAATTCTGGTTATAAAAACCCTCGATTATTTCGACATGGTAATCACGTAGCGTAAGATCAATTTTTCGCCTTCTGCGTCAAGCACGTCTTTGCCTGCTTTATCATTCGTCTTTAGCACCATTTCAGGTACAATGTGATTCCATGCGCTCTCTGATTCAGAGTCTGGCTTCGCCAATTTGTGACAAGTTTGGCAATTTGATTCGTAAAGTTCTTTGCCCTTTTTTAAATCAGCAAGAGTGTATCCCGGAAATTTATCGGCTACTGAATCAACTTTCGCCTGGCTTGGTGTTGCAGACTTAGACATGGTGCAAGAAGCGATCAACGCTACGCCTGCTATTAGAAGGAGTAAATTTTTCATGTCATCTCGTTTCAACAAAGCTAATCAAAAGCCGCTTCAAACGACTATATACCTATTCTGAACCCAGCATGTTGGCTCACAGTCAAAAAAATAATACCTTCACCAACGCACAACCAACCATCTTGAGATCCACATTATTCCTTTTCTTTCTCATTCTCCAATATTCTGTGTCCTGTCAGATAATTGGTCTGCGAAATTTCACTGTAAGCGATGGCTTGCCTAGCTCTATTGTCTATCATGCCTGCGAGGATCAAAATGGTTTCATTTGGATAGGAACAGATCATGGTGTTTCGCGTTATGATGGGTATTTTTTCGACAACTTCACCACCGCTGATGGCCTGCCGGATAATGAAGTTTTAAAAGTCTTTGCCGATAAAATTGGCCGCGTTTGGTTTCTTGCTTTAAATGGTAAAATCAGTTATTACTTCAACGGAGTTATTTACAACGAATTCAACGACCCAGCGCTAGTCAACTGTGTCACTCCGCAAGCTACGGTTAGCTTTTTCGAGGACTATTTCGGAAACCTCTGGTTCAGCTCTCAGGGGAATTATATTACGCTATTTACTAAAGACAAAAAGGTCTTACAATTACAAGTTCCTTTTGACAAAAACAGCCCAAATATTGCCCCATCTACGCAGCACACAGCCTTTCCGCTGCATGATGCTCGAGACAGCTCCTTGTATGTGTATTTTGATCAAAGTGTTTTCAAATTCAATTATGCCGACAATAGTTTCACTAGAACCAAAACACTTGAACACTATTTCTACAATGTTTTCGCATATACATCGCAATCGCACGCTACCTATTACGATGAAAAGCAATTTCTTCGTGAAATAATCAACGATTCCTTACAAACAATTTTTCAATTCAAACGCCCAATTCACCGTTACCTGCTAACCGATGATGATCAACTTTTCATAGCTGGAAAAAATGATAGACTTGAAACGTTCGACCACAACACTGGCCAAATGGTTGCTCTTCTAGAGAATTGTCGTATTAACGGTGTCTTACTTGATCACAATCAAAACGTTTGGTTTTGCACACGAGGAAGAGGTTTGTACTTTCAGAATGCTAATGCAAAGGACGTCGTCTATATCGGCAAAGAACAAAACACCGACGATCCCGAAACCCATACTGTAATTGTTAGGAAAGATCAAAAAATCCTATGGGGTGAAAATGGGACTTGGCTTGGCGTTCACAATCTTAAAAGCGGTTTGTCAAGTAGAACTAACTTAGACAACACCCCTGATGTTCGACTAATAAACTTGCTAGAAATACCACATAATCGAGTGGTTATTGGACTTGATAATCAAGTCATGTTGCTTGATAGCAATTATGTATTATCCCCTATAAATGTCTATAGAACCGATAAATTAAAATCATGGTTTGGCGCAAAGGATATGTGTCTCGATAAAAACGGAATTCTCTGGTACAATACATCTGCTAGTCTATATCATTGGGACACCAATGACAAGAATCAGCTATCATATATCAGCAATGCACGCCAACTCAAACGTGGTTTTTCGATAGCTGTAGATTATAAAAATAGACTTTGGTCGTCATGTATCGATGGTCTTTTTATTGTCACAAACCCGCTTGAAGAAAAACCTTTAGAAACCAAAATATCCGACCTCAGGTTTCTCGATTTAATTGAAAACAAAAACCAAATCATGATTGGTGCATCTGAAAATGACGGAATAATGTTTTTTAAGAATGATGTTCTCATCAAAACCATTTCCTATAAAGATGCACTGGATGTAGATTTAATTCGATGCGTCGCTCTTGAAGAAAACATTCTTTGGTGTGGCACAAATAAGGGAATTAAAAAACTCGTACTTTCTGATAATCTCGAACTTCTTCATGTGGTTTCATTTGGCGAAAACGAAGGTCTTCTCAACATGGATGTTCGAAAAATATACATCGATACCGAACACGTCTATGCCGCAACAAACCACGGCTTGCTGCGTGTTCCAAAAAATAAAGACCAACTCGTTGTCGCAAAATCAAATACCTATATCAGAACTATCTCTGGAACATGGGGAAAAATTTTCGGAAACACTCCCGTAGAAATCGACTACCTGAACAACAACCTTCTCATCGAGTTTTCGTGCGTTTCGATAAATCATAATAATAATGTCGTCTTTCAATACGCTATCGACGACACGTCCAATTGGACTACACTTCACTCGAGAAACTTATCTGTAAATGACTTACCATTTGGTGATCACAACATTCACATTCGTTCTCGAATTATTGGTTCTAATTGGTCAAAACCAGAGATTGTTGTAGTTCATGTTATCGCTCCGTTCTGGAAAACCACTTACTTCGCAATTCTTTCCGTAGTATTCATATTTGGCATATTGGCTCTCATTTTATACGTCTACAGTAGAACACGAATTTTAAAACTAAAACAGATATCAACCATCAAAGCCGAGCGTGAAAGAATTTCAATAGATCTGCATGACGATGTAGGCGCAGATCTTACGCGCATCGCCCTGATGGCTGAGCGTTTAAAAGAAGATGACGATGCTGTTTCGCAAAAAACTTTAGCCAATAAAATAATCTTAAATGCAAGCGGACTTCGACTAAAAGCAGATCAAATCATTTGGGCTTTAAATCCCATTTATGATACCACTTCTGACCTTGCGGCCTACCTTCATTACTACGGTAAAGATTTTTTTGAAGGAACACAAATAGAATTTCATTTCCACGAGTCAGCCATAGAAAAAAGTGCGCTTTCGTCACTTCAAAGACGAAATCTGTTTTTGATTTTTAAAGAAGGAATGAACAATGCGCTTAAACATTCTAAGGCTACTAATATTCACTTAAGCTTCCTTTCTGATAAAAAAGAAATCAAAATTACACTTGTCGACAATGGAATTGGTATTGAAAAATCCAATAATAAAATTGGGATGAAAAGCATGAAAAAACGCGCTTCCGAAATCAATGCTGAATACACTATTTCACCTAACATCACCGGCGGTACCGTAATTTCAATTCGACTCACATTATAACATTTGAATAGAATATACATGTCTGAAATAAAAAAACTTAGCATCGCTCTTGTCGAAGACGATCACGAAATCAGGGATGTCTATTCATTTCTGATAAACAAAACAGAAAACATGAACTGCGTCGGTTTCGAAGATGCTGAATCA
>CALRZB010000140.1:0-7237 GCA_943372555.1 Chryseobacterium gleum | reverse complement strand
TACTGCAGCGCTTTCGATGATATTGTCAAGAAGTCTGAACCCGAGACTGTGGTAGAAATAGCTCACTGCTACTAGACAGAATAGCATCATTGCTGAAGCGTATATTTTGGCGAAGTTTTGACCAAGTACAAGTGGTAAGGTTTTGTATTCCCCCACTTTATCACCCTGCAAATCTTCCAGGTCTTTGAACGCCTCGCGACTCAATGAAATAAGAAAAGCGAAGAGAGCATACATGCCCAACCATTTCCACATTGAATTGATGATGGCTAGAATTTCATTGTTTTGACCATACTCGTGTGTTAATCCTATCATCTCAAATATCCCCGCCCAAATTGGGATAACTGCTACGCATATAGCAACGATAATATTACCTATGAAAATTTGCTTTTTGAAAATGGGTGAATAGAACCATAATAGAGTGGCAATAGAGAGCGGAATCAGCATCGTCGTCCACGAATGAAACTTGACGCTGAGATAGGCTGAAAATAAGATTGCGGTGATGTTTAGGCCGTGGTTGAGTGCCATTGCAACTCTCCTTTTTACCGTTTTACCAACAAGTACTTTTTCAGGCTTGTTGATTTTATCGACTTTCACATCAAAATAATCATTGATTATGTTGCCGCTGGCTGTTAATAAAATGACAACTAGAGTGAGTATAAAAAAGTCCAAATCACTCATTTGGGGCTCAATTCCAACATGTTGCTGTTCGATTATAGGCAAAATGATGAAATATCGCAAGACATACATTGTCAAGCCAACAATTCCCAAGTTGATAGGGCGCGCAAGGCGAATTATGGATGTCAGTGTATGCAATGTGAAATAGTTGAAATCTTTAAGGGCAAAGATGGTGAAAGGTCGTGTAAATTTGTAGCCCCGAAGTTGGATAATTATATGGAAGAACCGATTCAAGAAATTCCCTCAACTCAGACAGAGGTTGTTACTGCTAAGCAAATTGTGGTTTTTGGCAAGCACGACTATATTGTCGAAAATGCACAGAACCTATTGAACAAAGGCGGCTACACTACAAGCGGCTTTGTGGAGGTTGCTGGTGCAATTGAGTTTCTTAAATCACAACCAGTAGACGCAGTCTTCATGGGAGGTGGTGTAGATCCTCACGATCGTATTGCTATAAAAGCAGTGATTGATGCTGATTTTCCGCATGTGAAAATCATTGATCACTTTGGCGGTCCAGCAACGATTCTTACCGAAGCAGAAAACGCTTTCAAAAAGTAATCTCTTTTATTTTCCGATAAAAGCAGAGTCGATCAATTGATTCGACTTGTTTTTGTATAGAGCATAATTGAAGCCTTTATGTATTCCATAGGCTCCTGTTTCGCCTGCTTTGTTGATGGCGATAAATGCAACTTGATAATCTTCCGTCATGAATGAATTAATCTTCACCACACGGCGCACTGCCTCCTCGCATGCTTCTTGAGGTGAAGCACCTTGGCGCATCAATTCAACAATCAAAAAAGTAGAGCAGGAGCGAAGCACTGTTTCTCCAAGCCCTGAACCTGTTGCGCCTCCAACTTCATTGTCTACATAAAGACCTGAACCGATAACAGGACTATCTCCCACACGTCCGCGCATTTTGAATGCTAGTCCGCTGGTAGTGCAAGCGCCACTTATGTCGCCTTGTTTGTCCATCGTGAGCATTCCTATAGTATCGTGGTTTTCAATATTGATAATAGGCTTGTATTCGCTTTTCACCAACCATTCTTTGTACGCCTTGATCGACTCTGGACTTTCGTAGTCTTCTAATTTCATTCCTTGAGAAAGTGCAAATTGCTGCGCACCTTCTCCGACCAACATTACGTGTGGTGTTTTTTCCATTACCATTCTTGCAACAGTAATGGGATGTTTTATTTTTTCTAAAAAACAAACAGAACCAGCTCGTCCTTTACTATCCATTATGCAAGCATCCAAAGTGGTGTGACCTTCACGATCCGGAAAGCCGCCAAGACCAACAGATAGATTGCTATAATCCGCCTCGATTACTTTTACGCCGTTTTCTGCCATATCTACCGCATTGCCTCCTGCTTCAAGAGATTTCCATGCGGCTTCATTAGCTTGAATTCCTGCATTCCAAGTTGATATTACCAAACCCTCTTTATATACAGGTTTGCTCTTTTTCTTTGACCGAATATCCATTCGGTTTTCTTCGCCACGAGCAAATAATCCGAGACCTAATGCTGCTGCACTTAAACTCGATTTGGTAATGAATTGTCTTCTTGAAGTCATAGATTAATTAGGGCTTTCGACCATTTCTCGTTTAAGAGTTTCAACCGTATCTGCAGGCAGATTTTGCATGTCCAACAACATCAAACCATCTAAGGCATTGTTGAATTTTGGATCAGCGTTGAACGCGAGAATCTTGGCGTTTTGTTGAAGATATTTTTTTAATAGAACAGGCATAGTGAAACTCGTAGGCTCGATATCAGAAATGATTTTATCCATTTTCTTCATGTCACTGCTACTCGCATCGAGCAATACGTTTGTATCTATATTTTTTACTTTTGGACGAAATGCATTTTTTGGTTCAACAAACTTTGCTAATTCGTGATCAAAATAATTTCGCTTAATAAACTGAATGATTAGTTCTTTAGAAACTTCTTGATAGCTGTTTGAAATAGAAACTGGACCAATGATGTATCTGAATCGAGGATTTGCTATCAAATAGAATAGAATTCCTTTCCAAAGTAAGAAAAGTGAAAGCCGATGTTTCTGGTATTCGGTAGTGATAAATGAACGGCCTAATTCGACACTTTGACGAAGAATAGGTTTCATTTTAGTCGACATTCTGAAAAGAGAACTAGTGTAAAGACCCTTGTTTCCATAGCGAGATACGATTTCTGGACCATTTCCAATACGATATGCACCTGCTATTTTTTCTGCCTTACGATCCCAAAGAATAAGATGATCGTAATACAAATCGTATTCATCTAAATCAATGCTTTTATTCGTACCCTCACCAACATTTCGGAATGTGATTTCTCTTAATCTTCCGATTTCACGAAGTATGTTTGGAATAATATCACTTCCTACTACAAAGCAATCGAAGTTGTCATAAGACAGTGTTTTGTAGGCATCGATTTGACTGATTTCCTTCATTATTAATTCATGAGGAACAGCATCTATGATTGCATCTTCTTTTTGCGGAAATCTAAATAGTCTAAAATAATCTCGTCGCACTTCAAAGCTGCTTCCGAGCGCATACGTTTTTGCTCTGAGATATCTGCCGAGTTGATCGGCATTGGTAAACATTTCTAAATCTTTTGAAGCAATAGGTTTACCAATTCGGAGTGCTATTGTCTTGCCTTTTTTCTTTAGCATCTCAGATGGCAACGCAAGCGTGCGCAATCCCGGATGAATCAATCCAAGCAAGTGGAATATACGCGAGTTGGCACCATCAAAATACAATGGTACCACAGGCACTTTTGATTTCTTTACAATTTTGATAGCTGAGTTCTGCCATTTTCTATCAGCGATAGTTTTCAAATCTCCTTGAAAAGTGGAGACTTCTCCAGCAGGAAATATCCCTAGTGGTAAACCTGCTTCTATGTGCAGCAAAGCTGCTTTTAAACCGCCGATATTGTTGTAGGCTCCTTTCATTTCTTCGAAAGGATTGACAGACAAGAAATGATTTTTAATCGGCTCTACACTTTGTAAAAGAAAGTTGGCCATCACTTTAAAATCGGGCCTGACTGCCGCAATCGCTTTTATCAGAGCTAATCCATCCAATGCACCAAAGGGATGGTTTGCAACTACGATGAATGGTCCCGTTTTCGGGATGTTTTCTAATTCTTTTGGATCGAATTCTAGCTCGACCTCAAGTGTTTGGAATAGACGATCAATTGCTGCAAGTCCTTCTTCTTTGCAGATATCAGCATACAATTCATTGACCTTGTCAATACGCGCAACGCGAGATAACAAGGGGATAATAGGATTGTCCTTAGGAAGCTTTGTGGCGCTTGCTAATGCTTCATTAGAGACGAGTTTTTTCAATTCGATACATTATTTAGGTTGAACTACCAGTGGATAGCTAGCGCTACCTGTGGCTGCTTTCACATGAATAAAGTAGACGCCTTCAGATAGTTGAGACGCGTCGAAGAAATATCTTTTTTCACCCATAGGCATATTGCCTGAGTATACATTTAATGTTGTTTGACCAAGGCTGTTTACAATTGTGATTTCACCCTGAGTTGGACGAGCACATGTCAACGGAATGCATGTAATCGCAGAAGCAGGATTAGGGAATACTTTTCCATATTCAAATCCAAGTTCTGGCGAAACACTAAGTTCTACTTGACCAATTTTAAATTTCCAATAAGCATCCGGTGCAGCAATTGGTCGAACTTGTACTTTCCCACTTACAGATTCGCCTTGTATGTAGTAATAAACCATTGTTCCTTCTGGTTGCGCAGGAATATAGCCTTGCCAATTGTTGGCACCAATTGAAACCATTTGAACCTCGTTGTACGAAGCATTCAAATCTGTTTTCCAATATAGTTGAGCATTATCGATTCCACTTCTATGACGGATGTAAGCTACCACTTCGTATGGAGTGATGGTATTGTCAGTATCTGAAAGAGGTTGATGTGAGATGAGCATTGGATCTTCTACACCAACACTATGCGTGATGCAGTGAATAGCGCCACTAGCCGAAATAATAGGTTCATCCTGATTGTCAGAATCTATTCCTACAATATTGAAACCAGGAAGCGCCTCGTGCCAAATACGCATAGCTGTGGTATCGTACTGCTCTCTGTACGTAGGTAAGATAACTGTTTTATTTACAAAAACTGCATTGGTGTATGTGCGGTAGTAAGCCGCTGTAGGAGTAGAACTAGGCCACAATCCACCTTGACTATCAGGCATAGGAATGCGAATGATTTTGTAAGGAGTTCCCCACTTAGAATTATAATTCGAAAGAACATATTCAATGTTGGCATTAATCTGCGGACCATCTGCAATTCCATCAGGATATTCCCCTACTAGGATGGTTTCCTCATCGAGAAGTTTCATGTGCATATCGATGTGGTTAATGCCATCATATGGCAATGCATCCATCTTGATGTAGCGATTTATACCCAGATAATCTTGTGCAATTAGATCTATTTCCTCTTCAGTTTTCGCTGTAACACCATATGGGTTGTTGATTTCATTTTCTTCTAAAATTAATTTAGAAGCGAAGGCGGTTCCGAAACCATCCGACATCCAATTTCCTCCTGTGTTTACTAAATCATTTGGAGCTTGTGTAATTGTGTGTACGTCAAGTCCCAATTCTGCTCCGATTAATTCAGGAGAAGCATCATCATTGGGACGGGTTGGTCTATTGTAAATCCAATCAACAAGCACGAGATCATCTACCTCATTTCCATAAACTGGATTAGCAGCGTAATCACGCATCCAGATACTGTCGAAATTGCCATCAAGCAATGTGACATTATTCATGTCAGTAAAAGCAGCACCGCCGATGTTGCTGCTCATTAGATAATCTTCTGTTTCTCCAGCGTCTTCTGTTAATATGATTACGCGAGTTTCAAGTCTAGCCGCAGCTACAATTTGTTTCAATATTCCCGGATAACTAGTCCAAGCAATTGTCAGTGCTTGAATCTCTTCCCATTCGGCAGCGGCTCTTATATAATCTCCAGGTGGAGGTGATTCTATTCCGCGAGATGTTTGAATTGTTACATTACCATGAAGAACGGCTTCCCATTCTTGGTCTGTGAATCCCACAGGAAGGTTGGCCTGTTGACCGTATGAAATGATTTGAAATAGCGCAAACGCAGCTAATAGTAGCTTTTTTCTCATGCAGGGTTTCATTTATAGGGCTAAGTTAACGAAAAACTAGAGCTTTAAGTTAACAGAATATTACCAGTCGATTTGTATGGTAGAAGTCTGAAATCTTGGGCAGAAAATACTATCCGTAATGATAGTGTCAAGCTCTGCAGTAAAGATTTGCTTCTTGAATTTTAACCATGTGTCACCATAGAGTCTACATGAGAAAGTGGTGTCAGCAGTTGCACCAGCAATTGATTTCCAATTGTTATTACAACAAACACAATCGAAATTAGCATTGTCGAATCTAAAATCGAATTCATCTGAATTGGCACCTGGAATGTTTCGAGTAATGTCAACCTGAACATATGCCTCAGGAAATAGTTCGACATTTTGGATTACCGCCTCATCAGGATTAAAATCATTGGGGTTGAGATTTATAGTTTTTTCAATATAATCAGTGCGTTCCACTACTAGACGCACCTCTACCATATTCTCTCGTTCCCATTCCATAGCATAACCTCCTGATGCATTGGTAGAACTAGTGGCAGCACTATTGAAAACACCTCCAAAGGTCCCATCTGAAAGAACTTGTTGCTCTACTTCAACAAAACAACCACTCAGCCCATTCCCTGTTCTTCCATCTGTAACCGTTCCTTGAAGGATGTGTACATTTCGCTTGTCTTTTTTGCAAGAGGCGATAGCTAAAAGGACAAAGGCGAGTAAAAAGAATATGTTTTTTATATTCATCTATTTTTTTGTTTTTGTCTGGTAATGTTGATGGACGGCAAGAATTTTTCCTACAAAATGATATGGCTCTTGAGCTCTGCAGTATCCATGTTTGACTACATCCATGGTGTAGTATTTTTCTTGTGTTTTTAATAGTAAGCACTCTGCCACATTTCCATCCCAAATAGAGTCCGCTCTGCCTAGTACTTTGGCTAAATTTTGTGCGTCTAGAATATGGCCAGGACCAATATTATAACTTGCGAGTATGAATTTCCTTCTTTCGTCTGGGTTGTTTATTTTGTCCCTCCAGAAACGCTCAAGATGTTTGATATACTTAACTCCAGCCTTGATGTTTGGTTCTTCCGTTTGGCTAGAATCACAGCCAAATTTAGCTGCTGTCTCAGGCATTAGCTGCATGAGTCCAAATGCACCACTCCAAGATTCAGCATTGGGATTGAAGCGCGATTCTTGGTAACTTAATGCTGCCAATAATTTCCAATCCCATCCAATTTCTGGAGCGTATTTTTTAAAGAGAGAATCGTAAGGTGAAATTTGATTTGGTCCTAATGTCGGCATTGTGTAATCGCCGTATTTAGCTTCAACTTTAAAATACTTTGTGTGTGTTTTTGCAATTTTCTTTTGAGTATCAGATCGAGCTATCCACTCATTAAGTTTTTCTAAAAGACCTTTCGCATTTGTGCGAAGTGCCCATGCAATATTCTCAGGC
>CALRZB010000139.1:0-7304 GCA_943372555.1 Chryseobacterium gleum | reverse complement strand
CTACGAGTTTTTTCATCGCAGAAGCCTTACCATCCATTTGAATTGAATAAAGGTATATACCACTTTCGAAATCAGCTCCGTTGATTAATATAACACCATTTTTGGAAGTAATAGTTGATTCTTTTACTACTTCTCCCACCATGTTGTAAATGAAGAGTTTGGCGTTTTTCGGAGTAGAAGGCAAATTGTAAGAAATTGATCCCAAGCCTTTAAGTGGATTGGGATAAATTTCGCCAACTTCGATATCCAAGCTTTGTTCAGCAACGCTTTGAATGCAATCTACGCAGTATGTAACAGTTTGACAGGTTTCGTCTGTAGGATCTGCTGCATTAAAGAAACAGTATTGAATAATCGCTTCGCCAGCATTGTTTTGTGGGCGATAGTGAGCATAGAAAGTGTTATTAATGTCGCCTGCGTTCATGTCTTGATTAACGGAAACAGGGGAAACATTCGTGTTTTCATCGAAACAAACACCCCAACAGAAGTAGTTGATTGCGCCTTGAACATTTTGTTGAACCGAACGTTTGGCGCGCACTTCAAGGAAATTTTCACTTATATTTTGGACACCCCATTCAGCGATTAATTCTCCTGTTGCACCTAGTTCAGCAATAGTTCCATTTACTTGAGTAACTGGCTCTAAAAGCGTTAGACTTTGGGCGAAAGAGCCATTAGTCAACAGAGCGAGTGATGTGATAAGTATAATTTTCTTCATGTTCGTTTAAATATATGTTTCAAAAATAAGCATAGTATCTTGATTAACATTATCAAAGTAATGTACTTATTGGTTTTTTAAGATAGAGTTTTATCGGATATATGTGTTAAAAGGAAGGCTGTCGAAGTTCTTAGGTTTACTATTTTTCACGTGTTAATGATTCGCAATTGTCGAAGAATTATGTACTTTGGCTGAATCAATCGAAAAATAATTCAAACCAATTAACCCAAAATGAAGAGAATTTTACTTGCTCTCGCTACAATTTTTTCTGTAGGCGCTGCAAATGCACAATTAGCCTCAGGTTCAATGGCTCCAGATTTCACTGGAACTGACTTGGACGGCAACACACACACTTTGTATGACTACCTTCAACAAGGTTTCACTGTAGTAGTAGACGTGTCTGCGACTTGGTGCGGTCCATGTTGGAACTACCACAACAGTGGTGCTTTGGAAACCCTTTGGGAAGAACACGGGATTGAAAACGGCGGTACTGTTGTTGTCCTTTTCGTTGAAGGTGATGGCGCAACTACCAATGCTGACCTGAATGGAACAGGTGCAAATACACAAGGTAACTGGGTTAGCGGAACAGGCTATCCAATCATTGACGATGCTTCTATCGGTGATATCCTTCAAGCTGCGTATTTCCCAACAATTTACACAATTTGCCCAAACGGTATCGTGACTGAAACAGGTCAAATTTCTGCTGCTCAGCATTGGACATTTATCCAAAACAACGCTTGTCAGACTGTTCCTACAACCGACCCTTCTTTTTTATCGTACGACGGTACAACTATTACTTGTGATGAGGTTGAGGTAGCGGTAAAAATGTTGCACATCGGAACTGAGCCATTAACTTCGGCTACAATTACAGTTGCTGGAACTACGCCCCCAATTACCTACAATTGGACTGGTAACCTCGGCAATTTCGAAGCGGCCGACGTTATGGTTGGTACAACTACTTTATCTTTGGGTTCTGAAATGGTTATTACTGTTGAAGGTAACAATGATGGTAACATGTCAAACAATGAATTAATTCCATCAGTAGCAGTAGGCGCTCCTTCAACTACTCAAGTTGTTGTTGAGATGACTACAGACCAATACCCATATGAGATCACATGGGAAATCACAAACGAAAACGGAAACGTTGTAGCTTCTGGTGGTCCATATGGCGCAAACTCAACAGCTGCTCAAGCTGTAGTTGATGTTTATGTAACGAACTTCCTTCCTGCTACAGGTTGTTATGCAATGACAGTATATGATTCATATGGCGATGGTATGCACGGAGCCCTTTACACAGGTGGTTTTGATGGTTACATCAAAGCTTACGGTATCGACAACGGAACTTACATGACATCATTCCTTGATCACGATGGTTCTTTTGTATATACATCTTTTACTGCTGGTGCTAACGTAAGCGAAACTGTAGGTGTTGAAGAAATTACTTCTACTTCATCTTTCGGTGTTTATCCAAACCCAGCTAATTCAATCACTAACGTAAACTACACACTTGCTTCTGAAGCAGTAGTAACTATCGAAGTGATTAACATGCTAGGTGAGCGCGTTGTTTCAATGAACAAAGGCACTCAACAAGCTGGTACTTACAACAACCAAATCGATTTCAGCAACCTAAACGCTGGTATCTACATGGTTAATTTCAACGTTGACGGTGTTGTTTCTACAACTCGTTTGACTGTTGCTAAATAATTAGATCATTTTTGATCAACATACGAAGCGCCCCCCCGTCGAAGACGGGGGGGCGTTTTCTTTTATAAGAAAACAAGAATCCCAAAAGATCCTTTTTGGTACGATGATTGTCTCCACGAAAAACATCTAAATTGCACCTGTAAATAATATACGAATGAAAAAGTTCTTACTCCTGCTTCTTACAGCATTCACCATCCAAGCAGCAACCGCTCAAGTAGCAAAATTGCCTAGCGTTCAACTAAAAGATCTTTCAGGCAATACAATTGATACCGGAACCCTTAGCAATAATGGAAAACCAATAGTGATTTGTTTTTGGGCAACATGGTGCAGCCCTTGTAAAAAGGAATTGAACAACTATGCTGAGCTATATGAAGATTGGCAAAAAGAAACGGGTGTAACAATTATCGCAGTATCAATCGATGATCAAAGAAGTGTAAGCCGCGTTGCCCCTTACGTAAGCAGCGTTTCATGGGATTTCACTGTTCTTCTAGATTCAAACAAACAATTCGCTCAAGCACTAGGTGTAAACAATGTTCCTCATACTTTCTTGGTAGACGGTTCTGGAAATATCGTTTGGCAACACAACAATTATGCTGAAGGCGACGAAGAAGAACTTCATAAAGAACTTTTGAAACTAAAATCCTAAACGATTTTTATTTCTCAGAATATCATTAAAGCCCTCGATTGAGGGCTTTTTTATTGCTAATTTGCGGGCTAATTGACCAATAGCCTTTTGCATTATGAATATCAAAGCCTGTTTGATAATTTGTGTATCCCTCCTTTGCGTAAATCGACTATTCTCTCAGTCGGAAAATGAAAATAAACCAATCCAAGGACAACTGCACGGTAACTTCCAAATGCTTTGGCAGCAATACACCGAAGACTCACTTATTGGAGCCATCGTTCCTGCTGCTAAAACTGGCTTGAATGCTTTTGGAAATTTCACATACACCTACGGTAAATTTAGCGCTGGCGTTCGTTTCGAATCTTATGTCGATGCAATTCAAGGATACTCTGTTGGTGGACGTTTTAAAGGTACTGGTATCGGTCACCGATTCGCTCGCTACAATAATGATGGACTCGATATCACCGTTGGAAATTTCTATGAACAGTTTGGTTCAGGACTTTCTTTCAGAACATATTGGGAACCTAACTTAGGAATTGATAATGCCATGGATGGCGCACGTGTGATTTACACTCCTTTTCAAGGCGCTACTGTAAAAGCCGTTTATGGGTATCAGCGCTATGCCTTCGATAGCCGATTGATTAATTCAGAATCCCTACTTCGTGGTATTGACGGTGAAATTCACCTTAATGATTTAGCTGGTTCATTAAAGAAAATTAGATTGAAAAGTGATAGCGCGACATCACGTTTTTCAGAAGCAAAAACAAAAGTAATTCTTGGAGGAAGTTTCATAAGTAAATTTCAACAGGGTGGAAATTTTGTTGTTGATTCATTGCTTCTCAGCTATCCTGAAAATATAGGTTTGGCAGCAGGTCGCATAAACATTATTCATGGACCTTTCTCGATTTTTGCGGAGTACGCGAATAAAGTAAACGACCCGAGTAAGGACAATAATTATATCTACAAAACGGGCGAGGCTATTTTCGTAAACGCTTCATATAGCCGCAAAGGACTGGGAATTAATGTTGCTGCGAAAAATGTCGACAATATGAGCTTCCGCTCTGAACGCGACGCTACTTTGTTTGATTTACCAGTAAACTTTAATCCTGCAATTACAAAGCAGCATACCTACAATCTTGCAGCTACGCTTTATCCATACGCAACACCAATTGCAGGTGAATCAAGTTTTATGGCGGAAGTTTTTTATAATCTTCCTAAGAATACCAAAATTGGAGGAAAATACGGAACGCTCATTTCGTTGAACTTTGCTGCGGCAAACAGTTTGGATAAAAAAGAATTGACGGGTTCTGACGCTGTTGTTTACGGCTATGAAAGAGCCTCATATGGATTTGGTAATGATAAATATGTACGCGACTTGAACATTGAAATCAAGCGTAAACTGAATAAGAAATGGTCCGTAGCTGCAACATATTATTATCTTGAGTTTAATACACTTGCTACTCCTGTTTCAAATGACTTCAAAGGCCTTGTATATGCCGATATTGAAGTTATCGAAATCAATTATAAGTTGACTCCAAAAAACAATTTCCATCTTGAATTGCAAGCTATGCAAACCAAGCAGGACAAGGGTGACTGGGGAACAGCGTTGCTGGAGTATACTTATTCTCCTCATTGGAATATTGCAATTATTGATCAATACAATTATGGGAATTCGAATGCGGACAAGCGTATTCACTATTTATTCGGAACTGTAGGATATATCAATGGTGCAAATCGTATTTCTCTCGGTTACGGAAAACGCCGTGAGGGGGTATTCTGCATCGGAGGTGTATGTAGAGCAGTGCCAGCTACTAATGGCTTTGAAGTTTCAATCACAAGTACATTCTGATAAAAAATAGCAAAATGAAAAAGACTCTAGTCCTTTTTGCAAGTGCAATAGTCCTAATATTCAATAGCTGTAGCGATACAGAAGATTTGATTATTGTTATACAAAACCAATATTTGGAATCGATTTATGGTCCTGCACCAACTTTTACTCCAATTGTAAATCCGGTGAAAAATGTATTTCTAGAGGAGTTTACAGGCCACTTATGCGGCTTTTGTCCACCAGCAACAGCTTTGGCAAATCAATGGAATGAAGATCTCGGTGAACGACTAGTATTGATGAGCGTTCACGCGGGTACACTCGCGGCAGTGAGCTCAGAACCTTTTGACGTGGACTACAATACAGAAGTAGGGGATGTGTATTGGGGACAGCTTGAAGGTGGGTTCAATCCTAGCGCACGAATCAACCGGGTTACCGGTATCGCAAATGCTTATCCTTATGCGGATTGGTTAGAGATGATTAATGCAGAACTTGCAGAAGCCCCAGATGCAGCAATGCAAATGCAGCTTTCTTATGTCCCTGCAGATGGAATTTTGAATATTCATACCCATACGCAATTTGTAAATGAACTCTCTGGTTCATACAGTTTGCTTTTGTTTGTAGTTGAGTCGCATGTTATTAGCCCACAAGAAGATTACAATCAAGATCCTACAGAAATTATGGATTACGAACACAATCATATTTTGCGTGATGCTATTACGGGCGCCTATGGTTTACCTATTTCTTCGAGTCCAGTTGCTGGTAGTGAAATAGCAAAATCATTTAGTTATCAGTTGAGCTCTAATTGGGTTGCTGACAATTGCGAAGTAATTGCGGCTCTGGTAGACAATGCGACAGGCGAAATAATAAACTCAGTTGAAGCAAAGGTTGCAGAATGAGAAACACACTAATTGCAATAGTATTTTTACTTATGACCGAATGTGTATTCGGTCAAGTCGATTTTACTGGAGGTCTTGTCGTTGGCGGCGTTACCTCTCAAATAAGTGGGGATGCTTTAGCGGGTTGGGATAAGTTTGGAATGGCCGGTGGAGCATGGATTCATATGGATTTTAATGGAGTCATGGGAACCTACATGGGCATGCAGTACACGAATAAGGGTTCAAAAAAACAAGCTGACCCTGATAATGGTGATTTCAATACGTTCGCCTTCAGATTGAACTATATCGATGTCCCCATTTTAGTTACTTATTCCAAATCGAATTGGCGATTCGGAATTGGACCAAGCGCAGGAGTTCTGGTAAGCCAAAAGGAAGTTGTAAATGGCGCTGAATATGAACCTTTACCATCTTTTGATAAATTGGATTTGGCTGGAAACCTTAGTGTATCTAGAATTATAGGTGACCATTTGATTATGGAATTGCGCGGGGCGACAAGCATTATTCCAACGCGCCCATCTCCAAATGTGGTGAACAAAGGAAGTTACTATGAGTATGGAAACTACAACCAGGTTCTAATGCTGATGGTAAATTGGAGATTTTAAAACTACTTTTTTAATCCATCTTCATGAAAGTAGATGGGAAGTAAATTTTTCACTCCATCCATTCTAATAATATCTCCATCTCCTCCTTGCATGATGAGTTGAATGGATTCTTTTTGATTCAATTCGTATTCTAACATCGCTTGCCTGCATGCGCCACAAGGTGCTATTGGTTTATCAGATGTAAACAAATCAGAAGAGGCTGTGATAGCCATTGCGATGATTTTTTTTCCAGGATGGTTAGCTCCTGTCCAAAAAATGGCAACACGCTCGGCACATAATCCGCTTGGATACGCAGCATTTTCTTGATTATTTCCTTCTATTATGGTTCCGTCCTCTAAGATAAGTGCGGCACCAACAGAGAATCTGCTATATGGTGCATAGGCTCTGGAACGCGCTTCGTGGGCTCGTTGCAGAAGGACTTGTTCATTTTCGGGTAAGTCGCTTCTATGTTGGAATGCTACCCATTCGCATGTTTGAGAAAATTTTTTCATTGCACTAAACGTACGTATATTTATTCAGTCAACTTTGAGTTTAGTAACATTGACGTTACATTTGTTGAAACCTGTGAGCGAACTTTCAAATATATTACAGTCTTTCGCACCAATCTCACTCGAGGAAATGGATGGTGTAGAATTGATGAATAGAACAGATACTAAGTTTATGACTAGTATGTCTGTTCTTGTTTCTATTCTTAAAACTTTACCAGACTCTTACCGTGTTTTAGAGGTTAATGGATTGCGTCAAAGCGGATATGAAACGCTGTATTATGATACTCCAGATTTTCTTTTTTACAGACGACATCACAATGGGAAAAAGAATCGCTATAAGGTCAGAAAGAGATCTTATGTGGAAAGTAATTTGAATTTTCTTGAAGTAAAATTCAAAACGAATAAGGATAGAACTATCAAAGACAGAACTAGACTTCAAAATATCGATG